>CAYMEG010000193.1:0-1544 GCA_964389535.1 uncultured archaeon | reverse complement strand
CCGAAGCAATCTGAGTGGTACAAGCGATTTATGATCGATTTTGGTAGATGCTTGATTATTGACAACAGTAGATAAAACGAATTCGTAACCGCAAATCGTTTTAAGTTATTTGTCAAATAGATAACGATGGAAATCGACTACAATGCTGTAGGCTTGAGGGTTGGTATTGAAATTCATCAGCAACTCGACACAAAGCACAAGCTCTTCTGCTACTGTCCAACCGTTCAAAGGGATGTTGAAGAATCGAACTACGAGTTTTTCCGATATCTCAGACTCAAAAGAAGTGAGATAGGTGAAGAAGATAGGGCGGCTAAGGAGGAGGTAATGAGAAGCAAGAAGTTTATCTACAAGTCTTACGATACGACATGTTTGGTTGAGGCGGATGAAGAACCGCCAAGAGAGCTCAACATGGAAGCCCTTCAGATTGCGATTCTCATCGGTAAGATGTTAAACATGGAATTCGTCGACGAAGTTCACGTGATGCGTAAGATCGTTATAGATGGAAGTAACACCACTGGATTTCAGAGAACGGCTCTTATAGCATTCGATGGCTGGATAGAAGTTGATGGACAAAAAATTGGAATAGCGACACTCTGTTTGGAGGAGGAAGCTTGTAGAAAAATCGAAGATAGGGGAAACGTTGTGATATATTCTCTTGATAGATTGGGAATCCCGTTGGTTGAAATAGGCACATATCCAGACATAACAACTCCAAAGATGGCTAAAGCTGTAGCTAAGAAGCTTGGAATGATACTGAGATCGACTGGGAAGGTGAAGAGAGGACTTGGAACGATAAGGCAGGATGTGAACATATCCATAAGGGATGGAGCGAGAATAGAGATCAAGGGCGTTCAGGATCTGGATATCCTTGATAAGATCGTCGAGTATGAGGTAATTAGACAGCTGAATCTGCTGAAGATTAGGGATGAACTCAGGGCAAGAGGAGCTTCGGTCGTTAGTGAGGTATTTGATGTAACTGATGTATTTGCAAACACAAAATCGAAGGTTATAGCGAAAGCTATTAAGAGCGGTGGTAAGGTTAAGGCTATTCTGCTTAAGAAGTTCGCTGGTATCGTTGGCAGGGAAATTCAGCCGGGAAGAAGACTCGGAACTGAATTTGCAGACATAGCAAAGATGTTCGGTTTAGGTGGGATATTCCACACCGACGAACTGCCCAAATATGGAATCAGTGAGGAGGAGGTTGCAAAGCTGAAGGAGAAGGTCGATGCAAGCGATGAAGACGCTGTAGTTATAGCCGCTGGAGATGAGATGAGGGTTGAAAGAGCATTGCGGAGAATAATTGAGAGGGCTGAGTATTGCCTAATTGGAGTTCCGGAGGAAACGAGGAAGGCGAACGAGGATGGAACAACCTCCTACCTAAGGCCTTTGCCCGGAGCTGCGAGGATGTATCCAGAAACGGATGTTCCTCCTGTTAGGATTACTAAAGAGATGCTTGATGTGGAGATTCCGGAGCTCATAGAGGACAGAGCTAAGAGATACGTTGAGAGGTATGGCTTAAGCTACGATTTGGCTTACACCATTGC
>CAYMEG010000192.1:0-1560 GCA_964389535.1 uncultured archaeon | reverse complement strand
GTTCATCCGTACGTTTCTTATGCGATAAAGAGGTTCAGCGAGGTTAAACAGATAAATGGAGTGGAAATCAAGATCGAAAGTGAGATCCCCATAGCTTCAGGCTTGGGAAGTTCTGCGGCAGTAACTGTGGCTGTTCTGAAGGCTTTGGATGGTGAATTTGAAGCTGGACTGAGCAACGAGGACATATTCGAGCTCGCAAGAAAAGTGGAATTGGATGTACAAGGAATCGGAAGTGGAACCGACCCGTTCATAGCAACATTCGGTGGAGCATGGTTGATTCCGGACAGAAAGTCGATAAAGATTGATGGAGTTAGGTTGCTCGTGATAAATACTGGCGAAAGCTCGATAACTGCTGAGATGGTCAGAAGAGTTGCCGAGCTTAGAAAGAGACATCCGGAGATCATCGAAAGGATCTTCGATGTAATCGATGCAATTGCTCTCAAATCCGTTGAACCGTTGGAAAAAGGGGATATCAAAACCATTTCAGAGTTATTCTTTTTAAACCAGTGCATGCTCAAGGCTTTAGGTGTGAGTACGAGGAAGATCGATGAAACGGTTGAAAGATTGGCCGAACTTGGTGTCTCGGCAAAACTGACTGGAGCCGGCGGAGGAGGATGTGTTATAGGAATTGGTGATGATAAATCGATTAAAAAGGCTGCGGAGACACTTAACGGATTTTTGGTTGAGATCGGAGCTGGGGGGGTTAGATTTGAATATTAATATATATTTAATAAAATATATAATGTTTAAGAATTCTATAGGTAAAGTTTAAATATCCTTTCAACCAAACTCAATGAAACAAATCGGAGGAGTTGGAATTGGCCGAGATTACGGAAGTTAGAATATATAAGACAAAGGGAAATGGAGCAGTAAAAGCGTATGCATCTGTGAGCTTGGATGGGGAGTTTGTAGTAAAGGGCATCAAGATATTGGAAAATGAGAAGGGTCTCTGGGTAAGTATGCCAAGCAGGAAGAACAAGGATGGAACCTACCAAGACATCTTCCATCCAACAAATAAGCAAGCCAGAGAGAAGATAGTTAACGCAGTTTTAAAGGCTTATAGAGAACAACTATAGATTTTTATTTAAGTCTTAAGATTTATTTTAAGATAAAATATTTTTAATTTTGTATATTTTGAATTGTCCTAAATCAAGTTGGAATTGATCTCTCAATAAGCGTACAGATCAAGGCGGTTGCTATACCAGCAACAGCCATCTTAGTTCCAGCTAAGATCAGATTTTCCCTCGATATCTTTCCGATGTAGCTACCTATCGTAAACAGGAGTAGAGTTGTCAGAATTATTGCCAGTATCAGCGCATTCATCTTACCAATTCCGACGAAAAATGCTATTATAAATGGAATTACGGGAACGATCGATCCTGCAATCGTAGCTACACCGTCTAGGATACCGCTCATAATGGTCGATCTTAACATGTCTCTATAAAGCTCGGTTTTTCTTAATTGAGGATAAAATACCATGGCCTTCTGAATTTCAGCCAACTTCCTTTCAGCTTCAGATTTTTCAGCCGTGAATGCTCCGAGTACATTTGAAAGACCGTT
>CAYMEG010000191.1:0-1561 GCA_964389535.1 uncultured archaeon | reverse complement strand
ATGCTGCGGTCGGGTTAAGGGTTGGTCATGAGGAGTACGTTAGATTAGATGTGTCGCAGCGTACACATGAAGATGGTGTTAGCTGTGATAAGGCCTTGAAGATATGAAGAAGGCGCTAGAGGCAAAGGACTATGTGGCGATGGCCGTAAATGAAGTCAAAGGAAGAGGTGAACAAAAAGTTATCATTCTCCAATTCAGAGGTGGAAAAATGAGTGTAGATCTGCTACCAAAGATAGAGATATTCTTAGTAAAAAATAATATAGATGCTGTTGTTGAGACGATAACCCAAAATGCAAGAACTGGAAGATATGGCGATGGAAAGATCTTCATTCTACCAGTAGAAAAATCTATTAGAATCAGAACCGGTGAGATCGAATTTTAATTATTTTTTTAACTTGTCTGTGATTAAGAATATCATGGTTTGTTTGGTGCTTTTCGATTAAGCAACGATTGGGATTTTGAAAGATAACATACTTTAAGCATAAGTGTTGTATCGTAAGGTAATGGTCGACATCGAATTTTACGATCGAAAGAGGGAGATCGATGAAATCGTTGGCATTTTAAACACTCGTCCAGATCTGATAAACTTCATCTATGGGCCAATCAACTCTGGAAAATCGACGTTGATGATTGAGATAATCAAATCCTTACCGAAGGATTTCGTTACGTTTTGCATCGATCTGAGAGAAAAATTCGTTGCGAGCTATGAAGATTTTATCAAGGTTCTGTTCGAGGTACATAGAAAGAGGGTTACGGATTACACGAAGTTCATCGTTAAAGCCTTAGAGAGCTTACATCTGAGCGGTATTCCCATTCCCAAGGATCTGCTTGCGGAGATGTTAAAGGAGAGAGAAACCGAAAACGTATTTGCCTATATAATAGAAGTTTTTGAAAGGATAAGAGATAAGGGAAAAATTCCGGTATTGATCTTGGACGAGCTTCAGGTAATTGGTGACTTGAAGATCGATGAACTATTGATCTATAGGTTGTTCAACCTCTTTGTAAGTTTAACCAAGAAGAGGCACCTTGCGCATGTTTTTGCAATTACGAGTGATTCCGTTTTCATAGAGAAAGTCTACGAGGAGGCTATGCTCCACGGAGGATGTCGCTATATACTTGTAGATGACTTCGATTATAATACAACTAAGGGTTTTTTGAAGAAGTATGAGTTTAGCAATGATCAGATCGAATTGATTTGGCAATATCTCGGAGGGAAAACCGTATATCTGGTTGAAGCTGTAAGGATCAAATCGATGGGCAAGGATTTAAGGTCGTTCTGCGATGAGATGCTCAAAATTCGACTCGGACAGTTGTTTGATGCCATCCTCCCACTCGAAAACGTCGATAGGGATCTATACGAGAGAGTTTTGGGATACCTGAGGAAGTTTGAAGAATCGGAGTACATCGAGTATAGATACATTACGGACGAAATTAGATTTCTGATTAAAAACAACGTTCTCTTTGCCGATCCTGTTAAGAGGATCGTGAAACCACAGTCTCGCCTAGATCTGCTTGCGATAAGGAAATTTTTGAAAGAGGTCGGTTAAAATCTTCTCTTGAC
>CAYMEG010000190.1:0-1592 GCA_964389535.1 uncultured archaeon | reverse complement strand
TTTCTTATACAGCTCTTCCGCTCTTTCAATCCTTTTCAAGACATCCACAGCGATCATTCGATTACAAGGTTTTAATATATTCTCAATTTCTCTGTCTTACGGTTGGTCAAGTTAACGCCAACAATCCCAGCACTCATCGTAGAAGTTTTCAAACGTTAGAAGGCTGAGAATTAACGTATTAAGATTTTTGAAACTACCGAGCAATTCATCTTAAAATGATCGGAGAAGCCTTAGCTTTATTCTCTGCATTCTGTTGGGCAGCGAATGGAGCCATATACAAGATAGGACTAAGGGATGCGAGTGTAGTTAACGCAAACTTCGTTAGAGTTAGCCTTACAGCGTTTGGATTTATTTTAATAATGTTAGCAAAAAACGAGTTGATGGATATCATAACTGAAACGGATCAGACGATTTGGATCCTTGTTGCGATTTCTGCAATATTTGCATTTTTTATAGGAGATATGTTATATATGGATGCTATAAAAAGATGCGGTGTTGCTAGAGCCGTTCCAATCTCATCAACCTATCCTCTATTCGTAGCTTTGTGGAACGCCATACTGTTCAATAGATTTGAGTTGAACGTTGTGCTGGGTGCCGTGATGATCATCCTAGCGATACATCTGATAGTTGAGGGTGAAGGCTACAATCAGCCCTTGGGATATATATTCGCAGCTTTGGCTGCGATGTCTTGGTCCTTCAGTATAATGATCGTGAAACATCTCACGAACTTTCTTCCAGCTGAAGCAATTGCAGGATTTAGATTCTTGATTGTATCAATGATTTTGCTTCCGATTTTAATCAAAAGGGGTTTTGTTATCGATTCAAATTGCCTTAAATGGATGTCAGCATCAAGTTTCGTGCTGATAGTTGGAAACTATGCGTTCGTCTTGGCTTTGGGACTTTCATCTGCGACGAGAGTTGCAACGCTATCTTCGATCTATCCTATAATAGCTCAGCTGTTTGCGGTCATGATGGAGGAGAGGGTTACACTCAGGGTATTTAGCGGAGCCACCTTGGCAACCCTTGGTGTAATTGTTGTTGTTATATAAATTCAAGGCGATAGCGGTTGGAATCCTAGGCTTTTGCACGGATAGCATCGAAGGTGACATCTCAATTGCAAAGGTTACGGCACTTATCTTCTTTCTTTTAGCGGTTGAGTTGTTACTTCATCAGATGTTCATCGAAGATGAAATTCTACATTACATGATACGCATCATGCCTGTTCTAACAGCTTCAATCGCTGGTATTTACGGTCTTTCAGTTTTAAAGAGGTATTCTACTTCATTCAGTAAATGGAAATTTAAAGACATCTGATTTAGGGAAGCTTGATCTGGCTCCTCGATAGGCACATTGGCCGATCCCGTATGCATACTTCGTAATATTCTTTGTAGGTGAATAATTCTCTGCATGTGCATACTACCGCTATTAATCTCAGCGATCGTGGAGTTTTACCTGTTCTGCATGATTTTAAGAATTGCTGAACTCTATTTCGTTAACTATCCAATTTTTCGAGCCTACGTTACATCGATGTTCGACGATAATAACAACATTTATTAAGCAGTATTTAACATGACAAATTCGGGGTGATGACT
>CAYMEG010000189.1:0-1596 GCA_964389535.1 uncultured archaeon | reverse complement strand
GAACGGTAAATCTAACATAACGTAAAGGAGAGTTCATGATATGAAGGTGCTCGTGATAGGTGACACACACATACCGAGGAGGGCGGATTGGTTGCCAAAGCAGATCGACGACTTCATCTCCTCACAGAGATTCGATCTTGTAGCTTGCACCGGCGATTTAACGGATAGAAAGGTTTTGGATTATTTACAAAGCTTGGGGGATAAGTTTGTTGTCGTTTGCGGAAACATGGATCACCTTCCGTTGCCCGAAACCCAAACACTTAAGGTTGAAGGTGTAAGGCTGGGAATCGTTCATGGGCATCAGGTTTATCCGAGGGGAAACAGAAAACAGCTTAAGAAGATAGCCGAGGATTTGGGAGTCGATCTGCTGATCCACGGACATACCCACAGCCCAGACATACATTTCGATGAGATTCTTCTAGTAAACCCGGGCTCAGCTACGGGCGTTTGGAGCGGTGGAGGTGGAAGTCTGATTCCTTCATTCATGATACTCAACATCGAAGGTAATAGGGTGGAGGTTCAGCTTTTCGAACTCAAGGACAGGCTGAAGGTTACAGCCAAAGATACCTTCGAGCTTTGACCATGACAGCCGAGCGTAGGATAATCGAACTTTTAAAGGAAAGGAAAGAAGAGGGAGTCTTGCAGAGCGAGATACCGAAGGTACTTAAACTGTCAAAGTCGACGGTTTCCGAGATACTTCAGAGGTTTGAGGGTGAGGGGCTTATAGTCAGGGAGAGAATTGCCGGGAAGTCCTATCGGGTATGGTTCTTTGAATTCGCACCGAAGCCGATCGAGGGTGTCGTTAGGATTGGAGTCCTGAGAGCTTCGGAATACCCTCACGTTCTGCTTACCTGCGATGAGATGAATGCCAAGGTTAAGGTTTTCGATAGCGCACTCGATCTGACGAAATCTCTGGCTATGGGGCTGATAGATATCGGTGTCTCCCCATTCGTAACTCAGACGATGTTCGCTCTAACCTTAAGATCGATAAGGATCCACTGCATCGTCGCTTTCAATGGCAGTGGTGTCGTGATGAAGAAGGATCTTGAGGAATGCAAAACTTTTGCAACTTCCGAGCTTTCAGCGATGGAAAGTAATTTAAAGCTTTTTTTGGAGAAGTTGGGCTTTAAGATTTCAGAACTATCATTTAAATACATTCATTCCCCTGAAAATATGATCAAGAACTTTAAAGCTTGCGAATTCGATGCCATAGCCATATGGGAACCTTACTTTACGATTCTAAAGGGTAGATTCAAACATATGGAATTTAGGGAGATCATAGGTGATTATCCCTGCTGTTCCCTAGCTTCGAACGTAAAATTCTACGAATCTCAAAGGGATCTGCTTGAGGAGTTCCTTGAAAGGCTAAAGGGATTTGCAGAAAAATTTGATAAGGATAGAGCGTCGAAGCTGATAGCGAATAAAATGGGATTCAGTAAAAGGGTTGTGCTGAAATCGTTCAACAGCTATAAGTTTTCCGCTGAATTGGATGAGAAAGATTTCAGATTTTTGGAAAATTATGGATTGAAGCTCACAAACGAGAGCATCAAAAAGATTGCAGCTGATTTTTAAACTCTGATCTCAGCCCACTTATCC
>CAYMEG010000188.1:0-1600 GCA_964389535.1 uncultured archaeon | reverse complement strand
CGATCGGTTTTATCGTTAGTTCATCCTCATTGATTGAAGTTAGTTCAGATCCCTTCGGACAATTATCAACACAAGTCTTTCAAGCTCTTCAACTTATTTTTTAAGTTCTTTCATGTTCCTTCCTCTTTCAGCGTCCTCTGAACTCCAAAAAAGTCGTAAATCTTCTAATTTGCCTTTAAGCATCCTGCTTCGGAATCTTAACGTTACGCTTTGAATCATAATGGACTAACGCTTATCATGGATATACGCCAACGATATAAATCGCCTTATGATCGTAGAACTCGTGATAGTTGTGAAGCTGGGCGGAAGCGTGGCATCAAACGTAAAGAGGATCCTATCCGTTTTACAATCATTGGGCGAGGATATCTTAATAATCCCCGGGGGCTGGGTATTCGCCGAATTGGTTAGAAAGCTCGATGTTAGAGATGATGAAGCTCACTGGATGGCTATCCTAGCTATGGAGCAGTACGGCTACTACATCTCAAGCTTTGGAATAAAGACTATAAAACCTAGGGATTTCGATGAGATCGAATTCGATGGGATCAGAGTTCTGCTTCCGTACGGGCTTCTGATCAACCATGACGAGCTACCTCACTCTTGGGATGTAACTTCGGATAGCATAGCGATCTGGATCGCATCGAAGCTTAAGGCTGGTAGGGTTATCAAGCTTACGAACGTTGACGGCATAATCTTAAACGGGAAGCTCGTTGAGAGAATTCAAGCTTCGAAGCTCATCGGAATTCAGACATGCTTGGATAAATTTGCTCCAAAGCTTATGGTTGAGCACGGGATAGATACTTTTATCTGCAACGGCTTCTTTGCGGATAGGGTAAAAGATTATATAACGAAAGGAAGAGCGAGAGGCACGTTGGTTGAGGGGAGGTGATACCGATGGAGATAAGATGTGTGACGTGTGGTGCTAACCTGATAGGAACAAATTACGTGGCATTTCCATGCCCAGAATGTGGTCAGATTATCTACAGATGTAAGAAGTGTAGGAAACTTGCGAATCCGTACAAATGTCCGAACTGTGGTTTTGTAGGGCCATGAGGTGGTCGAAATGGGGAACGTGTACATGAAGTTGAAGGTCATGCCCGAGGATGTCGATGTCGATCTTGAGAAGATCTACGAGAAGATAAGGGAGGTAGCTCCGGAGAAGGTTGAAATAAAAGATTACAAGATCGAACCGATAGCCTTCGGCCTGAAAACTCTGCTGATTTTGGCAGTTATGCCCGATGAGGGAGGAATTGGGGACGAACTGATCGAGAAGATTCAAGGGATCGAGGGTGTTGAAAGCGTTGAGATAGTATCTACGGAATTGATCTGATGGTAGTGATGCAACACTGTTGATGAAGTATTTAAATCTTCATGTAGTTTTACAAACCTCTATCCCGATGGTCTATTTAAATACGATCATCTGACTGGTAACTCTAGATGACGTTAAAGCGAGCCACCAAACTGCATGGGTACATCCAAAGGCTAAAGAAACTCATCGAACTTGAAAGAGAGGCAGAAATCGAAACTATGCGTGAGGAGATGCGAAGGCTGAGCGGGATTGAAAGGGAAAGGCTTGGTAGAGCAATTTTAAATTTGAACGGCA
>CAYMEG010000187.1:0-1631 GCA_964389535.1 uncultured archaeon | reverse complement strand
TTTTCTACCAATTCGTCGATTATTCTGCTAAACTTTCCTCTATCTTTTAGCCCATTCTTAAGCTTTTGTGTGTTAATCTCCCAATCTCTCAAAATTCCGAAGATCTCTTTTTTTGTCTCGATCTTAACTTTCTTACCTTCTTTTACATCAACCCTATCTACCGGTTTAAAAACTCCGTTCTCGTATATAGCTTCGATAATTTTCGGCATGTTAACCAGATTATAGTAACACACAACTTAAACGTTTTTGATATACGACAGAACTTCGTTGACATCCCTCTCTATGCGGTAGGTCTTTTTAAAGTAGTTTAACACGTTTTCAACATCTCTTTTCAATATCTCTTCGGCCGCCTTTCTCTCCTCGTCGGTTTCCAACTCATCGAGATCGATGTACTGGGGGAAGTCTATGAACCATATCCCCTCCGGATTTACGAGGATGTTGTATTGGCTAAGATCACCGTGAACAACTCCCAAGGAGTACATCGTTCTCACGTCCTCGATTATCATTTCCAGAACTTCCTTAGGATTCTTAAGTTTAACCCTGAAAAGCTCCTTTGCATCTATCAACTCCATCAAAACGGCATTTCCTTCCCAGTCGTACGGTTTTGGAACGCTAACATAGCCATAGAGCTTTCTTAAAGCTTGAAATTCGTTCCTTGCTGATCTAACCATCAGAACTGTGAAATGAAGTGTTCCGTAATCTCTCTTCTCCCTGACCTTCTTGAAGCTCGAGTAGCCAACCTTGTGGAACTTGAGCACGCATTCCCCGTATCTGTCGGAGTAGCAGTTGAATATTATGCTCTCCTTTCCCTCTCCCATCCTCTTACCGAGCATAGAGACCTTATCACTCCTTACGAGCCTCCAGAGTGAATAGAGGGACAATCCAAGATAGGTAAATGCACTGCCCAAGTATTCGGTGTACTTGTTCTCTACGAGATGATCGTCCTTAAGTGACTTCAGGATACCTTCCACCTTCTCGGGATTTATGTGTGCGGTTTTGGCTATTATCTCAGCCGGGACGTATTTGTAATCCCACATGTTTTTGAATATGGCATCGAGCACCATCCACTTGAGCTTGCTCATGCGTTTAAACTTCTCTGCAAAATCTATCATTGAAACGAACTCCTCTAACTCTGTTTAGAAACGTTTCGTAGGATTTCGAGGACTTCGTTCTTGTTTAGTCCCTTGATTAAAATTGTCTTGTGCGTTGACGTTTGACCCCTTACTATCTCCACATTACAGCCGAAGATCCGTCGAAAGAACTCGATCAATTCGGCGTTGGCCTTACCACCTTTGGGCGGGCTTTTCACCCTGACTTCTATCGTCTTTCTCCATTCGTTATAACCGACCATCTCAGTTTTCTTAGCATTTGGCGAAACCGTTAGATCTATCAGAACACCGTCCTTGGATTCCCTCACGGCATCGTCCATATTCAGGTTTATTTCGCCGGTTATATATCGATTGCCACAATAAAGCGATAGAATTATAAAGCTTTAACCGTATCATCATTATCGGATTAGCAAAATCCTTATATCTCCCAACGTCGATCCTAGATCGAAGCCCCGTAGGGTAGCGGTCAATCCTGCGGGACTCTGGATCCCGCGACCCCGGTTCGAATCCGGGCGGGGCTAT
>CAYMEG010000186.1:0-1698 GCA_964389535.1 uncultured archaeon | reverse complement strand
GGTGATTAGAAGGTGTTTAAAAGAAAGAGAAGATTTCTGGTGGGGTTTGCAGGAGCTGCTTTACAGGGTTAAAGCGGACATCAAGGTTGTGAGGCGATATCTTAGAAGGTTTAGAAGGAACTATCGTAAAATCGTAAGCGCCAAGAGGAAGATCGATGATATCAGCATGATTTGGACACTTCCCCCCTACACGGAGCTTTTTGCGGGATTGCTCCCTCCAAGATATGCAGTTAAGGTGATAAAATTTGCAATCGACAGTTTAATTCAGAAATCGGACTATTTTGCAAGATTTAACGTTTCCGTATTTGAATTGGCTTTTGAGCTGTTTAAAGGTATGTATAAGATCGCACTAATGGATTTGGTTCCCAAAGATAAGTTCAAGATGATGATAAACTTCGTCAAATTCTACATCGGCTCGGTCGAGATTTTATTGATACGTGGCAAGGATTCTATCGATCCACCTCTTGATTTCTCCCTTTGGAAGGATACCGATTAAAGCATCAACTGGTTTTCCCCTCTTAAAGAATATCAACGTTGGAATAGCAGAGATTCCAAAGCTTATGGCTATGTTTCTCGCTTCATCAACGTTCAGCTTTGCAAAAACAACCTTTCCAGCATACTCCTTGGCCAGCTCATCGATTATCGGAGCTAAGATTTTGCAGGGACCACACCATTCAGCCCAGAAATCTACAACAACGTTCTCATTACTGCTTATGATCTCATCGAAGTTGTCGTTATCCACCTTTATCGGTTTTACCATCTTTTTCATCAACTCCTCCATCTTTTTTCTCCTTATCCTTTCGAGCTCATCCATCATCAAAGTTTTGCACGAATTATCTTTTAGATATTTCGATTATAACGTAACAACTTTATAGAGTTTACGTGAAGTTAACATCAAATGAAGATAGTTGGGATTGATGAGGCTGGAAAGGGGCCTGTGATAGGTCCGATGGTTGTTTGTGGAGTCCTTTGCGATGAAAATGATTTAAAGAAGCTTGAGAATTTTGGGGTTAAAGATTCAAAGAAGTTAAAGCCAGAAGAGAGGAAAAGACTAGCAGAGGGAATTAAGAAGTTATGTAAGATCTGTACGATCAGGATATCGCCTCAGACGATCGATAGATCTGAGAACATAAACGATCTGCTTAGGGAGAGTTATGTCAAAATAATCAAGGAGCTAAACCCCGATTTGGCGATTGTGGACAGTCCAGATATAAAACCGGAAAGATTGAAGGAGTTCTTGGAGAAGATGACCGGCAAGGAAGTTATTGCAATGCACAAGGCCGATGAGAAACATGTCGTCGTTGCGGCGGCATCGATCGTTGCGAAGGTTGAAAGAGATGAAGAGATAGAGAAGCTAAAGCAGGAATACGGCGATTTTGGAAGCGGATATGCAAGTGATCCGAAGACGATCAAGTTTTTGGAGGAGTGGATTAGGAGGGGAAAGATTCCACCGATAGTTCGAAGAAGATGGAGAACGATTGAAAGGCTCAGCCAGCATACCCTTACGGAGTTTATGTAACTTAGCAATAGCATAATCCATCGATGTGCTTATCCTCAAAATTCGGTAACTGATAGTGAGAAAACTTTAAATTCAACTTCTAACCTTAGTAATGTAGGGACCCGTAGCCTAGCTTGGATAGGGCGTGGGCCTCCTAAGCCCAAGGTCGCGGGTTCAAATCCCGCCGGGTCCGCTTTTAA
>CAYMEG010000185.1:0-1709 GCA_964389535.1 uncultured archaeon | reverse complement strand
GTGCTCATAGTTCCCGAAATATCCCAAATATAAAGCACGAGCAACCACGAGCACGTTTCCACTCTCAAACTTATCTTTTAATCCCTTTAGGTGCTGTAGAAATTCACCTACTTGCAATCCATCTCTTAAGGATGTCACCCAAGATCTCACACCCGCAGTTCTCTAACCTTTCCCCTTCCCTTTAAACCCATCGCATGGTGATGATACAGAATTGTCGAAAGGATCAGTATCCGATCGAGTTCGCCACCACTCAACCACAGATAATCGTCTGCTAAGTATGTTGAGAAGTGCCCCTTAAAGTTGAGATACTTTACACCTTCCTCTCTATCCAAGAATACGTTAGCTTGATAGAGTATTTTACCCATGTCGTGAAATATTATAATCAGCATCAGATGTTCCTCAGCCTTCAAATTCTGATGCATTTTAAGTTATCGGGAGCATCCAAACATTTGTTTACATGCTCTTTTAACGTTTGTTCTTCGATGTAGGCAGATTTACCTTCAAAAAACTTATCCACTTCTGCTTTACCTCTTAAGAAAGCGTAGACTTCAGTCATACTTATCAAACCTCAGTTCCAACTTGCTATCGTATTCAGCATCGATTATAAAAGCTATGACTTTGTTTTTAATGATGAATCTTAAAATCTGTTGTGGTGTTAGTTGTCCACCTTCGAGCTTCAAATCGTCGTATACGGCTTCATCGCCGTGCTCAACTACAACGCCGACCACACGATCAGCTTTATCTTTAAACGTTTCAAACGATAACGGTACCACAAGCGACCTTACGAACTCTAGCGGCTTCAGACACTGTAAATTCTTAAGGGCTTCTTTCGATGCTGTCGGAATTAGCAAGCTCTCTCTGATGAAAGTTCCTAGCTTAAGGAAGAGTTCCAGAGCCTTTTTAGGTGCATCCTCAAGGTACAAAAATATCCTCTCGAAATCTTTTATCAATCCCTTACCGACTCTGAAGAAGTCTTTGCTGTAAACATGGTTGAGTAGCTCCTTAAACCCCTTCCGAGATTAAGCTTCTGGCAAATGAACATTCAAGTTCACCGTTATTTTGCAATCTCTTGTGACAGAATTCTTCATCAGCCAGTCTAACGTTTTTTGAGTTAGGACTTTATCGTACACTTTTATGTCTATCCCTCTCAGCCTTAATCTTACCGTTCTCGCCTTCGTACCAGATGATTATCCTGCCAGCCTTCTCATTGTACTTCAAAAATCTGCCCAACCTCTGAATTAGGGAGTTTGCCGGAGCTATTTCCGTAATGAATGAATTTGATACATCCACTCCAGCCTCAATCATCTGAGTGGATACTATGATGTATTCGTCTTTTTCTCTTATTTCTTGCAGTTTTTACAGTTTCTTCTCTCTATCCTTTTCGGAGAACCTCGAATGGAGTAGTATGGCGTTCTTATCTTTAACAAAGTTGTAGAATTTAATCGCATCCGCGTGTTGAACACAACTATTACTTTGGAAAAATTCTTCGCTTTCATCGATCCATTTTAAGATCAATTCGTATTTATCCTGCTCGCTGGAAACTTCTTCTAAAACGATATCGTAGTTTTTATTCATCCTCTTCTTGCAGAATTCTAAATCTACATCTGGCTTGAACTCTATGAACTCAACATCTGAAACGTGTTCCTTAATTACATCTTTTAGTGAATCTGGGATGGTTGCACTCATCAAAATCAGTCTTTGGTCGAAAT
>CAYMEG010000184.1:0-1720 GCA_964389535.1 uncultured archaeon | reverse complement strand
ATTTGAAGAAAAAGGTTTGATCAAGTTCGTCGATCTTTTCATTGGAAGAGATGAACCTTCAGATGAGAAGTATCAAGGGTGTTCTAAGGATTTTGACGAACTAATATCCACGTTGAAGGAATACGTCATGCAGTGTCAGAGATTCGTCATCGATTCGATTTCCTCGATAGCCTTCCTACATGGTGAAAGGTGTGCCTACGATCTGATACAAAAGATTCATGGATGGATTCTGAAAACCAAGGGTATCGGAATCATAAACGCCGTTAGGGGTATGCACTCAAAGTCCTTCGAAATAGCAATGCAGCAAGCGCTCGGAAACGCTATAGTGCTAACGAAGAACGAAGCTGGCAGTATAACCCTCAGAGTTGCAAAAACCACTAGAACTTCCCACAAGAAAGGTAAATTTAAGCTTGAAATCAGCGAATCTGGAATTAGTATCATACCATTCTAACCGTTAAGAGTTTGCTTCAGCAACCAATAATATTAGATATAATCAACTCTGAAGTATGAGGGTTCAAGTAGAACTGACGAACAGATGCAATTTAAGCTGCGATTATTGCATCAGAAACTACTGGAATACCAAGCTGATGGATCTACCCCTGACAAAATTCAAAGAGATCGTAGATGAATTTGATGCCGATAGATTTATACTGTACGGTTTCGGTGAATCTACGATACACAAGGACTTCGATGAGATGTTGAGAATTGCCGCATCGAAAGCGGAGGTTTTGCTCGTAACGAACGGATTAAACGTAAGCAGATTTGCAGATAAGGTAGACATCTTAGCGATTTCGATTAATCGATTTAACAGATCGGTAAGATCGATGTTGAAAAGTCTGAAACCTGAACTTTACATCTCAGTGATACTTACAAGTCAAAACATATTTAAATTTCCTGAAATCGTAAGATGGGCTTGTGAAAACGATATAAACGTGATAGCAACCAATTTAATTCCGTACAATGCGAAGATGTATGAAAAGACACTTTTCGTGGAAATCAGCAGGAAGCCCGTTGAGATTTGCAAGGATATGATTGAAAACATCGGCGAGTTTTCGAGAGACGTGGCAAGACTTTCGCCTAATGCTTTGAAGCTCTATAGGGATGTTTTGAACGCCTTGGAGGGATACGACTTAAACTTGAGCTACATGTCCAAGAACTGGAACAGGATTTTAATGGCTGAACGAGCGGAATCTGTTTTGTGTAGGGTGAGAGAGATTGCCAACACTTACGGTATTGAGCTGGAATTACCCAAGATGTTCGCAGATGCAAAGAGTAGATGTTGTCCTTACGAGGATTGTATATTCGTGAGGGCGGATGGTAGGATCTCTCCGTGTATGGAGTTGGCCTACACTCACCCACTCTACTTGGAATTTGAAAGGATAATCGAAGAGTACACTTCTGATAATATTGACGATGAATTCTTCAAAAAGAGGAGGAACTTGGACGAATTTCCGTGGTGTGGTGATTGCCAATTTGCCGAAGGTTGCTGGTACATCGATGAGAGCATGGACTGCTACGGTAACAAACCCTCCTGCAGTCAGTGTCTTTACAGCGTTGGAATTGCAAGATGCCTTCTATAACTCATACATCGTTAGCTGGCACATGAATTGCATGAATGATTGCTCGATATGACCGGTAAGAATCGATAGGAGGTAAGAATGTAGGCCTCGTTTACGTTTGCTTGGGATCGGAATCGTCGAGAGTTATTTAAACTACCGCC
>CAYMEG010000183.1:0-1768 GCA_964389535.1 uncultured archaeon | reverse complement strand
TGCTTCCACAAAAACCATGGAGGATGCATTCCAAGTTTTTCAACGATTCCGTTCAGAGTTTCATCCGGATTCTTGACCTTGTCCATCTTATTCGCTGCAACAAGTACATCGAACCCGAACTCGTTAAGAAATTCGAACATCTCGACATCCACTGGAATCATTCCCCTTCTTTCCCATCTTTCAACTACTTCCAGAAAGGATTTCGCGTCTATAACTTGAACAGCAACCATTATCCTTTCAGCGTTTTCCTCGATGTAGCGGACTATGAAATCTTTGATCCTCTCATTGAACTCTCTACTCACTCCAGCGATGTAACCAAAGCCGGGAAGATCTGTGATCGTCAGATCTTTGAACTTGATCCGATTGGGCTTGATCGTCGTTCCCGGTCTCTTTCCCCTTCTAACCCTTACACCAAAAAGCTGAGAGAAAAGGGTAGATTTGCCGACGTTAGATCTTCCGACGAAAACGATTTCTGGCATATCACGGCCATAACCCGTAATATGCGTTTAGGATTATCACTATGAAGCCAGTTATTAGGCCAAATGCAACGACGCTCTTAGGGCTGATTCTTATCTGAGCTTTCTCCTCCTCAAAGTATCTCATTATTCCGGCAGAGGACATCAGCGGAGGTGTTCTAACCTTCTCCCTCTTTGCCATGAAATTCGTTATCTATGTGGATGTATTTAACACCTGCGATTTCAAATCGTAAACCAAAAGACTTAAGCTTGCTTGAATCATATACTACTGGATAGATTCTTGAAATCGATCGTGGAGGTGTTAATATTGCCCGAAATAATCTTAACCGCTCCAGCTACCGAGATGAGTGATCATCATGGGAAGGAGTTTCTCGGATTTGGAACATGTGCACCTCCCACGGTAATCCCATCATGGTTCATAAAGGCGTTCTTCTACCCAAAGATCAAGTGTAAGAACGGTGTCGTCACTCAGGCTCCGTACGGGTTGAGAAAGATCGAATCGATACTGATAGATGAGGGATTCGATGTAGTTACTGTTCACCCCTACGATATCGGGAAGTACATCGAAAAGGCCAAGGTCGTCGGCATATCTGTTATGGATCCGTTGGGATTCGGACCGGTAAGTGTAACGTTCACAACCCTACTCGGTGGTGAACCTTCGACAAAGATAGAGTTCGTAGATCTCATGAGAAGAATTATGCCTTACAAGAACAGGATTAAGATCATAGTTGGCGGTGCCGGAGCATGGCAGTTCGAATGGGATAGCTACTGGAAAAACCAGATAGACTGCATGATAATAGGTGAAGGGGAGGAGGTGGTTGCTGAGATATTTAGAAAGGCTTTGAGGGGTAAGGAGTTGCCGAAAGTCGTTAAAACCAAGCCAGTCGATGTTAAAAACATTCCTCTGATTAAGAATCCTTCGGTAAACGGTTTGATAGAGGTTTCGAGAGGATGTGGAAGGGGCTGCAAGTTCTGCAGTGAGACTCTGAAGAGGAAGAGGGATATACCACTCGAAAGGATCGTTGAAGAGGCTAAAATTTGTGTTAGGGGTGGAACGAACGGTGTCATCCTGCATGCGGAGGATGTCCTCCTCTACAACTGTAAGGATCCCAAGTTCATTCCAAACGAGGATGCCGTTCTGAGGTTGTTTAGAAGGGTTAGGGAGGTTACGGGCAACATAGGTATTAGTCACTGTTCCCTCGCAGCCATAGCTTCAAAACCTTCGATCGTTGAAGGTATAAACGAGATAGTTGGTGTTGGTGAGAGCGTCAACATGTTCGGAGTTCAGACGG
>CAYMEG010000182.1:0-1768 GCA_964389535.1 uncultured archaeon | reverse complement strand
AGCACGCCTGCACTTACCCAGACGTTCTCAAGCTGATAACCGAACTCATGGCCGAGAAAGTTAAAGATCTCGAGTTTGATAAGATTGCATGCGTAGAGCTTGGAGGAGTTCCATTGGCTGTAGCCCTTTCCATGAAAATAGGCAAACCGCTAGTAATCTTCAGAAAGCAGAAGAAGGATTATGGAATCAAGGATGATTGTATTGGAGTCATAGAATCTGGAGATAGGTTTGTAGTGGTTGAAGATGTCACCACCACTGGCAGATCCGCATTGTCGGTCGTTGAAAGGGTTGAGAAAAGGGGAGGAAATGTCGTGGCAATCCTGAGTGTGGTAAACAGAGGTGCAAGAATTCAGAATTTATTATCTCTCTTAACACTTGAGGAGCTACTGTAGATCCGTGGAGCTACTAATTCCCTTGCAACTTGTAAATCTTCATAAGTATCAATTTCAATCCAAGGTAATCCTCTTGTGCTTTCAAATGTTAGATGTTTTCCTTCGTCGATCATCCTCTGATATGCAGATTCGTAAAATACATTCACTCCATTGATCTTAATTGTTCTCTTTACAGCATCGAAGAATTCTGAGCTGAATTCCTTATCAATTCTTGTAATTCCAATGTACTCTCCATCGGCATCCTTTGGGTCAATTTCTTTTGAAATTTCAACGATTCTGTCCTCTTCTATTTTTACCTTCATCTCTTCATCACCTAAATTCTCTCTAAAGTCTACAGACAAAATTAACCCACTCTTTTCAGATTTAAGCAAAGTTCTGAGAATTTCACCGTGAAACAGTACATCGGAATTTATAAGAACAAATTTTTCATCTTCAAGTTGATCTCTCGCCAAATATACGCTGTAGATGTTGTTTGTCTCATTAAATCTTTCGTTATGGATGTAGCTTATATTAATTTTCATTCTTTCACTAAACTTCGAAACAAATTCTCTGATTTTTGCAGCCTTGTATCCAGTGATTATAACAATATCTTTAATACCGAATATCCTTAAATTAGTTAAAATATGAGCAAGTATTGGCGATCCACAAACTTCCACAAGTGTTTTTGGAACATTCTTGGTTAGGGCACTAAGTCTTTTACCTCTTCCAGCGGCAAGTATAACGGCTTTCATGGAAAAGCTTTAGAATCGTTTTTTATAAGATTTTTGCCATGAGTTCAACTGGAAATTTCAAATGGGAGTATGTTTTGACAGAATTAGTCTACAGAAGATTCTCGAAGCCACTTGCAAAATTTTTAGCGAGGTTCAACATTCACCCAAACCACATAACAATCTTAGCTGCAATAGTAGGGATAGTTCCAGCGTTCTTGATCGCTTTGGGTAAATTTTATGAAGCCGTTGTCGTTATACTGGTTTCTCAGATTTTAGACTGCACAGACGGTGACTTAGCAAGATTAACTGGGCAAGTAACAAGGAAGGGAGCTTATCTCGATAGGGTTTTTGACAGATTTGTTGATGCCGCTCTGATAACTGGGTTGGTTGCTTTGAATCCCGTAAAGTTCTGGTTAGTAGGTATGGCTGCCTTATTCTTCTCGCTTAGCGTTAGTATGACTAGAGCTATGGCTGAAGCTGAAGGAGCAATTTGTAAGGTTGGAATTGGTGGAAGGGATACGAGGTTGTTTATCGTAATGATTGGTTTACTCTTGGGAAGGATCTATGAAACTTTAATCATATTGGCTGTCTTAGGCTTCATAACGACCACACACAGAATCATTCACACTATCAAACAGTTAAACTCTACTTCATAATCTTCATAAC
>CAYMEG010000181.1:0-1783 GCA_964389535.1 uncultured archaeon | reverse complement strand
AAGCAAAATTAGAATCAACAGTATCTTCTTCATAACACTAATTATTGCTTTACTTAACGTCGTACAGCAGTACTTCAATGTCGGAAACTTTTGCTATCTCCTTAAAGTCTGGATCTCTTGTTATTATTTTGTCAGCTCCGTTTGCAATCGCGATACCTGCTATTAGGATATCGAGGGCGTTAACTTCTCTACCTATTGCCATCAGTCTTGCAGCTATGCTACTTGACTCCTCAGCTGCCCTAACATCGAACGGTAGTATCTTAACCTCAGAAAAGAATCTTTTGAAGAATTTTTCTTCTTTCTTGCTTCTTTTTCTCTTCAGCCCAGTTATTATTTCATGATATGTGATTGCAGTTGTTGCAACATCATCATCTTCATCCACTAAACCGTAAGTCGCCTCAACTCCTCTGAAGTAATCTATAACGAAGCTAGTATCGAGCACAATCATACTCTGAACCTCGCTGATCTTCTTGCTTCTAAACATCTCTCAATCTCATTGAGAACATCGCTATCCTTCAAAATCCCAAAATATTTCCTAATGTTAGTAGTTTTCCTTCTTAGAAGCTTTTCTATCACATCGCTGAAGCTTTCTCCTTCTTCCTTTATCTCCACAAGCTTGTTGTATACCTCATCCCTTATCGAAATCGTTTTCATGCATCAATGTATGCAAACACAAATATATAAAGATTTAGCAGTTGCAGAATACTCTAGATTCTACAAGCGTAAATATCCAAAAACTATTTGGGTAGTGATGCAACACTGTTGATGAGGTAGTTAAATTGTACACAATGTAGTTTCACAATCCCTCTGTGGAATATATCAAAACAGAGGGTAGAGTGAAGGTAATCAAGGACTCGAACCCGAACAAGGAGGGCCCGGACCGGGCACATGTATCTAAGGTTCCGTGCCGTAGAGATATCTTTAAATATTAGCAGTTCTCAACAATCAGCATGGAGAAAAACGACTTGCACAAGTTCAATGAACGATTAAAACGTGAAATCGAACTTCTAGAAAAATCAAAAATAGTTGAAGAAAATAAAAAACTCATCCTTAAGTTTAAACGAGATTTAATTGTCGAAGGAGTAGGAATTGCAAGAATTGGACGGTATATGAGAACCCTTCGAATAGTCTGTGAACGCTGGAAAAACAAACCATTTACTGAATGGGACAAAGACGACATTAAAGATGTACTTGTAGAAATTGAAACAAATGGTTATACCGCTCAAACAATTAACGAGTTCCGAAAAGGCTTACGTAAGTTTTTCAAATGGCTCAAAGGTGAGAACTGGGAAGGATTAAAACTACTCAGAGGTGAGAGAAAAGATAACCGCAAACCAGATGTGCTAACAGAAGAGGAAATAATGAAAATGATTGAGGCAGCGAAAAATCCAAGGGATAAGGCTATTATTGCAGTAGGATATGAAGCTGGTCTGCGTATAGGTGAGCTCGCAAATTTGCGGTGGAAAGATGTAATCTGGACGGAGCACGGTGCTAAGATTAAGGTTCACGGTAAGACGGGGGAACGAGTAATTCCCATTGTCATGGCGGCCCCATATCTAGCAAGGTGGATGCAGCATCATCCACACTACGACATGAATAAAGGAAAACCAGATCCAAACGCTTTCGTATTCGTAAACATAGGCTCTCCGGGATATGGGCAGCCAATGGATTATAAAATGCTCAGCAAGGTTATTAAGAAGGCTGCAAAAAACGCTGGCATAGACAAGAGAGTATATCCGCACATTTTAAGGCATTCACGTGCAACAGTTCTGGCAAACTACCT
>CAYMEG010000180.1:0-1829 GCA_964389535.1 uncultured archaeon | reverse complement strand
TCTTCAAGTAAATCCCTAACGGCCTTTCTCACAGCCTGCTCTGAATTGTATTTGGGTTTCCATCCCATCGATTTCAATTTCTCAATTGAAAGAAGCATGATCGGCACATCCCCCCTCCAACCCCTTCTGCCACCGGTGAACTTAAAAACTGGATTCAGCCCCATCTCCTCGCATACGATCTCAGCTATCCTCTTGACCTTGATCTGATCTTCGCTTCCGATGTTGAGAATGTTCACGTCCTCGTCGGCCTTGAGTCCAAAGAACATAGCATCTACGCAGTCGGATATGTATATGTACGATTTGTTCTGTTCGCCATCACCCAGTATGACCAGTTCGTTCGGATTTCTCTTCAGCTTCATTATGAAATCGTAAATAACACCGTGGTTGCTTCTCTTTCCGATCACGTTTGCGAACCTATATATCCAAGCTTTCATATCAAAGGTATGACAGTATGAAGCAATTAAAGCCTCGCAAGCTACCTTCGAAGCCCCGTAAATTGAGATGGGGATCGTTGGATAATCCTCCGGTGTTGGTATAACCTTAGCCTCACCGTAAACCGTGGATGTTGACGTGAATATTATCCTTTTAACTCCGGTTTTCCTCATAACCTCAAGCAGATTGTACGTTGCAACTACGTTGTTTCGATAAATCTCATCTGGTTTCTCACTTCCGATTCTAACGTCCGGGTTGGCGGCTATATGCCAAACTTCTTCTATATCATTTTCTTTAAAGATCTCTAGCAATTTGTCTGTATCTTCAGCCAGATCAAGCTGGAAGAATTTGGCATTTTCATTAACATACTCTTTCCTTCCAGAGGTGAGGTTGTCGACGACTATGACATCGTGACCTTCATCTATAAGCCTATCGACGACGTGACTTCCTATAAACCCGGCCCCACCGGTGACAAGGATTACCATACCGCTAACAGAGAGAAAGGTATATATACGGTTTTTGTTACTCAAAACTTTTGCTGACACCACAACCCTAAAATATTTTGTTGACAGAGTAAGATAGAGGTGATAGAGGATGCTACCGAATCAGATGGTTAAGTCTCTGATTGGCAAGGTCGTAAGGGTTGAGATGAAGGGTGAGGAAACAGATCTCATAGGTAGGCTTGAGGGCGTAGATGACTACATGAATCTCCACTTAAGCAATGCCATGGAGTGCAAGAACGGTGAAAAAATAAGAAATCTCGGCACGATAGTGCTTAGGGGTAACAACATCGTAATAATCCAGCCGTACGAAGAAGAAATTTAAAGGAGAGCTCCGATGGACACGAGAGAGGAGATTTTACAGATTTTGAAGGAAAGGGGAGCAATTCTTCAGAAGGATTTGTGGAAGGAGCTTAAGATAGATAGCAGTAAGTGTTCACGTATCCTTAGAAAGCTTGAAAAGGAAGGATTGATCAAGAGGGTAGAGGTCGTTGTTGACGGCGTTAAGACTTTCAAGATAGTCCCAGCGGAAGCAGAGGTAGAGGAGGAGAAAGAAGAAGAGCTAAGCTTAAGGGCAGTGATGGAAAGAATGGAAGAATTAACAGGTTTACCGCCATGCTTCGGTTGCTTGGAGAAAGAATGCGAAGCTAAAAGATGTCTCAAGCTAGAAGTTTGGTTTTTGAGAAGGGCGATGTTGTCATAATTTGAGGTACATGTAGCAGTCATCCAAGCTCTCGTTTACTATTACAAATCCGAACTTTCTGAACAACCTCTTGGCTCTCAAGTTTGAACATTCCGTAACTACCGTTATACTCCTAAATCCCTTTCGTCTGCAGAATTCTATTGTATATCTCAACAGTTCTTGCCCGATTCCTCTTCCCTGGTAAGGCCTCCAAA
>CAYMEG010000179.1:0-1846 GCA_964389535.1 uncultured archaeon | reverse complement strand
ACATGGGTAACAGATGCATAGGGACAAAAAAGGGTCTTGTTTCAATTCCTTTCTCTTCCAACCTCTTCATCAATTCATCTCTGCTTATTTTGATTTTATCTTCAATTAGAATTGAATACATCCAGTAAGCGCATTTTGCCCAATGCATTTCTGGATGAAGCTTAATTAATCCTTTTTCCTCCAATTCTTTCATTTCTTCGGCATACCATTTCGCTATCTGCCTCTTCTTTTCAATAAACTCATCTAACTTTTTGAGCTGAGCGACACCAATTGCTGCCTGCAAATTCGTCATCCTGTAATTAAACCCTATTATCTCATGCCAATATCTTCTATGCTTGCTCATTCCATGGTCTCTCAACAATCTCATTTTTTCAGCCAATTCTTCGTTATTAGTTATGCACATACCTCCTTCTCCAGTTGTAATTATTTTATTCCCGTAAAAACTAAAGCAAGCAATATCACCAAAAGCTCCAACCTTTTTACCCTTGTATTCCGCCCCATGAGCTTCAGCACAATCTTCTATCACATACAATCCCTTATCTTCAGCAACATCCATAATCCAATCCATATCGCAAGGATGTCCATAAAGATGCACAACTGTTATAGCCTTCGTATTTTTAGTAATTTTCTCTTCAATTTTTTCTGGATCTATACACCAATATTCTGGATGAGAATCTACAAAAACTGGTTTCGCATTACAATAAGTTACAGCGTTTGCTGTTGCAACAAAGGTTAGAGTAGGAACTATTACTTCATCATTCTTTCTGATTCCCAAGGCTTTTAATGCTAAATGCAATGCTACAGTTCCATTAGCGGTTGCAACGCCGTGTCTAACGCCACAGTATTTGGCAAATTCCCTCTCAAATTCTTCGATAAATTTCCCCTTTGATGAGATCCATCCCGATTTCACAGCCTCAACGACATTCTTAAGTTCTTCTTCTCCTAAACAAGGTTCAGCAACTGGAATCATTTTAAACCCTCAAAGCTCTCGTTAAGATTTTTGCCTCGCTTGGATAGTTAGGAGCGTCCCATGGGAATTTTTCACCATTTAACCATCTTTCCCATCTTTTTAGATCCTCTTCGACCATTATTTTAACCAACTGCTTGAATTTAGTCTTTGGTTTCCATCCCAACTTTTTCTTAGCTTTAGAATAATCACCACATAAATAGTTCACATCCAAAGGTCTCATAAACCTCTTATCAACTTTAACATATTCCTGCCAATCCAATCCTGCTGTATCAAAAGCAATTTCACAGAACTCTCTTACTGAATGTGCCTCGCCAGTTGCAATAACGTAATCGTCTGGCTCATCTTGTTGAAGCATTAGCCACATTGATTCCACATATTCTGGAGCATAACCCCAATCCCTCTTAGCCTCTAAATTCCCCAATCTTAGCTCTTTCTCCAACCCTAATGCAATTTTTGCTACGGCATTTGAAATCTTTCTTGTCACAAACTCTAATCCTCTTAAAGGTGATTCATGATTGAACAATATTCCGTTCACAGCAAATATACCATAAGCCTCTCTATATATACGAGTTATCCAATAACCATATAATTTGGCTGCAGCATAAGGTGATGCTGGTCTAAATTTTGTTTCTTCATTGAGCAATCCTTCGCTCCTTGAATTACCATATAATTCAGATGTGGATGCCTGATAAAACTTAATTTCAGGATTCACCTGCCTAATAACCTCTAAAATCCTCGTTACTGCCAAACCACTAACATCACCAGTTGCGATTGGTGTTTCAAATGATGCCCCTACAAAACTTTGCGCAGCTAAATGATAAACTTCATCAGGTTCAGAAATCTTTATAGCTTCCAAAATTGAGCTTGTGTCTGAGA
>CAYMEG010000178.1:0-1846 GCA_964389535.1 uncultured archaeon | reverse complement strand
ACTACGCTACCGTTCACCAAATAAACTTCCCTACCTTCAACAGCTCCGTGGATTCTGCTCGAATCTACAATCAAAACTTCACCCTTCAAGCTTCCGTAAAGCTCACCTCGCTCAACCTTAGCGTTTTTGGCTTTGATGTTACCCAAAACTCTACTCTCTCTGATTTCGATGTCCTTGTCCGTTTTAATCGTGTCGATGTTCATAATTGAATTCTCCGGAACCTCAAGCGGAGACACGAACTCCTCCGCCTCGAATAACTTTTCGGCTTCTTCAAGCCTTCCAAGCCTGAGCAACTCGAGCAGATATAAAAATATGAAAAGGATGATCGGCATCGGATCCTGAATCGTGATCAAACCTTTAGCTTCGAAACCGTTCTTTATCCTAACGTTTCTACCGATCTCCAAGTCACCGTAAACAGTTAATCTTCCATTTATCGAAGCGAATTCACCTATGTACGCATCTCCCTTGCTTATCACGTTTCCCTTAACGTTGCACCATGCTCCAAGCCTAACCTCTTCTCTTCCAAAAACATCCCCTTCTATCATCGTTTTTTCTCCAACGATGACTTTCCTAGCTATTATACCATAGCCAAGTTCGCTGTTGGCACCTATTAACGCGTCTCCTTCAACCACCAAAGTCTTCTCCTCAAACTTCGTATTTGGAGGTATTATCAACTTCTCAAGCATAACTATGCCCCAAACTTCTTTGCCTTATCAGTTAAATCCATTACGATATTCATCAAGTCCAAACCCCTAATCCTACACAATCCCCCTTTGTAAGCTTCAAACTCCGAAAATTCCTTTACTTCATCCCTTCTGACATCTCTGTAGACTATCGTTATTGGAACCGGATCTCCAGTATGCTCCTTAGCTGTAACTGGAGTAGAGTGATCCGCCGTGACGATCAGGCACACATTGGAGAAATCCAAATTTAGTAATGGTTCAAGATGTTTATCAAGTTTTTCTATAAATTCTTTCTTTCCTTCGAAATCCCCATCATGTCCAAGCTCATCAGTGGCTTTAAAGTGCAGCAAAACGAAGTCGTACGTTTCCAAAGCCTTCAGTGCGGTTTCAACCTTACCCCTTATGTTCGTAAATTTGTTGCCAGTTGCGCCTTCAACTTCTATCACGTCACCTTTCAATATCTTGCCTATCCCCTTGATGAGCGTTGTTCCAGAAATTACGGCGAGTTTCATTCCATACTTTTGCTCGAAGGAAGGTATGTGAGGAACCACACCAACTCCTCTAAGCAATAGAACGTTTGCCTTGAGTAGTCCTTTTTTTACTCTTTCCTCGTTCAGAGGATGACTATCCAAAATTTCATGGGCTTTCTCCATGAAGTAATTCACGATCTCTGCCGTTCTCTTTGCACTCTCATCATCGCTCAGTGGTTTGCATCTTTTCACTTTTTCACCTACCTTCTTTGGATCTGTGTCTGAGATCTTATCCGAGAGCTCTTCTCCTCTCAAAACTAAAGCTCCCCTATGCCCACTACCTCTTCTAAAGATGAATTCAACTCCAAACTTGCTTAAATCCACCCCTTCATTTATGGCCTTAACAAACTCATCTGTCTCGCTTATCCTTCCAGCTCTTCTGTCAACAACGACCTTATCGAAAACGGAACCTTCCCCTTTAACCGTTCCGAAGTTTACCCTAAATGCTATATCACCGGGTTTAACTTCAATTCCTGCCCCAGCAGCCTCTATCGGACCTCTTCCGGTGTAATACCTGTAGGGATCGTAGCCAAGCAGTGCAAGATGACCAGTGTCACTTCCCGGCCTTACTCCCGGAGCTATGGGATCCATGATTCCGTTTATACCCATCTCAGCCAATTTATTCAAATTTGG
>CAYMEG010000177.1:0-1889 GCA_964389535.1 uncultured archaeon | reverse complement strand
GGTTCTGACTTCTCCTTAGGTAAGACTCTATAGATTTCTTCCAACAACTCATCGTCACTTTTACCCTCTGGATTGATCCCCAAGTCTTTTGCGATCTTTTCAAGCTTGGCTCTCTTTTCGCTGGACGTGTACTTCCCCTCTCTAAGTTTTCTTTCAAATTCGATCAACTCAAGTTCAGTTTCTCTTTTGGCTTTCTCAAACTCACCAAAGCTTTTTCCAAGACTTCTAGCGAGTTCTGGTAACTTCTGAGCACCAAACAGCAGGAATATTATTATTAGTATCAGTAACAGTTCGTTGGGACCTATAGGTAATTGTTCTTTCATAACCACTGGCATTCGATCACCCCTCTTCATTTAACCGATCTCTATTTAAAGCTTCCCTAACATCAGATTTCAACTCTTCAAGCTTCCTTCTCCGTATCTCCCTAAGCTCTTCCTCACTTGGAATTTCGTAACCGTAGAGGATTTCAAGCTCGAGTCTTCTCTTAGCCTTTTGATACTCTCCATAAATTCTCCCCAAAGTTCTGGCCAAATCGGCCAATTTATCTGGACCAAGAAGAATTATGGCAAGGATTGCAATTAACACCACTTCACTCCATCCAAACATCATTGAAGAATTGATACATTAAAATTTAAGCATTTTTGAAGAAGGGCTCTCTTAAAGCAACAGCCCTCTTTATGGCTTTAATCGTTTCCTCGTAGCTTAAACCTCTCAAATCTACCAGATTGTCGTTTCTTAATAGGCAAGGCTTTATCTTTCCATCTGATGTAACCCTGATCCTTGTGCAATGCATGCAGAACTCACCATGGAAGGGACGAACGAATTCAACAGCCTTGTTCCCAAATATGAACTGCCTCCTTTTGTGTAAACCCCTAACGATTATCCTTTCAGCTATACTACTGAACTTTGACTCAAGCTTTGAGAGGTCAAGGTGATAATTTGGCATGTTCACAACTTCAATCATTTGAAGAATAACCTTAATTTCATTATTTCTATTAAAATTTGAAGCAAATTCGAGAAGATCTTCAATTTCATCATCGTTGATACCCCTTAAAACGACCATGTTTAACTTTATTGGAAAAAGTTCAGCATCGTATGCAGAGTGAATTCCATCAATTACATTCTTCAGCATATTTTTTCCTGTTATAAACATGTATCTTTCCTCTTTTAGAGTGTCCAAACTTACGTTTATCCTATGCAGTCCAGCCTCCTTCAACTCGTAAGCCAATTTGGATAAAAGAGTCCCATTCGTTACGATTGATATATCCTTAAATGGAGGCATCTCCTGAACTATTTCGATTATATCCTTCCTTAATAGTGGCTCTCCGCCAGTGATCTTAACCTTCTGAACTCCTAAATCGTAAAAAGCCTTACATATCCTAGCAATCTCATCAACGCTCATCTCATCGCCAGAAGGTTTTTCTCCCTCCATGTGGCAGTATATACAATTGAGATTGCATCTAGTTGTGACCGAAATCCTAAGATGTCTTATCACCCTACCGTACCGATCTACAAGCACCCTACCACCTTCAGAATTTTTCTATAATCTTCCTCCGTGTTTACATTCATAAATGAGTGTAAGTTGCTATCAAACTTTCTAAGTTCGTCGATCGGATAGTAAATAGCATTCATGTTTTTTATAGCTCTGTAAACTCTTCTCTCCCCTTTTCTTATGCAACTCCAGATTTCTCTTAAGGAATCGTAGGAGTAACAGGCTAAGAGAGGTTCAAGTTTTCCGTTTCTCCAAGTCGGTACAACCACATCAGCCTTCGTTTTAATGCACATTTTGAATAAAAATCCAGCAAGCTCCCTCCTAACTAGAGGCATGTCTACAGCTATAACAAGCGTATAATCCTTAAAATATCTTAAGGCGGAGTATATGCCAGCGA
>CAYMEG010000176.1:0-1936 GCA_964389535.1 uncultured archaeon | reverse complement strand
CCAACCAAGCCTTTGGTTGAACAGCATGCCGAGTTCTTTAGGAGAACCCTCAAGCTACCTCCGAATCAGATCGTAGCTTTGAGCGGCGAGATACCTCCGGAAAGAAGGTTATCGCTTTGGAGGCAGGCTAGGATTGTGGTATCTACTCCTCAGGTTATAGAGAACGATCTGATCACCGGAAGGATAACGCTTGAAGATGTTATCCACATAACATTTGATGAAGCCCATAGGGCCGTGGGAAACTACTCCTACGTCTTCATAGCAAAAACATACTTCAAGCAGGCTAAAGACCCATTAGTTTTAGCCTTAACAGCTTCTCCCGGCAGTGATATTGAAAGGATAAGGGAGGTTATCGAGAATCTGCACATCGAGGAGATCGAAATCAGGACGGAGTTCGATCCCGACGTCAGGCCTTACATCCACGAGAAGAAGATCGAGTGGATCAAGGTTGATATGCCGAAGGAGCTTGAAGAAGTTAGAGAAGCCTTTAAGAATTGCTTGGAATCGAGATTTAAGAGACTCGAAGGCTTAGGGATCGCTGCAAATCCAAACATGACCAAAAAGGAGCTTTTGGCTTTGCAGGAAGCATTGCAAAGTGAAGCTGCAGAAACAAAGGATCCAAACCTGTTTGATGCTCTCTCGGTTCTGGCTGAGATTCTAAAGATCCAGCATGGAGTTGAGTTGATCGAAACACAAGGCTTGGATGCTCTTAAGCACTACCTAAAGAGGCTCGTGATTGAGGCGAAATCCAAAGGAGGTAGTAAGGCTGCCAAAAGCATAATAATCGATCCGACGTTTAGGAAAGCTGTCATCAAAGCTTTGAAGTGTGAAATTGACCATCCAAAGCTTGAGAGGCTGAAAGAAGTTGTTCTGGATCAGCTTAAGAGGAAGCCCGATTCGAGGATAATAGTCTTCACGAACTTCAGAGATACAGCAGATGTTTTGGCCAAGGAGCTACAGAAGATTGGAGTTAAAGCTGTAAGATTCGTTGGGCAGGCGAATAGGACAGATGATAGGGGTATGAAACAGAGAGAGCAGATCGAGACCTTAGAGCAGTTTAGGAATGGAATCATCAATGTCCTAGTTGCAACTTCCGTCGGCGAGGAGGGCTTAGATATTCCAGAGACCGACTTGGTCGTATTCTACGAGGCTGTCCCTTCAGAAATCAGAGCCATTCAGAGGAAGGGTAGAACTGGGAGAGCTAGGGAAGGAAGGATAGTTGTTCTGGTTACTAAGGGAACTAAGGATGAGGCTTACTATTGGATAAGCCTTAGAAAGGAGAGACTGATGTTCGAAAGACTATATGAGATCAAGGATCAGCTTAGGAGGATGTTGAAGCGTCAAGAAAGTCTGACCACATTTACAAAGCCAGAAGGACAGAAGAGCTTGATGGAGTTTGCAAAACCCATCGTCATATACGTCGATTCAAGAGAGATGAAATCTGAAGTTGTTAAAAAGCTCTATGAGATGGGAGTAGCAGTTAGAGTTCAGAACTTGGATGCCGGAGATTACGTTCTAAGCGATAGGGTTGCAGTTGAGAGGAAGACGGTCGACGATTTCATAGACAGCATAATCGACAGAAACATATTCGATCAGCTTCTTAGGCTTAAGAAGGCTTATCTCAAGCCTATTTTGATAATAGAAGGTAATGGATTGTACAAGAGGCTAAATCCGAATGCAATTAGAGGAGCATTAGCTACGATAGTCGTGGACTTTGGTATTCCGATAATACAAACTGCAAACGCTGAGGAAACGGCGGAGATACTTGCAACAATTGCTAGGAGAGAGCAAGAAGGAAAGGAAAGGGCTGTAAGTCCTCATGTTGGAAAAACGAAGATGACGCTGAAGGAGCAACAGGAGTATGTAGTTTCGGCTATATCTGAAATAGGCCCCGTTTTGGCGAGGAACCTGCTTGAGCACTTCCAAACTATCGAGA
>CAYMEG010000175.1:0-1945 GCA_964389535.1 uncultured archaeon | reverse complement strand
ATCTCCCTTACCTTCTGCAGTTCCTCCTTAAGTCCACCGATGTCTTCATAAGTTACTCCAGCCTTTCCAAATCTCTCGAATCCCTTAGCTGGTCGATCTCTGTAGATTACCTTCGTCATCTCGTCGATGATGACTGGTCCCTTGGGTTCGGTCTTAACCGCAACAAAAACTAAAGCCTGATTCTGGTTGTACCTTCCAAATCCGGCCAAAGCAGGGGCACTAACCAACGGAACAAGATCTCCCTCAACGATAGGTCTCTTTAAAAGCTGATGCTTGAGGTACTCACCAATATCCATTCCGTAAACTCTAAAATCCATCTTGCGGAGAGGAGCGAGAATTACAACTTTAGCGGGCTGATAATCCGCACGGCGAACTTTAACGATGTCTCCAACGCCAACACCGGCATTCTCTCTAATGAAGCGATCAATTCTGATTATGCTCTTACCCCAGTCCCTCTTTGGAGCCCTCCAAACCTTAGCGACGGTCTTCCTTCTACCCTCGATCTCGATGATATCTCCAGGAGATATCCTGAGCTTTAACATAGCATCTGGGTCAAGTCTTGCGATTCCCCTTCCCGAATCGCTTGGGTAAGCTTGATTTACTTTAAGTGTTATTTCCATGGCAACCACCCTACAATATCTTAAAATTCACACGACTATAAAAAGGCTTATGGTGCGGTTTATCCTATTCGATATTGAGCGAATATCGCTGGACGATTTTATATCTGCCCTACTCAAAATTGCCCCAGATTGCCAAGAGTATGATAATACGGCTGATGAAGTTTCTACCAAGCTGGAGGGTTTGGGAATTAAGGTCGATTATGAAAAAGTTGGAAGAGTTTGCGGAATTTTAAATTGCTTAAGAAGGTTGGGATTTGAGATATTTGTAAATCCGATCCCAATGCCAAAGGAAGATTTAGCACTAAAAATTTTGGAAAAATCTGAGATTGAAGTAATTCCAAGCAAAAGATCGGAGATATCTACCGAAGTCATTGCGATACTTGCCAAATTCTGTAAAACCTTAAAGCATCCCTTTAAGATCGTCGAAGTTCATAACTTTGGTGGATTTAGGGTTATTTTGGGAGAGAACTTCGATCTCGATAGGATTGCAGTTCTTGAGACAAATGTCGATGATGTCAGCGGCGAAGTATTGGCAAACGCTCTGGAAAGGCTTTCTAAGATTTGCCTGGATGTTTCGGCCATTCAGTGCATAGGGAAGAAGGGAAGACCTGCAGTTATAATCAAAGCTCTGTGTATGCTGGATGATGTTGAAAGGGTGGCAAAAGTTATGATAGAAGAAACCGGAAGTTTAGGTGTTAGAATTATTCCTACAGACAGAATAATAGAGCAGAGGAGAATCGAAGAGAAACAAGTCGAAATCTTTGGAAAGAAATTTAAGCTTAGAGTTAAGTATTCATCAGCTTCAATTTTAAAACCGGAGTTTGAAGATGTTAAGAAAATTGCAGAGGAGCTTAATCTGCCAATGTTGGTAGTTTATAAGGAGGTTCTAAGAAAACTCTAACGTTTATTTACAGCTTGAAAAATTGAAGATCGATGAAACTTCCAACTGGCAGTAGATGCTTAGATTCGTTGCTTGACGGTGGGGTCGAGACTGGGACGATAACTCAGATTTACGGTGCGAGCGGGACTGGCAAGACTTCCATATGTCTAATGCTTGCTTATAACACCGCTCAATCTGGCTTAAAGGTTGCCTATATCGACACTGAAGGACTTTCGCCTGAGAGGGTATCTCAAATCTTTCAGAATAGAGATGCCCTAAAAAACGTATTTATATATGACGTGATCGATTTTAAGCAGCAGAGTACTGTGATTAAGGAACTTGCGAAGCTCTGTAAGGATGAAGAAATTAAGCTAGTGATAGTCGATTCCTTTACGTTTCTCTATAGAAGTGAACTTGAGGATGTTGAGAGGCAGATAAAGATAAA
>CAYMEG010000174.1:0-1963 GCA_964389535.1 uncultured archaeon | reverse complement strand
ATCACAATCGGAACGATCATGATATACTATGCGTAGCAGAACGTTTATATGTTAGACATCCAATTTTATGTCGGTGGTTTCGATGGAATTAAAGGAGGTTAAGATTCCAGCCGATATTTACGAAAAAATCGTTGAGAGGATTAAGGAGACTGAATTTGAATCTGTGGACGAATATGTTACATATGTCCTCAGAGAAGTTTTGGCAAGCTTGGAGGAGGAAGAAGAACAAGTTTTCAGTGAAGAGGAGGAGGAGAAGGTTAAGGAGAGGCTTAGGGCTTTAGGATATTTGGACTGATGACGGCACTAATAATCCATCACTGGGATACCGATGGGATATGTTCAGCCTCGCTCATAGCTACCGTTCTTGATTACTTGGGCGAATCTTGGAAAAATGTAACCCCTCCAATAGGGCTATTCGAATTCGATGATAGGGTATGGAAGGAAATTGAGAGATCCACGGATGTATTTGTGGTAGATCTAAACGTCCCAGAACTCGTTAAGAAGATAAACAGGAAGATTACGTTTATAGATCATCACATCCAGCCAAAAATCGATAAACCAAATGTAGAGCATGTAAACCCGATAATAGAAGGTAAGAGCGAAAAAGAGTATCCCTCTGCAAGCTGGGTAACTTCTGATTACTTTTCGGTCTGGAATTACCTCTCAGCTTTGGGAGCCTTGGGAGATGTTGGAAGAAGACTCTTTGATTGGGAGATCGGCAAGAAAGCTATGGAGCTTCTTTTGGAGCATGGTTTGCGGGGAAGGGATGCCATGAAACTCGTACATATGATAGATTCGAACTACATAGTGATGGATAGACTTGGAGTTGAGAACGCCGTTAAGACGATGATAGAATCCGAGCCGATAGATCTGCTTGAAAACGATAGATGGCTCAGAAATTTAAGTATAATCGAGAAAGAGGTTTGGAAGGTTCTAAACAATGTCGAAACTTGTAAAGGTTACACAAGAATCGAGTTTAAGAGTAAATTCAATATAATTTCCAAGGTCGTTAGAAAGGCTGTATGGGTTATGGGTTACAAGATCGTTTTAGCTGTCAACAGAGATTTCGGAGATCGCGGTCAAATCTACCTGAGGATCAAACCGGAACTTTCCGAATCGATAAACATACCAGCCATGATAGACGAGCTCAAGCTTAGAGGGTTCAACGTCGGAGGAAAGAAAGATGTTTTGGGATTGATATGCCCGAAGGAAAGGATTGATGAGGCTTTAAGGGTTATAGAGGGGATGCTATGAGGGTATTTGTGATAGGCCTAGATTCAGCCCCTCCGGAGTTACTGTTCAACGAATTCATAGAAGATCTGCCGAACGTAAGGGGGTTACTTGAGAGATCTGCCTACGGCCCGATGAAAAGCTGCATTCCCGCAATAACAATCCCAGCCTGGATGGTTATGGCTACGGGCAAAACCCCCGGAGAGTTGGGTTTGTACGGATTCAGGCACAGAAAGGGGTACAGCTACACGGACATATGGATTGCCCACAGTTTGATGGTTAAGGAAAAAGCTGTTTGGGATTATGCTGGAGAAAGGGGATTAAAATCGGTCGTTTTGGGTGTACCTCCATCTTATCCACCCAAAAAGATAAACGGATGGATGGTCGGTTGTTTTATTACACCCGATTCGAGCACGAACTACACGTACCCTCCAGAGTTGAAGAACGAGATCGAGAGGGTTGTTGGGGATTATATATTCGATGTCGTCTTCAGGAAAGATGAGAGGGATGAAGTTAAGGAGAAGATCTGGGAGATGACAGAAAAGAGGTTTGAGCTCATCCGCTATCTCATCGAAACCAAGGACTGGGATTTCTTCGAGTTTGTTGAAATCGGGCTGGATAGAATTCATCACGCGTTCTGGAAGTACTTCGACGAGAATCACCATCTTCACGAGCCCAACAGTCCCTACAAAAATGTGATTCCAGACTACTACAGGTTGCTCGATAGGGAGAT
>CAYMEG010000173.1:0-1979 GCA_964389535.1 uncultured archaeon | reverse complement strand
GCTTTAAGCCATCTAAACATCTCGAGCATAACATCCATATCCGCACCTCCATAAAACGGTAGATGTTTGTTTAATTCCTTTCTATAATGGAATTGCTTGAATGGATTTCTTCTTTCATAAATGCTTATCAAAATCCTACCGATGAATTTTCTAAGCCTTAAGAACTGTACATCTACCTTCCATCTATCACAACGACCTTATGCCTCACAACCCTCGCCCACTCAGCCAAAGCTCCTCTCAGATTGGGTAGTTCCATATCAGATGTCTGCAGATCACTGCATCGAAGCTATCATCTTTAAACGGTAAGTTTTCAGTATCTTTAAACCCCTACGTTCGGCATTCTTTCTCGCAACTCTAAGCATTCCCTCCGAAATGTCCAATCAAAGAACTTCGTGTCCCAGCTCTGCCAAAATCAAAGCTAAGAATCCTGTTCCAGTTCCAACATCGAGTATCCTCATTTCCGAATCGAAAACATCACTTAAGATTGAACGCCAAACGTCTGGCAAACAGACGTGCCTGGGAATCTTGTCATAGCCTTCCCCTCTTGAATCCCAGTACTTCTTTACGAGCCTTTTGATATCCATCGCTGGCGGGATGGTATTACTGTTTAAATTTTTTATGAATAATTTATGTGAAATATTTTTCCCTAATTATTAAAATAGATGGGTTGTAACACCACGTTGTGGAAGATTTAAATACCTTATCAACAATGTTGTATCACTACCGGAAAAAGGTATTCTGAAGATAATGCCGAAGAAGAAACTTGATTTGACTATGTACTTTGACAGCATTGATTTAGGTGTAGATTTTATCCTTTAATTTTAGTGCTGAAGAGGAAGAAGCTGATAAGGTTTGGAGAAGCTATAATCATCGAAGAATTTTACGCTTACAAGAACCATCTGATTGGTAGATACGGCGATTTTTTATATCTCTCCAGTTGAACCAGAGTATATTCATACTACCGAATTGCTAAAAATTCTGTACAGGTGTCAAGCTCCAAAACATTTTCTAGCTTAAAGGATCATCACTCAATAAACAAACGCTGAGCACTATGCCCAATACAATAGGAGATGATATACAACCAAGCAAAATCTAGCAGCACTCCTATCATCGCTATGTTTACCGAAACACCCACACCAGCTATCAAGCCAACGAAACCCAAGGCGATAGGTATTCTATCCTCACTCACGATTTTCCTATGAACGCTTGGAATCCAGAGTAGGATTGAAAAAGTTGCTGTAAGTACGAAACCCAATCGCCGAGTTTTTTCGCTTCCTTGAGGAACCTGATGTGTCCGGGACGAATTATGTCAAAGTTCCCGTAGCAACAACTCTGACCATGAAGCTATGCAAAAACCTCGGTTTTTAAAAGCTTTCCTCAACCACTTCAATTTCAATTGGATTCCCAGCTTTATCATAGCACTTCCAATCGTTATCGCCGTAGGAATATGCAACTATTATGTGAACTTTTCCAAAGCGGGCAAACATTACGAGGTCTTCGGGTGAGGGTGTTGCATTTGGAGACGGATGGCTGTGAATGGTACCAAGCACATGCATACCTATGGGTAACGCATCCATATGAATAATTGCACTCACACCGCCCGACTCAAAAGGCAAAAAGACGAGCTCGTTTATTAAGTCGCCTTTTCCTCCGAGCAGTGCAACGAACTTGTTGGGGTGCATGTCCTTTGCTGCGGCGAGAGCCATCTTAAGTACACCTTTGGAGATTTTGAGTGGCATGATTTTGCACCGTTCTGGGGTTATTTAAATTTTAAACATTTGTTGTTGGCTGTGAAAGTAGCTTACAGAAGTGCGTATTTTCAATTTTCTCAGGCTAGTTACTCGATAGGTATCAATTTATTGCTTTGGGTCAAAATAAAATGAAAAATAACAAAATTTAAGTTAAGGCTAGCGGTTTCTTTATTGGGTGAAGGAAATGGACTTAAAGAACAAAATTCTTGAGGTTATTTCTGGAGCAAA
>CAYMEG010000172.1:0-1980 GCA_964389535.1 uncultured archaeon | reverse complement strand
TTCATCTCTTCCAATGAAAAGATCGACGAACTTGATCAAACCTTTTTCTTCAAATTCGCTGGGATTCCAGCCTAGGCTGATCATGTTCATCCTGATGTCGTAGGGAGACTGATCGATACAGAAGTAAACACACTCAAACCCCTCGCTAGCCTGAGCGTAGATGAACTGCTGGCATAGTACACTTTTACCCGTGCCTATATCTCCAAGGATGAGTAAAGCTGAAGGGACGGGAATTCCTCCATTCAGGATATCGTCCAACTCCTTTATACCTGTAGAAACTCTCATACTTACTATTATTATCAATACTTATATTAACCTTTTGGATACGGTACATGATGATGCGTCTGAACATCAAAACTCTTTGGCATCTAGCTCAATGAAATCTTGTACAGAGATAAAACAATCCCTACATCCGTTCCCTGACACTTCTTTAGGGTATCTGCTCTGAGGATGAATTTAAGTTGATTGAGAAAATCCCATAGGTTAACTGAATCGATCGTTTAGACCTTCAAACGTAACGTCGTTAAGAGTTGTATATCCTTAAGATAATTCTCACGATATCATGGTGATACCCTGGAGATGCTGAGTTCCTTCAATCTTCTGAGATTGTACACCTTATGCCAGTAAGGAATAAGTATCTTTTAGACTAAATAATTATCATGAGCTTTAGTGATCTGGTCGTTAAGCACTGTAATGAAATTGTGGATTACTTAAAGGTTCTTCCAAAAGTCTTAGAATCACAAGGAAGTAGGTTTGAAAGGTTTTTAGAGTTGATAAAGGATGCTAAATCTATTCATGTCTATGGAGTCGGTAGAAGCGGAGCAGTTGCTCTGTGCTTTGCTATAAGGCTTAAGCATTTTGAGAAGATAATCGGTAGTAAGGTCTGGTGGATAGGTGATGAGGTTAGGGAGAAAATTGAGAGGGGAGATGTCTTGATAGCATTTTCAGGCTCGGGTGAAACTGCCGAAGTTTTGGTTGTGGCTGAGAGGGCTAAGGATGTTGGAGCGAGGATAATAGCCATAACGTCTTTCGAAAACTCCTCACTTGCAAAGCTATCCGATCTGGTGATCTTTATTCCTGGTGGACTTGAAAAGGGAAAGGGTTGGAAATATTTAGAGGCCCAGCTTAAACCAAAGGCCTTCTACGGTGGTGGAGAGTTCGAGCTACTATCTTACGTATTTCAGGAGGTTATGATAAATGCAATAGGAGAGTACTTCGGAATTCCCAAAGAAGTCGTGATTAAGGAGCACGAAAGGGATTCGATTAAGCACTAACTAAGGCTAGCGATTATTCTTGGATCATCTCAGGTCTTTCACGGTTATCATCCTTCCGACTCCAGCGTTTATGTACCTATCCCTATATTCCTCTTTAAACAGTTTTCTCGCCAAATCACCGGAACAGTGGCAGGGAGCAACGTATTTAACGTCCAAATTCTTAAGATCTGATACTATCTTCCTGATACTACTCTCATCGTGACCTATCAGGTGAAATCCACCTATTACCAAGAGTACGTTGCTTTTCAGCAGATCCTTCGCTCTCTTTACTATATTCACAACACCGGGATGGGCGCACCCGGTTACGACTATGAGCCCCCTTTCAGTTTTAATTATCAGGGACTGCTCCTTTACCCAGTACCCCATTTCACCCGTTGAGTAGACACCATCAAATATCCTTAAAGGCTCTTGAACCTCAACGATCCTTGCACCGTACCCTTCTATCTCCTCCTTAAATCCCTCGGGAAAGGATTTGGGTAAGTATACTGTCACGTTATGATTTATCTCAAGGAGTTTTAAGAGTCCTCCAACGTGATCGCTGTGAATATGCGAGAGAACGACGATATCTATCTCTCCCGGATCTACGTCTAACTTTTTCATGTTCTCTAGCAGTATTGTCCCGTTGCCTCCGGTATCAAAAAGTATCGTCTTTTCACATCTTATAACACACGAAAATCCCCATGCCGTTCTCAAACCTTCTTTATAT
>CAYMEG010000171.1:0-2034 GCA_964389535.1 uncultured archaeon | reverse complement strand
AAATTACAAATCCTGAAAAGACTAGCAGAAGGGACAGAAGGATTTTAACGTTCATCCGACTCACCCCGCAAAGCCCTTAAAATCTTCTTAACCTCCAATTCGAGTTCCTTCAAAACATCTCTGCCCAAATCTGTCAGCCTGTAAAACTTCCTTGGCCTCTTTTCCATTACCCAAAAACCCTCGATCAGTCCCAACTTCTGCAAACTCTTTAGGATATCGTAAAGGGCACCCTCACTTGGAGCCAAGTCAATTTCTTCAAGCCTTTTCCTTATGAAATATCCATGCATATCCTCTTTTTTAAGCATCGAAAGGATTAGGTATGAGTATATCCCCGATCGAATCTCCTTCCTCAGCTTCCTTAATGCTTTATCCCTTCTGTCAAGCATACATCTTACTTCGAGATGTCGAAGTTCGATGTATTTAAGTTTTGCTTTAACCCTTGTATTTGATGCATTAAATAGAAAAATTTATTTTGAACGTACTTGGCATGATCTTATGGGTGTACCAGCGTATATAAAGGCTGGTGTAGAAAATTCAATTAAAGAGTTTGTTGAATACTGGAAAAGCTTAGGGAACTCTTGTTTTACAACTAAAGATGTCGTTGAATTTATCAAACGCAGGAAAAGTTTAATCTGGAGTCAACTTGTATCAATGTGGGGTGAAGGTGGTAAAAACTGTGGTAGGAGATATACACCCCATACATATATAGCTCTAACAATTAATCGATTAGTTAAGAAAGGTAGTATAAATGTAGAAGCAGGCATTCTTAAGAATGATATTCACATAAGAGATAAATGTGATGGCCCATTTGTGAAAGCAAGTGATACGTGGGGTAATCCTTGCGTTAAGCACTGGATAATTATCTCAAAATCAAAAAGAAAGTAATCGGTTTTAAAAGAAGGGATAAAAATGGAGAGTTCCAACAGAAACTCCTCAAATGTTATAGAGTTAGTATTATAATATATATAATAAGTTTAATAATCTATTTGATATAGATAATTAAGAAATTAATTCAATATCAGTAAGGAGTTGCCCAACTCTCTTCATCCTTGTAAACCTTCTCATCTATTATCATCGCTCCCTCTACAAGAGGCCTAGGCTCCTTTACAGCTTCAATCCTGTACAGCGTCGATTTGTACCAGTTGTAGTCGATCTTAACGCCCAATTTCTTGACTATCGGCAGCTTCTCCTGAAATCTAAAGAAGTTCTTCTCATCCTGCGGATAAACGTTGAACTTCCTTCTCATATCTGTTATTACGAAACCCATCTCGTGTATCATCATCTGAATCTCGAACCATTTTCTGCGAGAAGCTTCAAGCGTCGTTAGGCCGAAGTAGCCAGCACATCCAACCCCCTTAAGCGTTGAAACCCCCCTTGATAGGAACAGCTTTATCCCCGGAATCGTTTCAACGGGATCCGTCACAAACACATCGAACTTCCTCTTAAGCTCATTCGGAAACTCCTGCTGGACGTCGTAAACCATTGCCTCAACTGGCAGTCCGTATTCGTCGGCCTTCTTATTTATGAAGTCTATTAGCCTTTCGTCGATGTCTATCACAAAAACCTTCTCTGGCAAACCTGTCAAAGCCGAAGCTAAGCTGAATAGGTCGTCATCTCCGACAACGAATATCTTCGTCTTCAGCAGATCTCCCCTTTCGTAGACGAACTCTACCCTTCTAATCACTCCGTCCAAACTTATGAATCCCTGGTCGTACTTTTCAATCGCTTCTGGCCTATCTTCTGCAATCTTTGAGTATTCCTTCATGACATCTTGGAAAAACTCGTTTATAACATAGCCCGTTCCTCCGCAACATCCGCACTCGAATCTGTCAATCTTCCTTAAGCCGAGAGATTCACACAACTCTATACCCTTCTCCGTAAGCTCTACATTTCCATCGCTGACCCTGATCAATCCTTCGTTCTCCATCTGTTGAAGTAGTTCGAAGAACTCTGGTAAGCTTGCATCCTGCTCGTCGATGAGTCTATAGACACTCATCGGTTCTCTGAACAAAGCCTGCAGTATCTGCCTTCTGA
>CAYMEG010000170.1:0-2052 GCA_964389535.1 uncultured archaeon | reverse complement strand
TACAGTTGATACAGTATACCACCTAAGAAGTGAACCCTCGTTGGTTCGTATTCACCCACCACAAACGGACCAAAGCATTCTCCGTATATGAATCCGAAGATTATGGATGAGATTCCAGAATACAGAGCAACATTGAGCAACTTCTGCCAACCCTCGGTTTTGAATATCCTCTTGAGATACAACGCTATAACGGTGATCAGAGCACCGTAACCGATATCACCAAGCATCAGTCCGAAGAACAGCGGGAAGAATATTGATACTATAACCGTCGGATCGATCTCATGATACTTTGGAATTGCAAACGTCGTTGATAGAACCTCAAAGTCCTTAACGTACGGTGGATTCTTGAGTAACGTTGGTGGATCAAATTCTTCCTTCTTCTCGTCAAGCTTTTCAACGGTTACCCTACCGTTCGTTTCTGACTCCACCGTAGACTTAAATTCATCGAACCTCTTAGCGGGTATGTATCCTACAATTACGAACGCGTACTTTGAAACCAAAGACCTCAGAGGTAATTCGGATTTCTCGAGCTCCATGCTTAGATATTCCTCTATGGCCAGCATCAATTCAGCTTCCCTTGATTTGAGTTCTTCGATCTCCGACTCAAGCCTCTTTATCTCATCCTGCAAACTCGAGATCTCAGACCTAATTTCGCTGATCCTAGTATCATAATCCTCTATGTCTGGAACCGTGACCTCTCTGAACCCCACTTCTTGCAAGACTCTAAATACATCATCGGCATGTTCGATCCTTACGAAAACAGCCACAACGTACTCCTTACCATAGCTCTTCAGAAATATCTCAAAGTCTGACGTTATGTTCTGAATCTTCGGCGTGGGATCGGCTTTCACAAATCCAACAAAAGCCCTGATCGTTCTGTAATCCTTAAGTAATCTGGGTGGAATACCCAAGACCTTCAGAGGTTCGATAACTCTGAGTTCATCCTCAAGAGCCTTAAGCCTTTCCTGTAACTCCTTGATCCTATCTATTCTCGCTCCGATTTCTGTTCTATATTCCTCAAGCTTTCTGTCGAGCTCTGCCTTAACTTCCTCCTCTCTAAACCTTCTCTTTGGAACGAACTTTTCAGGATCCAGCTTGAGGTACGATAGGATACTTCTAAGCTGAACCAAGCTTCTTGAAATCATAGATGCTCTTTCAAACGGCTCACCAAGTTTGAAGTACTCATCTTCAACTGGATCTTCTATGTGAACAAGATTGAGACGGTACAGTATTTCAGATACCGACTCAAATTGATCTCTGGGCCCCACTATAGAAACCTTAACCATACTCTCCGGCTTAAGCATACTCGATCATCCCTATAAATTCTTTATATAAAAACTCGACAGCACTTTGCAAGTTAGCTTTACCCTTTGACTCAACCTCAGAAATCTCCTTACTTAAAGAATTTCTAATCTCTTGCTTCTCCTTTTCGATTTCAGCTTTAGCTTTTTCCAGTATTTCAGCCTTTATTTTTTCAGCTTCTTTCTCGGCATCATCGATAATCTGTCTAGCTTTTATTTTAGCCTCATTGATAATATTTTTCTTTTCCTCTTCTGCCCTCTTAATGTCCTCCTCAACTTTTTTTTCAGCTTCCTTAATTTTTTCAAGAATCTCTGTTCTCTCCATGCTTATCACCTTTGATTTTATCGCTGTTAATAATAATCGACAGTGCAACCACTACAAAATATTTAAAATTTGCTATTTTTGTTATTTTCAACGATTTAAAATTTTAGAAGCTTTGAGTAAAACTTAAATCTCAGCCGCCACTTACGGGTGGAAATATCGCTACGATATCATCTTTATTTAACTTCATATTATAATCACTAATGAATCTACCGTTTACAATTACATTAACGTATTCGCTTGGCCTATCGTTCTCAAATATCAAATCTTTCAGTTCAGGATAAATTTTTGTAAGCCTTACAAGTAGGTTAAATACAGTTTCAGCCTCCAACTCGATTTCGGACTTACCAGCTATCTCTCTGAAGTTCGCGAACAGTTTAACTTTCACCATCGATCATATCGATTCTAAGAAGGGTTTAAAAAGATGTA
>CAYMEG010000169.1:0-2082 GCA_964389535.1 uncultured archaeon | reverse complement strand
ATCGGCGAAGGGAAGATGCTTATATCGAAGATCTGCTTGAAAAACCGAAGAAGGTCAAGCAAGCGTTGAAGACATCGAGAAGTTGAATCTCGAAGCTTAAAAGAAGGTGGATTTGATTGAATAGCCCGATACCATGTACATACATCCACTTCTGGGATCTATGTGGATGTGAAAGGTTTAAAAGAGAACTTCTAGGTTCTGGAAAGATGCGAAGTTTATTACAATCCCATTTCGCCGATAGAGGCTACATAGTCTTACAATTACTGAAGAAGTGCTGGAAGACTACAGATTGGGCTTGAGCAGGTGGAGGATCGTCTGAAGCAAACACCCGTAACGAACCCCGAAATTGAAGAGCAAACTCTTGATCGATGGGAAAGTTAAGGATTACTTCGATAGCCACTGCGGTAACTTTTAAGCTGTCCATTGTGACCGAAGACAGAGAAATTGCGAGCAAATTCCCCCAAAACCGCCCAAAATCTTTTCTTGGAGATACCTTTGTAGGATCCTCCAACTTCAATTGTGCAAGTTTTTATTTAGATTATAAAAATTTATTTTCAATAATAACTTCGAAGAAAAACTTTATTAATTCTCCAGCAATCATTGCTTAGCATGGCAAGAAGGAGAAAGGCGAGGGTAAAGGATAAGTGGGCTCAGAAGAAGTGGTACACGCTCATAGCTCCGGAATATTTCGGATTGGCTGAAATCGGCGAGACTCCGGCGGACGATCCGAACAAGGTCATAAACAGGACGGTCGAAATAACCCTTGCGGAGCTGACGAACGATTATTCAAACCAGAATCCATACAAGAAGCTGATCTTTAAGGTATACAGAGTTTCTGGAGAGAACGCTTACACGAAGTTCCACCGCTTTGAGATGATGAGGGAGTACATAAACAGCCTGATCAGGAGAAGAACAAGCAAGATCGACGATGTGATAGACGTAACTACTGCCGACGGTTACAAGCTAAGGGTTAAGCCCGTAGCCTTCACGATAAAGAGATGTAAGACTTCGCAAAAGAGCGCGATAAGAAAGATAATGAGGGAGATCATAGTTAGCAATGCAAGTCAGAAGAACTTCGTTCAGTTCTTGCAAGAGTGCATACTGGGCAGAATACCCTCCGAAATTTACAAGAACGCAAAGAGGATATATCCGCTTAGAAGGGTGGAGATAAACAAGATCGAATTGCTAGCTGAGCCAAAGCCGCGAGAGGAGGTTCAGCCGGTGGAGGTCAAGAAGGCTGAAGCGGCAGCATCTTAAAATGAATCCTTCTGACGACTTTAGAAAATTCATCTTTGAAGTGGAGTATCCTCAACACTGCATTCACTGTGAAGGTTTAAATTTGTTGATAAAAGAACCAAAACACCATCCTTCATACGAGATCACAACCCAATGCAACTTGAATTGTATCTATTGCTACTCAAAGGTTGCGTTGCTTTACAGGACAGCTCCAAAGCCAGGTTATTACGGTGATCTAAATCCAAAGGTGATTACGATATCCCAATACGGTGAGCCTCTTTTGGCCGGGATCGATAGGGTTGCCAGAATAATCGAAGTGCTGAGGAGCAGATTTGGAGATGTCAGAATAGATCTGCAGACGAACGGGACGATCGACTTTACAGAGTTGGATGGGCTTGTAGATATAGTTATGATAAGCTTGGATGTCTCAAGTGCCGAAAGCTACAGGAAGATCGCTGGAGTCGATAGATTTAACGATGTGATGAAGAATATAGAGAAAGCTGTCGATATGGACTGCACGGTTACGGTCAGATCGGTACATCTACCGGGTGTAAACGATGAGGAGTTGGTCGAGCTTGCAGAGATGTTGGGTGAGATCGGTATCGATGAACATTTCATTCAGCCGTGCTCGGTTTACAGCGAATGCTTGGATGATCTGCAAAGACTTGGCTTCGACTTGGAAAGATCCGAAAGTCTTTACGATTACCTTCAGATCGTTTACAGATGTAGTAGGTTTGTTAAAGCTGTAATTCCGGGCTGCATAAAGGTTGCTCTAAATGAGATCCTAAGGCAATTGGAGGATTTTGAGGATCTGAAGTTCGTTAGAAGGAGTGCTATTGCAAGGAA
>CAYMEG010000168.1:0-2090 GCA_964389535.1 uncultured archaeon | reverse complement strand
CAGAAAGGATCGCAAAGATGTTTGTGAGGTTATTCGAAAACCTTTAACGAAAAATGCTATTAAGAATGAGCCTAACCAATAGTTATGGATGTTTTAATTTTGTTTACGTCGCATAGAGTTGAGATGTTGCCGCATTTCGAGGAGGAAGCCAAAAAAAGGGATGTAATAATCATAGAAGAACCTAGGGATGAGAACTTCCAAAGGATGCTCGAGGGAAACGTTACGGTTGATGAATACGTTCGCAATCTAAACACGTCGTTTCCGGTCTATTCGAAGCATCAGTGTGAGATCTTGAGGAGATTGCACGGTATGGGTAGGAAGATTTACCAGTCTGAACCTTACTTGGAGGCTCTTGAGGTCATACATAAGGCTATCGAGAAGGGCGAATTTGAACAACTTCCAAGGGAAGGAGCGATAGCCAAAGTTCAGAATATCGAAAGAACTGTGAACGCTGCCTGGCTCGATTATCAGGAAGCGTTTATTAAAAAGGACTTCGATGCACTGGTTGATGCCACAGTCAGATTTACAAAGGCGGATGCTGAGAGGTTTAAAATCAGAGATAGGATGAGAGCCGAAGAGGTAGCGAAGATAATCGAAGAAACCGGTGGTAGTGTCCTGGTTGAGGCCGGACAGATCCACATCCTCCTGCCGAAATACTTGGAAGAATTGGGTTTTAAGGTTTCAACGCTGAATCTGCCAGAGGTCATTGCGAAGAGGTTGGGAATCGAGCTCTATCCGAATCCGGGAAACGAGCTGACCAAGAAGTTCATGCTCGAAGAGGATGTCGATGATGATACCGCAAGGGTAATGGCGGCGAGGGGGATCATATACATATCCCTGATTCCAAAGGAGGAGATGCTTCCTAGCGAGGATAATCCATATCCACATCTGATTGAGGAGAACAAGGTGGCAAAGGCTGTTAGCAAGCTGAGCTATGAGGATTGCAGAAGACTTTTTTATAAGATCTGGTTATGATCGATATTTTTTTATGATTCTCAAAGTCCAAACAAGGACATGAAGTTTCTCATCGGTGAAGCTCTGATAGGACAGGGATATGAGGTAGCACACATAGATTTGATGATAGGAACAAAAGACAGCCCAGTAGGACTTGCTTTTGCAAACGCCCTGTCCCAGCTCTCAGCCGGACACACTCCACTTCTGGCAATTCTTAGGCCGAACCTGATGACGAAACCACCGGCAATAATAGTCCCAAAGGTTACTATTAAAGATATGCATCAGGCTGAGTTGGTCTTTGGCCCGGTGCAGGCTGCAGTAGCCAAAGCTATAGCTGATGCCGTTGAGGAGGGTATAATTCCGAAAGAGGAGGCTGAGAATCTGGTTGTTATAGTGAGCGTCTTCATACATCCAAAGGCAAAGGATAAGAACAAGATATACTACTACAACTACGGTGCTACGAAGTTGGCTTTGAAGAGAGCCATGAGGGGTTTTCCGGATGTAGATACGGTTCTCTGGGAGAAGGATAGGGCCTTCCACCCACTCGTCGGCAGAAAGCTTACGAAGCTCTGGGATCCTCCATACCTCCAGATAGCCTTCGATCTGACGAGCTTGAACGAAGTCATCAGCGTGATGAAGCAGATACCGGAGAGCGATCACATAATATACGAAGTTGGAACACCGCTTGCGAAGAGGTATGGGGCTGAGGTCATCCTAAAGCTCAGAGAGGTGAAGCCGGATGCCTTCTACGTGCTCGATTTGAAGACCCTCGACGTTGGAAAGTTGGAGGCAAGGATGGCGGCAGATGCAACCGCAAATGCGGTGGTAATCTCAGGCTTGGCTCCGATAAAGACGATAGTTGAAGGTATCAAGGAGGCCGACAAAACCGGAATTTACGCTGTTGTTGACATGCTTGGAGTTGACGATCCGATAAAAAGGCTCGAGAAGATAAAAGAGAGCGGATATATGCCAAACGTGGTTGAGTTGCATAGAGCGATAGATGTTGAAGGTGAAGTTCCACCGCCGTGGCATCTAGCTAAGGATGTTAAGGAGAAGTTCAACGTTCTTGTGGCTGTGGCTGGAGGAATAAGGCCTGAAAACGTTCCAGAAGTATTGGCCGCTGGAGCCGACATACT
>CAYMEG010000167.1:0-2102 GCA_964389535.1 uncultured archaeon | reverse complement strand
GAATTTTTACTTTGCAATTATCACAAGACGAAACGGGTTGTCGACTTCTGTGATTACTAAAATTGAGATTTTAAAATCCTTAAAAATAAAGGTTGAAGGATGAAGTCTGCACAGGGAGACCATAAGTCATTTGAAACAAAAACTTCTAAACACGCAGAACTTGGGACAGTTCGATGCTACATCAGGCTCCTCATCTCTTAAAAGCATCATTTGAAGTTCGTCCCTCTTTTCCAAAAAGCTCGATCTCAAGTGATCGCTGATTATGTAGAAGTCTCTGTCGATCTTTATGCTGTTGCCGACCTTCGAAACGTACACGGTGCAACCTATATCCACTGGCCTTTCGAATACACTCTCAAAAGCTAAAGCATAGCCTGCAACTTGAATTCTGTGCCACTCCTCCTTCCTCCCAAGCTTTATGTCAAATATCATCCCTCCAAGCATCCAAGCGGCATCAGCCCTCAGATACTTGCTCAAGCCAAGGAGACTTCCGTCCACAACTACCTCGGTGGCCATCGGAAACGACAGCTGAACAAGGCTCTCCTCATTCAGAAACGGATACTTAGCCTTAACTTCCAAAACCTTGCTCTCTATCCTCGTAGCCTGCCACTTCGCTATCTGCTTGCAGAACTCCGTTAGCTCGTTAACATCCCTATCACTAAGCTCGATGTTCTTTTTCATCTCCGTGATCTCCTTCTTCAGAATCTCATTGGCATTGCTCATGAGCTCCTCCCTCAAATCCTCATAACCAAGATAAACCAGCTTCTTAGCCTTTAAGAACATCGATGATATCAGCTTATGGATTATGAATCCCTTAGCCTGGTAAACTGTCGTTGGAATCGACTTTCTCAAAACCTTATGCCTAAGCCAGGCGTCTCTCCTCGTTGGGCATATAGAACACGCGATATCCCAGACTGGCAAAAGCAGTTCGTTTGAATATGGCCTTATCGGACTGTCAAACCAGTTCCATCCCCTAAGCCTGTCGTCTATCTGGCGATCTCTGGCCCTCGGCAAGAGATCCCTCGTAAGTCTCTTAATCTCGATCAGATCGAGGTAGTACATGGGAATCACCATGGGATGTACGGAACCGTAAATGAATCTTTATTACCCCTCAGAAAGGATACGAACTCCTGAACGTAGTAGAACATCACAGTCTCCATCTTCATCTTTCTACCCTTATAATCGATCCTGCTATGCATGAAATCCTCAAAGAACTGGTTTCTAAGCATTGCAATCGTCTTGCTTTTCGCTTTTTCAGAGAAGTAAGCTGGACTCAACTTCTTAAGATAACCGATCACGAAACGGTCGACCATCGGCCTGAAGGGTTCCATCAGATCGAATACCAGGGATAGCTTACCGGGTCTTTCGACGTGGATGTAACCCATGAAGGGATCCAAGCCAAACCTGAGAACGTATTTCCACATCTGCCCCATAAGCATATTGTAAGCTACGTTTAAGCACATATTTACCGGATCGTTGCTCTTCTGGTTTCTTCCTTCGAAATTCCAATCGTCCAAAGCTAACTTTATTCCATCCCAATAGTAGTTCGCACACTCTCCTTCGTAAGCTAATAGCCTCTTCCTCGCCGAATTCAGATCCTCAAACTCCTCATCTTGCAACCGCTCGAACTTCTCCTTGATAAGCCTGTATATGTCATACAACTTTGAAGAGATAACTTCGTTCATCCTCCTACTCTTCGAATAGTATCTGATGTTCGACATCTGATTTCTGATCTTGCCCAAGATCACAAGCTTTGCTACCGCAACGCCCCTCCCATCTTCCAAACTCCTATACTGCTCGTACCTATTTTCGGCAGTTCCACCAGCCTTAGCGCTGACAACCCTTGCAACCGGCTTGCCGGTGGGGGTTGTGAAGAGTATGTCCACACCGGATTCTGCCAATGTTTTGATGAGCTCGGACGATAGGTTCACCTTGCCGGAGATTATAAGATCTCTGACGGATTTTATCGGTACCTCATCCTTCCTATCGTCAGTAATTACCAATATCCGTTTCTTCTTTTTCTTTAAAATAGCACCAAACTCGTCAATAATTAGATGTCCATATTCTGTCAGATTCATTATCTACACTTCAACTTTATCGGATAT
>CAYMEG010000166.1:0-2114 GCA_964389535.1 uncultured archaeon | reverse complement strand
AAGGTTAGACTTTTGGGTGTAGACTGTCCAGAAATCGAAGTCCATAGAAATAAGCCGTTTGAGTACGATGCAATCACGAATCTAACGTATCTGGCTGAATGGGGTCTGAGGGCCAAGAAGTTTGCTGAAGAATATCTCAAAGGTAAAACAGTCGAGCTGGAATTCGACGACATCGCTGGACTTAGAGATAGATACGGAAGGCTTCTGGCTTACGTCTATGTAAACGGAACGGACTTCAACGCTCTACTGATCGAGAGAGGATTGGCTAGAGTTTACATTGAGGGTAAGTTTGAGAAGAAGAACGAGTACCTAGAGCTCGAGAAGTTTGCCAGAGTTAATAAGATCGGTCTGTGGAATTTCAGTGTGGACGTTACGGATGAAGGATGCGTAATGATAGATCAAATGCCTATGAGACAAAATCTAAACCTCGAAGATTCTCCATTCAACTACAACAGACTCGATTTAAGTTTAATATAAATTTCAAATCACCTAATCAACCGTTGATTGAACAAAAATGTTAAGATAAGTTGCATAGATCTATGATGAGATGCTTGCGGATAAGCTTGCAGAACTCAAGTATGAGTTGGCTGAAACGTTCGTGCAGAGAGAAGCTGAAATAACCGCTGTGTTGTCGGGTTTACTTTCCGGTGAGCCCGTGATATTGGTTGGAGAAGTTGGAACAGCCAAAACGGCTTTAATTGAAAGGTTAGCCAAGATGATCGATGCAAGGTACTTCTACTACCTTTTAACCCGTTTCACAGAGCCTGACGAGCTTCTGGGAACTTTAGACATCAACGCGTTAAGGGAGGGTAAGTACGTTCGAAGAACCGAAGGTAAGCTTCCACAGGCTGAGATAGTGTTCTTGGATGAAATATTCAAAGCTTCCTCAGCTATAAGAAACATACTTCTCGACATAATCCTGAACAAGAGGATATTCAGCGATGGTGTTTATATCCAGCTTCCAATGCTCGCATTGTACACAGCAAGCAACGAGATAAGCACAGATATCGAGGACATGGCATTTTACGACAGACTAACGATCAGATGTTTCGTTAAGAGCGTTTCAGAAGACTCCTGGGAGGAGCTAATTGAGAAGGGAATTCTGTTGGACGGTGGATTGGAGACTCCCGTTCTCTTAAGCGTTGAAGATATCAAGGAATTTCAGAGGATTGTGAACGAGAGGTTCAGGAACATAACCCAGAATACAACTCTGATAAGAAAGTACATTGAAGCCTTAGCTGTATTGAGACAGAGGGGTGTCAGGATTTCAGACAGAAGGAAGATAAAGGTTCTGAAGACTGCTTCAGCAATATCGGTTGTTTATGGCGAGGAAAATGTCAGTTTAGATTCTTTGGCTGAGGCTTTGAAGTTCGCCGCCGTGCACGATGAGGATGAACTCAAGAAGGTCGATCAGGTTATCCTTGAGTTGGGTTTGAGCAGCTTCTATCAGCACGTTCAGAAGATCCAAGTGGTGACGGCTGAACTTCAAAACGCTCTGAATGCTAGCATATCTGGAGGTATGGAGGAGTTGAGAATGCTCTCCACGATCTACAAGAGGGCCTCAACTGTGATGGCCGAGATCCCGCAGAATCCGAGGTTGATTCCATACACCAGACAGCTCAGGCAGGCGATAAGCAGGGCTAGGGACGTTTTGGAGAAGAAGAAGGCCGAGCTTTTTGGAGAGTGATATGCTTCAGAACAACCTGATAAACATAACGAATAGGGATTTCGTCTACACCCTCGTCTCGCAGAGGATAGGCGGCTATCTGCCCAAAGATCTACAATCGATCTACAACACCTGCGAGCACATTCAAATAATCGCTACGGATTGTTACTTCCTACACTACTCTCTCTACCCGTTCCTCAGAAATCAGAACGATGATGCAGTTCTCGAGGAGGTTAGAAGGTTCCTGCAGGATTACATGTCTGATGAGAGATATCAGAGGGTTAAGATGCTTACAACGCTTGATGATGAGATGAGTTTGGTTTACAGCATAGCCCTGGCGAAGGCCATCATAGGTAAGGTTTTGGGTAAGTTGGTTGGAGAGTTGGAATTTGCCAAGCTATTGAATCCAGATAAATCCGTCAAATCGAGGATAGTTAATGCCGTATTT
>CAYMEG010000165.1:0-2124 GCA_964389535.1 uncultured archaeon | reverse complement strand
CGGGTCACCGGCTCGAAAGGCCGGTATGATTGGCCGGGCTACACCACCGGAGCTCGAATATGGGTTAAATTTTTGAGTTTTTAAAAATTTTGGTGTGCAAAGCTGTTATCGATTGTCATGTAGTAAGCTTTAGATATTCAGCCACCCAAAGCAGTATCATGAAAATCGGTAAATTTGGTTTCTTAAACAATTTTTTACCGTACTACTGGATTGAAAAGAATAGGTTGGCTGAGGTTGTTGAAGCTTCACCCAAAACCTTGGCAGAGATGATTGAAAATCGTCAATTGGACTATGCACCCGTCCCATCTTTCTATTTCCTTAAAAATAAGGATAGACTTAGAGATTATACCTTTTGCATAGCATCGAAGGGTAAGGTTCTGAGCGTTTTGGTAGTTTCAAACGGAAAATCATTGGACGATAAGATCGCAATCACGAACGAAACCATGACTTCGGTGAAACTGCTTGAGATCATCCTTAAGGAGAAAGGCCTAAACTGCAAACTAATTCCCGTAAACGACAGAAGGGCAACAAACCTACTTAAACGCTGTGGAAGTGCGCTGGTTATCGGAGATGAAGCCATAAAGGCTAGGATGATCTACAGGGTTGTTATGGATCTTGGAGAGGAGTGGTTTGAACTTACAGGTTATCCGATGGTTTTTGGAATATCGGCCTCACTTAAAGATGTGAATGCGAGGAATTGCGATGATCTGCTGAATAGATCGATCGATTGGGGTTTTAGAAACTTCGATGAGGTTGTTGGTGAAGCTGAGAAGAGATTCAGCATGCCTAAAGAGTTTTTGGAGGAATACTTCAAATCCCTAAGCTATAAGATGGGATCGAAGGAAAAGAAGGGATTAAGGTTGTTCGAAGAACTCTGTAGGGAATACGGTCTACTTTAACTTATAATAGTGTATTCACTCAGATCGATTGATTCCACCTTTTCTTGAAGATCCTTCAGGAAGTTTTTAACAAGCTCACTTGCTCTCCTCTTGCAATGCCCACATAGAAGTCTACCTTCCTTGCAATCTCTCTTTATCTCCTCGAGCTCCTTGTCGTCCATTATCAGGTGGTACGTAAACAACTCAAACACCGTACACTTTTCAGGTTCTCCTCCAAGCCTTCTCTGCTCCTCTGCACTGACCCTTCCTCCAGTCAGAGCCTTCATAACCTTCTTCGCTCCGACCTTCGGCTCGTCGAATAGGGATATATAGCTTTCAGGCTTGCTTGAACTCATCTTTCCCCCGGTTAACCCGGTCGTGAACCTATGATACGTCGATGAAGGGGGTATGAAAGCAAAACCTCCCAATTCAAGCTCAACCTTTCTAACTTCCTCCTCAATTTCGGTCGGATTCCCAAAGAGATCGATGTGTTTCTCGTAAACCCTACATTTAAATCCCAATCTCCTCAACTTTTTGAGATACTCTGCACCCCTCCTGCTCCTAACCCTTACCCCTCCTTCGATGCGTTCGAATGAGAAGATGCTTATCCTCGAGGCTAGATCCCTCGTAAGCCTCAGATGCGGATCTTGATCCGCTCCTACAGGCACAACCACTGGCTTAGGCCCTCCAAAATCCTTAAGCTGGGGATGGAGTATATCGGCAGCTTGAATCGACGTTATAAACATCCTTGCAAGTGTGGTTTCTGGGTTGAATCCGTATATAGCCTTGAGTTCACTCCAATTAACCTCAGCAGAAAGTTCGAAAGCTAAGTCCTTCACATGTCTGCTCGCGGATTGAAAATATATGATCGCGTTGTCCGGCTTCAACCCTAATGCCGCAATACATTTTATATACATAAATCCAATTTCCTTTGTTTTTTGCCAGCTCAAACCCCTAACGGCGTGAGCCTCCATATCCGCGATCGCAACGAAGGCCTTTCCACCCATGCTCTGATGCCATATGATCTCGTCCATTGTCATCTTATGCCCGAAGTGTGGCATGCCAGAAGGCATAAAACCGGACATCACGGCCCAAGGTTTTTTATTTACCATAGCGTCGATTATCCTATCGTAGTCCCTATGCCCAAAGATCACGCCCCTTCTCATCAGCCAATTTGGATTCGGAACCTTGTCGATGATTTCGGAAAAGGGTTGGATTCCAAACTCTTTAATCAGACGATCGTAAT
>CAYMEG010000164.1:0-2145 GCA_964389535.1 uncultured archaeon | reverse complement strand
ATGTAGATCGTTCGATTTAAAAGTATAATGGAAAAGTTTAAAGTCCGTCGAATTTGCCTACGTTCATGAAACTCCTGCTGATCCATGCTGATTACATCGAATACGAGCCGAAGAAGAAGACGAAGATAGCAGAACCTTTTGAGGGTAAGGGGGAAAGGGTTGAAGAGGCCTTGGTGGTTTTCACAGCAGTTGAGAAGGGAGACAACGATAGGGTTGTAGATAAAGCCGTTAAGGAGATCGCAGACGTTGCTAGAAAGGTTAAAGCTGAGAGGATCGTCATTTACCCTTACGCTCATCTCTCATCTAATTTGGCCGATGCTGATACCGGGGTTAGGATCCTTAAACTTTTGGCTGAGAAGCTTTCGAAGGATTTTGAAGTTCATAGGGCTCCCTTTGGATGGTACAAGTCTTTCAAGATCTCATGCAAGGGTCATCCACTGAGCGAGCTTTCGAGAGATATAAAGACTGAGGAGGTTGAGGAGGAGGTCACGGAAGCTTTGAAGGCTGAGGAGAAGGTTAAGAGCTACTGGTACATCCTCACTCCAGAGAAGGAGCTCGTTGAGATAGACAGGTTCGACTTCACAGGATATGAAAACCTTAAGAAGTTTGCGAACTACGAGATCGTGAAGAGGAGGGCTGTTGATAAGATTCCGCCGCATGTAGAGCTCATGAGAAGGTTGCAGATAGCAGATTATGAGCCAGCTTCGGATTCCGGGCATCTCAGGTACTACCCGAAGGGTAGGCTTATAAAGAGTCTTCTCGAGGAGTTCGTGACCCTCAAGTGCATAGAGTATGGAGCTATGGAGGTCGAAACTCCGATAATGTTCGATAGGGAGCATCCGACGCTGAGGAGATATCTGGAGAGGTTTCCAGCAAGGCAGTACATCCTAAAAGGCGATAAGAGGGAGTTCTTTCTAAGATTTGCGGCATGCTTTGGGCAGTTCCTCATAGTCCACGACTCCGTCATCACATACAGAGATCTGCCGATGAGGATATACGAACTTACGAGGTATTCATTCAGGAAGGAGCAGAGGGGTGAGTTGGTGGGTTTGAGGAGGCTGAGGGCGTTTACGATGCCCGACATGCATACCATCGTTAAGGACATGGAACAGGCTAAGGAGGAATTCTTTAAGCAGTACAAGCTTGCAGTAGAGGTTTTGAGGGAGATAGGGCTAAATCCCGAAGATTACGAGGTTGCTATCAGGGTTACGAGGGACTTCTACGAGGAGAACAGGGAGTTCGTACATTCCCTTGTCGATATACTTAAGAAGCCGATCCTGGTTGAGATGTGGGATCAGAGATTCTTCTACTTCGTTTTGAAGTTCGAATTCAACTTCGTCGACGCTTTGGACAAGGCATCTGCGTTATCGACAGTGCAGATAGACGTCGAGAATGCCGAGAGGTACGGCATAAGTTATGTAGATGAGAACGGAGAGAAGAAGAGGCCTCTAATTTTGCACTGCTCCGCAAGCGGAGCCATAGAGAGGTGCATGTACGCTTTGCTTGAAAAGGCCCATATGCAGGCTGAGAAAGGTATTCTTCCGATGCTTCCCGTATGGCTTTCCCCGACCCAGGTCAGGGTGATCCCAGTTTCGGAGAGGTTCCTCGATATGGCGATTGAGGTAGCTGAAAAGCTTAAGTCCATGAGGATCAGGGTTGATGTCGACGATAGGGACGAGACTTTGGCGAAGAAGGTTAGAGAAGCTTCTAGGGAATGGGTTCCATACATAGCGGTGATAGGAGAGGAGGAGGTTAAAGGTGGATTTTTAACGGTCACGATTCGAGCCGAATCGACGCTCAAAGAGCAGAAGAAGGTTAGGATGACGGTTGATGAGCTGGCAGAAAGGATAAGGAAAGAGTGCGAAGGAAAACCGTTTAAGCCACTGCCCTTACCGATGTTGCTATCCCGAAGACCTTCGTTCAGATGAGGTGATGGAGATGGAAGAGTACGGGAAGGAGTTGATAAAGACCTTCATACCGATAGTACTCGGATGTGTAGCCGGATTTCTATCGTTTTTGATATCCAACGGGATAAGATCGAGGGATCCTCTGGGAATCATAATCTTGGTCTTCCTGATATACGTAAACAAGTTCATAATGCCCAAGCTTGGGATAGAGCTCGAGAGTAGGGATTGGGCTGGGATA
>CAYMEG010000163.1:0-2163 GCA_964389535.1 uncultured archaeon | reverse complement strand
CCAACGAGATGGGTTCCACTTAAGAGGAGGGGCTTGGGCTGGCACAGGTGCAACAAGCTATACGAGGAACACAACTGCATAGCATCTTGCGGGATAATAGACTCCAAGCTCGAGATAGTCTTAGACATCAAAGGTTGCAACCTGAACTGCAAGTACTGCTGGGGTTGGAAGATGAGGTATCTTGCACCGGATATAAAGAAAACACCAGAGCAAGTCGTTCGGGACATACTCTGCAGGGCTCATCATACAATCAACGACAGATTCGTTGCCAGATCGAAGTACAGGATCGGCGTGATCAGGATAACAGGAAACGAGCCGACCTTACAGTGGAAGCATCTGATTGAGGTTATGAAGATCCTCGATAACTATGAGAAGCTCAGAGATATCTGCCATTCAATGAAATTAGATGAGGAGGCAGCGGAATACATCTTTAACTCCAAGCTGATAATAGAGACCAACGGGGTCCTCGTTGGTATGGGAAGGGTCGACGTTGAAGATCTAAGCAAGATTGAGAACATCGAAATGGATATAGATGTCTCGTTTAAGGGGGTAAATCCATATCAGTTTGAATGGCTCTCCGATAGGCCGAAGGAATACTTCAGGTATCAGATAGACGGATTCGTTAGGTTGTTCGATTTCGCGGAATCGCTCGAAAACGTGAATGTGAATCCGGTTTTAGGAATAAACCATGCTCCAAACTACTGCGTATGGTATAAGGGGAGGAAATACGTGATGGATGTTGAGATAATCGATCGGTACGGAAATAAACTCGATTTCGAAGATTACTCCAAGGATTTTGAGGAAGAGGTACTTTCGAGGAAAGAACTCAGGTTTGACGAGGCTCCGTTTAGAGAGTACTTCGGGATAAACAAGGAGAGGACGAGGTTGGTCATTGCGATAGTTTATAGGGGAAGGAGATATTTACATGTTCTACCATCTGAAATCCCAGAGATATACGGTCAGACTGTCCCGTAATCATCACAAGTCAGAACTCACGGGGTTTCCTCATCCCATCTAAATGTTGGATCGAGGATTTAAATGTATCTGATCTTCTATACCAGTAATAATATATTTTATTAAAATATAAAATATGCAATATAAGGAAAAGCTTTGATAGGTTACGATCCCGTTACTTAGTAACGGGGGCATAACTATGCTATTCGACCCACGACCAAAAGAGAGAAGGGGTGACCTTTTCGATCGTGAAAAGGAAATTGAGGAAATCAAGCGATCTGTTGAAAAGTACCCAATAGTTCTCCTTTTAGGTATTAGAAGAATAGGTAAATCGTCATTACTCAAAGTAGCCTTAAATGAGCTTAGAAATGGTATATACATCGATGTTAGAGAGCTCTACTTTTCATCTGGTGGTTGGATAACCAACACAACGCTAACAAAGGCTTTTGAAAGATCTTTAAACTTGTCGCCCTTTAAAAGGAGGATTTTAAGATTTTTACAAAACGTTAAGGGTGTTTCGATAGCCGGTGTGAGTATCGGCTTTGAAAGAGACGTGTCGATATCTGAAGTCTTGGAAGCTCTGAATAAAGCTGGAGTGATAATAGCGTTTGATGAGGCACAGTATCTGAGATTTTACGGTTCAAGAGGTGGAAGAGAATTTTTGGCGATGGTGGCTTACGCCTATGACAATTTAAGGAACGTTCGTTTCATCTTCTCTGGATCGGAGGTGGGCTTACTACACGACTTCCTAGGGATTTTAAATTATAAATCTCCGCTTTACGGTAGAATCTACAAGGAGGTGACGATCGAACCATTCTCAAGAGAGCTTTCTATGGAGTTCTTAAGGAAAGGATTTGAAGAGGCGGGAGTTGATGTGAAGGATGAAGAAATCGAAAGAGCTGTAGAACTTTTAAATGGTATCCCCGGTTGGCTCGTTGAATTCGGATATAATTACATAGAACATAGAGACTTCAATAGGGCAATTGAAGGTGTCTTGGCTAAGGCTGAGAGGTTCATCGAGGGGGAGCTTAAGGAACTGGAGAAGAGAAGTCATCGCTATCTATTGATTCTTAAGGCGATATCGATGGGATTCAACAGATGGGAACATATAAAAGATTTCATCGAGGCCCGTAGCGGTAGAATTCCAAACTCAAGGCTTGCGGCACTCTTAAAAAATCTTGAAAAGATGAGCTGGATCAAGGTTGAATA
>CAYMEG010000162.1:0-2172 GCA_964389535.1 uncultured archaeon | reverse complement strand
TTGCAGCAAGCTTGATATCTTCAGCCTTAACAGTCTTCCTCCCCGAGTTCTTTGCAAGTTCAACAGCCTTTTTGGAGATCTTTATAGCGTATTCTTCTATAGCTTCAGCCAATGCCTTCTTTGCAGCCTCACTAACTCTCGGCGCACCAGCATTTCTTATGATTCTCTCAACCGGTGCAAGCGGCAATTCCATCTTAATCACCTCCGGCTTTAATTATTTTAATTTTCTACTCATTACTTATATAAATTTTTAGGTTCATCGGAAGATTTATAGAGCGAGTGGTGAATGATATAGTTAGGATACAGCTAAGGTTTGAGTTTGTAGAGATTATACACTGTAGCATCTCAAAATTCACTACTGCGACGCTCTTTGAATTAAATAGAGGCAGATGAACGCTGAATCGGTTATCGTGAATAGGTATAAATAAGCCGAAAGTAACCTACGATCGGGGGTGATGAGCATGGATGTTGAAAGTTTAAAACAGTTGATTAGAGAGGATTATAACGTCATAGACGCGAATGAGACAATTTCCAAGATAATTCCGATGCTTGAAAAGTGGGAGGAGAAGAGCGCGATCTTGGTTGAAGAAAATGGGGAGATCATAGGTGTTGTCAGGGAGAGAGATCTTATCAGGGGTTGTGTGATGGTCAATCCCCACGAAACAAAGGTCAAGCACTTCGTAGTTCGAACAGGAATCATATCTCTGGATGATCTCACTCCAGAGAAGGTTGCAAGGAGATTCGTCGAAGACTCAACGCCGTTCGTAATCGTTAAATTGAACGGCAGGCATGGTGTCATCTTCGTCGATGACTTTCTAAAGCTTGCAAAGCCTGAGTTTGAAGATGTAAAGGTTAGGGAGATAATGAATCCAGAAGTTGTAACGGTGAGAGATCACGATACCATAGCCAAGGCCCTTGCTACGATGAGAAATCACGGAATAGACAGAGTTGTTATCGTAGATGACAACAACAGGGTTGTCGGGATAGTTACCGGGAAGGACATAGTCGATAGGGTTCTGGCACCGAGAAAGAAGGCAAGATTTGGAGATGTGAGCGGTGAAAAGGAGAAGACGCTTTCGATCATGGTTGAAAGTATCATGAGCTATCCGGTTATTACAGCCAACAAAAACGACAGCGTAGCGAGTGTGATAGATACGATGATCGAGAATAACATCTCCAGTGTTGTAATTACGAGAGACGGTCTTCCAGAGGGGATAGTGATAAAGAAGGATATACTTGAAAACTTCATAAAGAAGACAATTCCGACGAAGTTCGATATTCAGGTGATAGTCAAAAATCTGACACTCGACGAATTCGAGAAGGCGAGGATAAACGACGATCTGAACAACTTCATGAACAAGTTCAAAGATCACTTTGGTGAAGCAATCCTATTCGTATATATAAAGAAATTTAGGTGGGAATATTACAGAGGACTACCGTGGATCCACGTCAGGCTGAAGCTCGCGAGCGATAGGGGAACGTTCGTGGCAACGGGAGAAGGTTGGGGTGCAGAGTATGCACTGCACGCAACACTTAGAAAGCTTGAAAGAGAGATACTTAAGGAGAAGGAGCTACTCATGGATAGGAAGATGATAAGAAGGTTTTATGAGGACGTTTTTCCCGATTTCACGAGCACAAGTGCTTGATTGCTTTCTTTCTCTTCTCCCAACTCTTCTTAACCCACTTTGCAAATGCCCAGTATCCTAACTTAATGGGTAGATTCCTAAAACCTTTAAAATAGGCTTTCATCAGGTTGTCAACCCAGTAGATGTTGTGATCCATGCATACGGCCATCAGCTCGCAGTGAATTTCGCTAAATCTTTCCATCATAAATCTCTTACTGTTCCTAAGTGCACAGACCTCCATCGGAATGAACATCAACGGAACTATAAGGGATCTATAGCTTCTCAAATCTTCAACGAGTTCGATGGTTTTAATCACGTCATCATCCCTCTCATCCGGTAAACCAACTATGAGAGTCGCCGCTGGTATCCAGTTGTTCTCATGCATGATCGCAAATGCCTCCTTAACCACATCCCGCCATTCGTTTGGATGAAAGGGTAAACACTTCCCGTGCATATACCTCTCCATGAGTCTCGTGCTTCCGGTTTCAAGTCCCGTCTGAACTCCGAACATGTTGACGCTCTCACCAACACCAACTATCTCGTTTAT
>CAYMEG010000161.1:0-2303 GCA_964389535.1 uncultured archaeon | reverse complement strand
TGAGGAAATCTTAATCTTCAGTTTAACCTTAAAATTTGAAAAATGAATGTCGACGATTTATTCTGCCCGAAATGTGGGAGACTTAAGAGGAAGTGCATATGTAAAAAGATCGATGTTCGAAAGAAAAATTTGGAACTGTTGTTTAAGGTAGCCGGTAGTAGAGATGACCTAAAGCCTATATTCGATTGTGAGGATGAGATAGTGTTCTACAAAATTTTCAAACCTTTCAATCCAACGCCGAACGTTCCGATTGAAGAGGCCAAGATTTTAAAACCACTCGAAAGTGCTTTGAGAAGCAGAGGAATAACGAAGCTTTATCCTTTTCAGCTTAAAGCCATAAAAGAGCTCAGAAAAGGAAAAAACGTTGTGATCACAGCTCCAACTGGATTTGGGAAGACCGAAGCCTTTGCCGTTCCCATGCTGGAGAGGATAGCGTTGGATGGTGGGGTAGGAATCGTTTTTTATCCAACTAAAGCCCTCGCAAAGGATCAAGAGCTAAAGCTGAAGTTCTATGCGGATTCACTGGGCTTGAATGCCGTCAGATTTGACGGAGATTCAAGCTTTGAGGAAAGAAGAGCTATTTTGAGGGGAAAAGCCGACATAATTCTCACAAATCCAGATATGGTTGATTATCACCTTAGAAATACCCCTACTTTCAGAAGTATTGTTGGAGAAATAAGATTTGTTGCAGTAGATGAGCTTCACAGCTATACCGGCTTGTTGGGAACGAATATGCATTACTTAATCAAGAGGCTTGAGAGGTTCTCAGATTTTCAAATAGCTTGTGCCTCAGCCACGATAGCGAATGCTAAAGAGTTCGCCGAGGAACTATTCGAGAGGGATTTCGTTCACATTCACGGTGAGCACAGAAAATCGATCCTACACTTCATCATGCGATACACGCCATCCATATATGCATCGATAAGGGATTTGGTAAAAGCTTTGAAGGGTAGAAAGATCCTGATATTTGGAAACAGCTATAAAGTCGTGGAGACAATAGGTTGGATTCTAAAAAGGGATAAAATGAACGTAGCGATACATAAAGGTGGCTTGCCCAAAGATGTCAGAGAGCAGGTTGAAGCTGACTTTAGGGTAGGGAGAATTAAGATAGTGGTGGCAACTCCGACGCTTGAGCTCGGAATCGATATAGGCGATGTCGATGTCGTGATTTCTGAACTCGTAAGCTACTCGCAATTCCTGCAGAGGGTTGGAAGAGCCGGAAGGAAGGGTCAGGAGAGCATAGGAATTCTGCTGCTGAGGGAAGACGATGCCATAAGCAACTACTACAAGCAAAAGCCAGAAGATTACTTTAAGGACGAGCAATACGGGTATGTCGAGAAGTTTAACGACGAGATCATGAAGTTCCAGCTTCTTTCGATGGTCATGGAGAAACCCCTTGATAGATCGGAGATAAGAAGGGAATGGATGGACGTAATCGAATGGCTGAAGAGGAGGGGTCTGATAGTTGAGATAAACGGTCTTTTTATTCCCTCAGCCAACGCATTAGAATTCTTTGCGAACTTTAACATGCGTGGAATTGGAGAGAGCGTTAGGATGCTTAAGGATGGCAAGGTGATCGGTGAGAGGAATTTGCCCATAGCTCTGAAGGAGCTGTTCCCAGGTAGCATAATCATCCACAATGGGCAGAGACTGATGTCGAAGCACTTGGATTTGGAGAAGAAGGAAGCAGTATTGATAGATTACCCACATGGAAATGAAATCACGGAGCCGTTGTACATGTCTATTCCGAGGATAGTTAAGGTTGAGAACGTTAGAGAAGATTATCAAGCCGCCTATTGCTCTCTCGAAATTACCATGATAGTGTATGGCTACATCGAAAGGGATGTGTTCTCGAGGGAAAGGAAGGGAAGAACGAGGTATCTGGAGAAGCCGATTAGCTATACATTTCCTACGAAGGGGTTCATATTCTCTGCTCCGATGCCGGATCCGATGGATTACGAGGATTTCTATGCCGGAACTTTTCATGCGCTTGAACATGTCTTGATAGAGGCTAGCAATGCGTTGACGGGAGGAGGAAGTCAGCAGATGGGCGGTATATCAACTCCAGAGGGGGACATATTCGTCTACGATGCAACGATAGGCGGTAGTGGCTTAAGCAAGTTGCTGTTCAGAAGGTTAGATCGAGCTTTTAGGGTTGCTTACGAAGTTCTGAAGAACTGTAGTTGCAATAGGGTTGATGGTTGTCCGAAGTGCACGTACAGTTACCAATGCGGTAACAACAACCAGCCTCTAAACAGAATCGGTGCTATGAACGTGCTTGAGAAAATCCTAAAGGGTGAAAG
>CAYMEG010000160.1:0-2438 GCA_964389535.1 uncultured archaeon | reverse complement strand
GCATCAATCCTTTCGGAATGAGAAGTAAGGTCAAGTCAGTCTTCTCTTCCCTAAAGCAGAGAATTAAAATATTTCTCTGCTCTATCACCGCTAAAAATCCAGTTAAATGCTGGAATTTATGTTGTATTACAATTACCTACGATGTCCGTGTTAAGTGGACATATCCCGAGCTCCCAACTCTTTGCAAGGTTTGGTATGAAGTCATCGTTCTTTAAGCCGTATTCAACGAGTCTTTTGAGGACGTGAATCTTTGGAAAGAACCTAATACCTCACTTACCGTCCTTAAGCCTGTGATCTTTTCCGTATTCCAATATGAATTCTGCTTTGTACGTTAGAGTTGCTATGCTGCAATCCTATATTGGCTATACCGCCAACGTAGTGGTTGGGATAAACGAGTGCTACCCTTTTATCTCCCTTCTTCCACCGCTTTGCAAAAGGATTGAACTCCCTCATGTTTTACCTGAATTCAGTTTCGTAACTTTGTTTCTCATTTCTTGAAATGATAACCGATGGTATAAAAAAAATAGGTGAGGTTTTGGTTTTACAACCTTCTAGCCATTTCTTCATTCATGATTATGTGTTTTCTATTATCTTCAAAAAGGCTGACAGTACATTTATAAAAAAAGTTCCTATAATGGTAGTGATACAACACTGTTGATGAGATATTTAAATTGTACACAATGTGGCGTCATGACTCAATTAATCATAATTGCAATCCCATTGCGTTTGCGTTATTTTTGACTGTTGATTAAAATTATTCTTCTTATTCCTTGATAATACTTCTCTCATTTTATTAGCTCCATATATAACAGCATACAGCCCCATACATATTTCCAAAGCTAGTATCAGCTTATTAGGTTCATAGAAATAGAACATAGCTCCTCGCGAAACGATGGCAATTACTGTTGTGACGAGCGTGAATGATATCAGTATTGATAGCCCGAGGATGTCAGCGATAATTGTTATGTTCATTATAATTATTGTAATCACCATGGATTAATAACTCTTTTGGAATTGATGATGATCATGAAAAAATTGGTCGTGTTCCATCATGAACGACTCATGGCTTGTCATCTCAAACCTCATCTTCATCAGCAGATTGCCAGGATTCTCTGCCCCTCTTTCACTCCGCTTCATCCATTTATTCTTCATTCTCTTCGCTATTTCTCCTATCTTCCTCTCCATTCTGTTGTTGTGCTATGGGATTTTTATTCCTTCAAGCCTCTTGTAGGCAAAGAGAAGAATGTTCTTCATGTGTTTCCTGAAGAACCTTGAAACCACTAGCCTTTCGATTCCATCTCCTCAGTAAATTCATTCAAAGCCTTCTCTGCCTTCTTAATTCTGCTCTCTAAATCTGGCTTTTCTAGATAGTTCTTAAGCCTCAGCAAAATCCCCTTAACCTCATTTACGTATCTCTTTCTTGTTTCGAGATCAACTTTATGCTCCCACAGCTTGTAATTCACTTTTCTCCATACATGGATCGTCTATCTGTCTTTCTTCAAAGCTTAGTCTTCTGTCAGCATCTCCCAATGCTATCAATCTGTTGAGTTCTTTTTCAATTCTCATCTTTCTTCTCTGTTTACTCTGACAACTACATTCTCAAAAATTAATTCTATCTTTCCATTCCATGAATGACTTTGGAGTCTTCAGCAAAGTAAATGCTGGCTGAAAGATCTCTTTCAACTTTCTCCCCCAGCTTGCCATACCTCCAGATTGCCTGGGAAGGGGAAGAAGTGAAGCAGTTTATTTCATCTTTTGGCATCTCTGTATGTCATTCTTAAGGTAGAATCAACTGAAATTGCTTTGATATCCGACTGATACTTTCTTCTGCTTTCGAATTCTACGGTTTATGAGGGAATACCTTTTCCTCTTATCCTTCTCAGGTTAAGAGTTACCTCGCCAAGAAGTGTTACAATCGTTCTTTTCCTTCATTTCCTTGCATTTTATCTCTCGTACATCTTCCCGCAGTATTCTTCAAGAATCTCGTTTATCTGCTCAAGGATTCGTTTAAGCAGGATTCTTGCTATTTCGAGGACTATGAAGACGATTGATGTCAGCAAAATCTTTTTATCGTATTCGATTGTAAAAGTCATTGCTGGGATTTCGACTTTTAGCGTAGGCACAGAGGGTGAGGTTGAATCCTTACCCTTAAAAATTTCCACCCTTGTTGTTACACCACCAAAAAGGATCTCTGCTCTCGGCAACTCTCTTTATAACGCCACATTTCCATAATTCTCTTTTGGAATTTAATAAGATGATTGGTGGTGATGCAACATTGTTGACAAGATATTTAAATCTTCTACAATGTGGTTTCACAATCAGACGATTATGAAAAAGTAAAGAAAAGTAAATATGTAGAAATTATCTTCTTATCAGATAGATAACTATCGCTATTCCTGTTATTATTACAGCTAGTATAGCTATAATCGAAGTGGGTT
>CAYMEG010000159.1:0-2487 GCA_964389535.1 uncultured archaeon | reverse complement strand
GATAGCCATCTTTCCAGAAGGTTTCTATGAGGTAAAACTTGCGTGAACCCAAGATGCTTACGATGTCCTTTAGGTTCAGATCCCCAGATAAAAGAGATACGTGATCGTTTAACGTCTTTACGTCGACGTTATGAATGTGGCACACCAAGATCTTTCCGTCGAATCTTTTGACGATCTCCTTGATCTCATCGATATAGTCCTCTCCCTTTCTGAGCTTTTTAACCGCAATATGACCGACATCAATTGTTATCATCAGACCTTCGATGCTTAAAAATAAATCATCAAATATTCCGTCGTTCTCCAAGCAAACGGGAAATCCTAGCTCCCTGCTTAATTCAATTGCAACTTTGCAAGCTTTAAGTCCGTTCTCTCTGATCTTCTCCTTAACCTCTGGAAATATGTGGGTCGTAGTTGAGTGGAACAGGTGAAAGTTGAAGTAAACGGGTTCGAACTTTGAAACTGCCTTCATGCACCTCTCGAACACGTTCAAACTGGCTTTGAATATCTCATCTCTCGGATGGGCTAGGAATATATCGATCGGAGCGTGAAACGCCAATTCGATACCAATCTCTTTTGCAACGTTTAAATCATCTAAGCCGTCTGGCAATGGATAATCCAAACTGAACTCGATGTAGTCGAATCCGATGTCATGTAAAGCTTCGATAGTTTTTCTGTAGGGTTTATCTCCATACCACAACGGTGCCCCAATCATCGATAACGATTTTAGCCGAAAAGAAGATAAATAGATGCCAGTAAAATTACCCAGTCAAGGATGATGAGACCGCCAGAACCTGATGTTAGATGATGACCGTGGAACCTTCTGATCGATAAATCTAGTTATCTTAACCTTGAGCAACGACAGATAACCCAACTCTGCTGAGCAAACCCTATTGAACTCTGTTCTATCCACATCGATCCTGTCACACAGATAAGTTACGCATACGTTCTCCCTAGCTCTAATCCTGCAACCGTTTTCACCGCAGAAGAAGCATAGTTCTTCTCTGTATCTATCCTTCGGTAGATCTACACCGAGCAACAAATTTATCAGCAATGTAACTTCGTCGTATAGATCCTCAACCCACCTTTTACAGCAACTTCCAGTCTCTAAGGCACATTGCCTGCAGATTTCAGTAATTCCGACGGAACGCATATAGTTCCAAGTTTTATCTATAGCTCTATCGAGCTTGTTCAGTATGTCACCATATCTCTTCCTTAACTCATCCCCGAATCGACTGTAGATAACTTTCGCAAGTTCAATTCTGTCCTCAATTCTCACGAAAGTTTTATCTACACTAACGTTATATTTACATTTGTAAGGGTTACTTTTGAACTGATTTCCTAAAAACTTGTAGAATAGCTCTTTTTCTTACCGTAAAGCTTAGCGAATTCAAATCTTGTTTTTCAAGAGGTAAAAATTCTGGATTTTCTGGTTGCTCAGTTTAAGATCTTGTAGATGCACTAAAGACAAGCTTCTGGATCTGGCATCTAACTCAAAAAGAAAAACGACATTTTTACCAAAAGAAAGCATTACGTACCGCTTCGATCTTCCGACATACTTCATCAGATACTAAGATAACTTGAACGTATTTCCAGACTTTTAAGATGGTGGTTAGCCAAGTTTTGAGGCGAAAGGATGAGTATTACGTATAGGAGAATCCAAAGTGACCGATAGCTTTCTCTAACTCGTCGGGAATTTTTTTCTAGTATACCGGCGAGTTAAGGTTTTTGGCCCCCAGAAGATAACCACTAAAATTGATGATACTGTAATTAGTATGAGACCGTAGAGTCGAGCCTGCTCTGTTAATGGTAAAATCCATCCGGTAAAATTACACATGAAATGAAAAAGTATAGCAGATAGGGTACTACGGTTGGTGTTGTTGTAGATCCACGTAAACAAAATTGAAAGGCTTACCGGACTGAGAATAAATGTCCAAAAGTCTAACGTACCAAATTTTAGCACATCATGCTGCCATTGTCCTTTCATAAAAAAGAGGGGGACATGCCACAAGGCCCATATCACACCTAAAATGAGACTTGAGACCAGTGCACTATACCTTACTTGCAGACCATCTAGAGCATAGCCACGCCAACCAAGTTCTTCAGGTAATGGGCCGTAAATTAAGATAAAGAAAGAAAATGGAAGTATCCTCCAAGGTTCAAACAACAGGCTTTTAGCAGTTTCAAACTCCGGTAAATCTGAACCTGACAAGATGCTTAGCAGAATTGCAACAGCATTCAATACAGGAAAGGTAAGCCAAATCACCACATGCCATCTTCTACCAATCCTTCTGATGTCAAATACACGTTGCCAACAATCCCACCACAGCTCACGAGTACGAGAAATCAATATAATCTCTGCAATTGCAGGGCCAAACAATCCAAAAGCACCAAAAAGTATTGCAGGAAATGACCAAACATTTAAATTTAACAGTATAATCCACATCCAGAAAAACCATGATATACCTAAAGCAAGAATAAAAAACCTCC
>CAYMEG010000158.1:0-2527 GCA_964389535.1 uncultured archaeon | reverse complement strand
TGGAATTCGAATAATTTAGATGACCAAAAACCCTTTTAGACTGCAAAAAATTCTAAGAACATGGATGAGATCGAGAAGGGATACAGGAAGATCGAGTGGGCTGAAAGGCACATGAAGGTTCTCGCAAAGATCAGAGAAGAGTTTGAGAAAGAGAAACCTTTGGAAGGATTCAGAATCGGAATGGCATTGCATGTTGAAGCTAAAACAGCTGTTCTGGTTAAAACTCTTATAGCTGGTGGAGCCGAAGTTGCGATAACGGGCTGTAACCCTCTAAGCACACAAGATGATGTAGCCGAAGCTCTCAGGGATATGGGGATCAGGTGCTTTGCCAAAAGAGGAATGAGCAGAGAAGAATACTACGAAGCTTTAAATAAGGTTATAGACACGAAGCCGGATATAGTTGTGGATGACGGAGCAGATCTGATCTTCCTTTTGCATGGTGAGAGATCGGATTACGCCGACAAGATTTTGGGTGCAAGTGAAGAGACAACGACGGGAGTTATAAGGCTAAGAGCCATGGAGAGGGAAGGTGTGCTTAAATTCCCCGTCATAGCTGTGAACGATGCCTACACTAAATTCTTATTCGACAATCGATACGGCACCGGACAGTCCACCTGGGATGGAATTTTTAGAGCTACAAATGTCCTTATAGCCGGTAAGAATGTTGTTGTAGCGGGCTACGGTTGGTGCGGGAGGGGGATTGCAATGAGAGCCAGAGGACTGGGAGCGAACGTCATAGTTACGGAAGTTGACGAAATTCGAGCGCTCGAAGCTGTTATGGACGGATTCAGAGTTATGCCGATGGAGGAGGCTGCAAAGATAGGTGACATATTCATCACCGCAACGGGCAACATAAACGTGGTAAGGGAGGAGCACTTCAGACTAATGAAGGACGGTGCAATTTTGGCCAACGCTGGCCACTTCAACGTTGAAATTTCGATCCCAGATCTTGAGAAGTTAAGCAAGAACGTTAGACAGATAAGGGACTACGTAACGGAATACGATTTAGGAGATAAGAAGCTTTATCTCATCGCAGAAGGTAGATTAGTGAATTTGGTTGTCGGTGATGGGCATCCCATTGAGGTTATGGACATGAGTTTCTCAGATCAGGCTTTGGCAATTCGATATATTGCAGAGAATCACGAAAAGTTGGAAAGGAAGGTCTATAGATTGCCTGAGGAGTTGGACAGAAAGGTTGCGAGGCTCAAGCTTGAAACGATGGGCATCAAAATCGACAGACTTACCGAGGAGCAGATAAAGTATTTGAGCGACTGGAGGCATGGAACTTGAGCAGAAAGATTTAAATCTTTCTAAAATTTAATTAAATCTATGGGGATCGTTACGTTACATCTAAGAGACGATGTGGAGAAACTTCTGAGAGAGTTGGCAAAGAGGAGGGGGAAAAAGAAAGGAGCGATGTCCAAGGTTGTGGAGGAAGCACTACTCAACTTGTACGTAAACGATGAATTTGACAAACTCTTGAACGAACTACGAAGGGGAATCAAGGTGGGTGTTAAAAAACTGAAGAGGGAAGACATATATGAGATCTGATCGAACAGGGATCGACACAAATATACTGGTTTACGCGATAGATTCCGCAGACGAAAGGAAGCATAAGATCGCCGTAGAGATACTTGAGGATTTACACGAGAATCCCGAAAGATATTCGGTAGCCCTTCAGGTGATAGCCGAGCTGATTTACGTTACTCAGAGAAAGTATCCCGAGATGTTCGATCTGGCGGTAAAACTTGCGTTGATACTTCTCAAACATCCGAAGGTAGATAGACCAAAGTACTCAGAAGACATAATCGGCATCGCCATCAGCGCTAAGGGCAACTTTTGGGACGCTGTTTTAGCATACACGTATCTTGCTAGCGGGGTAAAGAAGATCCTTACAGAGAACGTTGAAGATTTTGCAAATCTACCGATCGAAGCCGAAAATCCGTTTGCTAAAACCGGGAGCGATCGGTTACGCATTTGAGCACTATCCTCAAAACTTCAGCCTTAACCTCATCTAGGTTTCTCTCTGCATCTATCACTATAATGTTGTCTTTGAGCGATAGGAAAATTTCTCTGACCCTTTTCAAATATTCTATGTCTTCAAATCTATTCGGCTTGTCTCCCCTCTTTTTTATTCTCTTCAAAGCTGTTTCAGGCTTTATGTCCAAGATTATCACAAGATCTGGCTTTGGAAATCCCTCATTCAGCTTTCGGATGTAGTCTGGATCTATCCCCAACGCCCCCTGATATGCTATCGTTGAATAGTAATACCTATCCATTATCACGATCTTACCGGCTTTGAGCGCTGGCAAAATGTTGTGTTTAACGTTCCACTCCCTATCCCTCAAGAACAGTTCAAGTTCCTCTTCCGGCTTAAGAGATCTATCTCTGAATGCTCGCCTAATTCTTCTTCCCCATTCGCTGTCCGTTGGTTCTTTAAAAGTTGCCACATCGTATCCTTTCCTTTTAAGTTCTTCTTCGAGGAATTTAACTATCGTAGTCTTTCCAGAGCCGTCGATTCCCTCTA
>CAYMEG010000157.1:0-2531 GCA_964389535.1 uncultured archaeon | reverse complement strand
GTTATCAGATGGACATCCACAACAGCGACGAAGCTTTGAGGGAGGTTGAATTGGACTTAAAGGAGGGAGCAGATATCGTCATGGTTAAACCGGCCTTAGCCTATTTAGATATCGTTAGAAGGGTCAAGGATAGATTCGGAGTTCCAACAGCAGCGTACAACGTCAGCGGAGAATACAGCATGGTTAAGGCAGCTGCCATGAATGGATGGCTGGATGAGAAGTCGATAGTTTACGAGATTTTGGTTTCGATAAAAAGAGCTGGAGCTGATCTGATAATCACTTATCATGCGAAAGATTTTGCGAAGTGGTTGGCTGAAGGATCTTTGAATGTTTAACTACATATTTAAAAATTATAAAATAATTTTATGTTATATTAAATATTGGTTTTTAAATCCTGAATATCGATAAGTCTTTTAAAAAGAGTGTAAAGATGAAGGGACATGAGCGAACTGATGGAAATGCTCATCAGAAGGGGTTATCTTTGGCAGTCATTTGAGATATACGGTGGTATGGCTGGGTTTATCGATTACGGTCCTCTTGGAAATGGATTGCGGAGGAGGCTTGAGAATCTTTGGAGAGAGTTTTTTGTGATAAACGAAAGGGTTGTGGAGATAGATACCCCTACTGTAAACGTTGAAGAGGTTTTCATAGCATCTGGCCATGCGGAATCTTTTACAGACGTTGCGATAGAGTGTCAGAAGTGTGGGAAGGTATTTAGGGCAGATCACTACATCAAGGAGAAGCTCAACATCGAAGCCGATTGTACCATCGAGGCAGTTAAGGAGATTATCGAAACTTACGACTTAAAATGCGATTGCGGTGGTAGTTTCGGTGAACCATTCCACTTCAACCTCATGTTCACAACCGCAATAGGTCCGGGTAAAGGTAAGAAGGGTTATCTGAGGCCAGAAACTGCACAAGGGATATTTATAGCATTTAAGAGGCTTTTAGATTACTTTAGAGGTAAACTCCCCTTCGGAGTTGCGCAGATCGGCAGAGCTTACAGAAACGAGATAAGTCCAAGGCAAGGAGTCATCAGGCTTAGAGAGTTCAATCAGGCTGAACTTGAATTCTTCGTTCATCCGAGGGAGAAGAAGCATCCTCAATTTCATCTCTACGAGAACGATGTAGTTTGGCTTGTCGACAAGTTCGATAACGAATACAGGATTACACTTAGAGAGGCTGTGGACAGAGGGATCATTGCACACGAACTTCTGGCATACTTCATAGGAAAGACTAGGAGATTCTTGCTTAAGGCTGGAATAAGGGATGATAGGCTGAGGTTTAGGCAGCATAAAGATGATGAAAGGGCCCATTATGCAGTCGATTGCTGGGATGCTGAAGCTTTGACCAGTTACGGATGGATCGAAATTGTTGGGATCGCCGATAGAACTGATTACGACTTAAGAAGACATATGGAACACAGCGGAGAAGATCTAACTGTTTTCATTCAATTCAAAGAACCGATAAGAATTAAGAAGCTTAAGATCATTCCAGATATGAAGAAGCTTGGCCCGGTTTACAAGAAGAGGGCTAAGGCGATTGCAAGAGCTCTTGAAGAGCTTAATGTAAGTGATAAAAACATAGAAAGGGTTGTGGTTGAAGTTGACGGAGAAAAGGTAGAGATTAGCAACGATTTCTTCGAAGTGGAGGAGGTTGAGGAGGAGATTCACGGTGAAAGGGTCATACCACACGTGATAGAGCCTTCATTCGGTTTGGACAGGATAACGTACACGATACTCGAACATTCGTTTGAAAAGGATATAGTGGATGGAGAGGAAAGAAAGGTTCTAAGGCTCAAGAGGTGGTTGGCACCTGTGCAAGTTGCGGTCTTACCACTGCTATCGAAGGATGAGTTCATCGAAGTATCATTGAAAATCGTAGAGATGCTTAGAAATGCTGGAATATACACGGAATACGACGATTCAGGAAGCATAGGTAGAAGGTACAGAAGGTTTGATGAGATAGGAACTCCATTCTGTGTAACCGTCGATCATCAAACACTTGAGGACGGAACGGTTACAATAAGAGATAGAGACACTACTAGGCAAGTGAGAGTTGAAATTAATAGGCTTGTTGATGTTTTGAAGGAACTGTTGAGTTCTGAAAAGGATATAACCGAATTTGGTGAGATCTTTAGAGCTTGATTTAGTATTTATATACCCCCTCCCCCCTTCATTTCCTGTGGAACTTCGAAATGTATACCCATCATCCTAACACGGAGTCGTAAAACATAAAGATGTTTGTTAACTCCGAAAATCAATCAAATCTAAGATGTTTTTGATTAAAATATTTAGAATTGGAAATAGCACTGCATATTTTTCAAATTTCTCCTGATTTTATTTTATCCATTACGAATATACTATGAATGAATTGTAATTGTATCCGATTTCGTTTGGAGATCATTATTTGTTTTTAAAATTTTTTATAATAGGAATCTTATTTATTATTGAATATTAAACAATATTCTGTTATATTTTTTATAATTATTATTTATATTTATGAAGATAATGACCCAACTTAATTTCAGA
>CAYMEG010000156.1:0-2535 GCA_964389535.1 uncultured archaeon | reverse complement strand
TTAGTCACACAATGGCAAGCTTTTCTAAATCTTTAGCTAAAAAATTGATAGGATTTCATAAGGACATTACGCTTTAAGCAACCCTACAAGTTCTATATGCATTCTCAAATAATTCTTTAAAGCCTTAGTTATCAGGAAGTTGTTTTTGACGTGCTCGGAACCGTTTTTTCCGAGTTGCCTTGCAAGCCAAGGTCTTTTAATCAGAATTTCAGTTTTTTCTGCTGCGTCCTTCAAATTATCTACCAGAAATCCTGTGACGTAATCAATGACTTGAAGGGGAATTCCTCCTACTTTTGTAGCAACAACTGGTACACCTTTCCATAAGGCTTCGGTTACAGTTAAACCAAATCCTTCCCTGATTGACAGCTGTAAAGCGACTGTGAAAGATCTCTGGAGAGCATTAACTTCAATATCTCCTATACCATCGTTATTGGTTAGGATGTGGATGTCTCTATCAGCATCAGCATAATTCAGTGTTTTCTTGTACCATTCTTTCCCTTCAGGATCATCGTGGGCAAAAACACCGATCAGTAGAAGTTGAGTATCCTCAATCTTCCTCTTTACCAACCTGTAAACATCTATAACTCCTAGCGGATTCTTCCACTTATCAAATCTGGCGACTTGACCTATGATCGGTCTATCTGGATCGATATCGTATCTTTCGAGAACACTAAGTATTTCTGTGTAGCTTAATGGTTTATTCTTATCTGAGAGAGGATCTATGCATGGATACTCGATCAGAAATCTTCCGCTAAAATCTTTAGGTATATACCTCTCCAGTGTAAAAACTGCTAAGTCATACTTCTCCACAAACTTCTTGAGAAGCATCCAAACGTTAATGTTTGGTTCAGACATATCAATGTGGCAGCGCCAAACCCATTTACCGTTGCGTCTATGCTCAACGAGGGGTAAAGGCTGAGGGTCGTGAACGACGATGACATCACCTTCCAAGTCTAACTTTTCAGCGTTGACTCTATTAATGTGCAAGTAGTGCTGATACATCTCGGGAGTTAAGTTCGCTGATAAGTCACCCTGCAATGCATTGTGAATTGTTTTTGTTATTCGAAAGAAGTAGCTGTCTCCTTCTATAACCTCCCAAATTGCTCTAAGTCCAGCCGAATTTGCGAGAGGAATCAAGCTCTTCAACATCTCAGCTACTCCACCACCGAACTTAGTGGAGTTTATGTGAATTACCTTAGCACCCTCAACGTATTCTGCAAGGTACAGAATCTCTTCTATCTCATCACGACCGACTATTGGAATATATTCCTTTAGTCTCATCGTTTCACCAACCTTATCAGCGAATTGATCCCAGAAATCCGTGCCAGTCCAGAAATTAGATCTATTCGCGAAACTATACCTTTGAGTTCGTCATCCCTTACAACGACTAAGGAGCTAACATCTTCCTCCAACATTCGATTTGCCGCTATACCTATATCCGTTTCTGGCTCAACTTTGGCAACATTTCGAGTCATAATCTCTTCAACACTCTCATCGAGCGTAACTTCGGCATCCTCCAGTACAGCTGGAATGTGTTTTTCCTCAACCAAAATGTGTTTGAGTATGTCCGTAATAGTTACAATTCCCACAACTCTGTTACCCCTCACAACGGGAAGTCTTCTAACTCTGTTATCGAGCATTACATGTGCAGCGCTCAGCAAGTTTACTTGAGGAGACACCGTATAAACGTTTGTCTGCATAACTTCACCAATCTTAACGTTGAAAATCTCTCTTTTCATCATTTCTAGGAATGCAGTCTCATCGATGGCGCCTTTAAATGTTGAAGTCTCATCGACGACAAAAACGTTCCCGATATTATTTTCGACCATAAACTGAACTACGGCTTGAATTGGAGTTTGTTCGCTAAAAACGTTATGAGCTTCATCGCAAAACAATCCAACGTTTTTTCTCAGTATCCTTCTCACTCCCAACTTCTCTCTTAATGCAACACCCCTTCTGCCCAACAGAACCTCAAGTAACCTCCGACCGGTTATAACCCCCTTCACTTTCAATCTACTATCGACGACCGGCAATCTATATGGACTGCACTTACTAGTACCAGCGATCACATTTAAAACGAGAAGCACGGGATCATCCCAATATACGTACAGTTCGTTGGATATGAGGCTGGAGATCGATAGCATATTTAATTGTCTACAAGCAAATTTATAGTTTTTGCAGTTTTTTGAGTATGTTTCTCAGCTCATATACCGATTTCAGATAGTATTTGGCTCTCGATGGGCTAAAGCCAATCTTAATCGAGTATGAATTCTCTGGCAAGACTGAAAAGAGGTCTTCATCTGTTACGTCGTTACCGGCGGCGAGTATGAATTCCCAGTCATCCGAAAGCCATTCCAAAGCGGCTCTTCCCTTATCCACTCCAGCTTTCCTAATTTCAATGACCTTGTCACCCCTCAGAATATTTAGATCTGTACCAGCTACCAGACTCATAAGAACGTTCTCTAGCTCTGCAGCCCTACATTTTCCCAGTTCTGGGTTTGCTTTGCGATAATGCCAGGCAATCGAAAACTCTTT
>CAYMEG010000155.1:0-2553 GCA_964389535.1 uncultured archaeon | reverse complement strand
CCTTAGGAATAAACTCAAACTTCATGAGCTTTCTGAACTTCTCCTGCTTAATTTCCGTTAACACCTTCATGGATATCTCTCTTGATATTAGCAAGCCGTTGCCTTGACAGCAACAGCTGTGCTAACTGAAGAAGCTTCACTTTTGGTCATATTTGGAATTATGTAAACTAGTCCTAACGATCAGGACTTCTCTGAATACGACAGGAGAGTAGTTCACCTGATCTGGAAAGAAGCATCATCTGGCATTATCTCAAGTGGATTTGCCAATACAAAGCATCGTCATTCATCTTAAGCTGAGATTATCCATAAGCTTAGACTTGAGGTCTTGAAGTACAACCTGAGGTGGTAGCATGAGTTTGAACGTCGTAGCATTTTACCTTTACAGGATCACTGGGATGATACTTGCGATATACCTCTGCACGCACCTATGCTTCTTAACAACCGTAAAGACGGGTGATTATTCGAATTTGGTAAAGATAACGGAGCGGTTTTTACCGTTGGATCTTGCATTGTTCTTGGCTGGCATCTACAACGAGATAAATTGGATCTGGCTAATAATCCACGAGTTCGGATTTCTGTACAACCAGCGAAAGGTTACGCTCTACCTTACGTTCATCACGGCTTTGATCTGAGTGGCCATATGCTTGGATGTGATCAGATGAAGGGGCTAAGCTGCAACTACTAACAGGCCTGACCGTCAGCTACCACTTCATGGTCACACGTATGGTTGGGGATCTGCAGATTGAAGTTGTTAGGAGGTTTCATGAGCTCAAGCTGTTTTATGTTGTATTTGTGATGATCATGACTTACCACGCATTTAACGGCTTAAAGATGATCGCGATCGAATATGGGCTGAGGTTGGGAAACTTATTTTACGTTTTGCTCATATTTGCAATGGTGTATTGACTTCTCAGCACGGTTTGATCTCAAAGGCTATGTTCTCCTCAATCAACCTTCTCAGCATATCGTCTATCAGACTTTCGGTGCAGACGACTATAACATCGCAGCCGTGATGAGCAGATTCAACGCAAACCTCTCTAGCTCCGAAGAATATCGGTTCAACCCCAACCTTTCTGCATGCTACAAGGGCTTCAACGCCAAGCGCAACAACAACGGCTTCAGGATTCTTATCGATCGTCTCTTTTATCGTTTCGATGTTGGCCCTTCTGCTACCACCCTCGCATACATCTGGAACCTTCAATATGAACACCCTTCCTCTCTCGGGAGGCTTAAATTCCTCTGTAGGTTTTATCAGCACCTCTTCACCATCTTTAGCGGAGGTTAACGCTATAGCATTCGGCTTTCCGTTTGATGAACAGTATATCAACCCGTTCTTAAACCAGTAGCTCACACCATCACCCTCCTTGATATCTCCTACCGCTATGGCGATCAGGGAGCGAGAATAAATTTTCTTAAGTAGATCTTCAGAAAACAGATGTAGATCGAAGAGATTCTTTGTGAGCCAATCGATTCCCTTATCCGTAACTTCGTAGTAACCTTTATATATGGTTTTTATGAAACCATCTGAAATTAATTCTCTGAAGTATTCCGATATCGCCTGCGGTGTTAACTTCAGCTTTGCCGCTATATCCCTCTGATTGCATTCCCTATTTGTTATAAGCTCTGATAATATCAGTAACTTTATCGTGTCCTTTCTGCTTAAAAGTACCTTCATGGCTTAAATTTCTCACGGCACTATATAAAACTGTATCATTTGCCGTGATCAGTTCAAGGCTCTTCTTTTCCCCCAGATAGATCTGAACGGCCTCCTCAACTAGTTTTCGCATTATAGGGCTGGGTCTTCCCAGAATCACATTTGGACACGTCGATACGTCAACGTAAACGTGGAATATCTCTCCATCGTACTCAAATTCCGAAAGCTCATCTCCCTTCCTCTTTACCGAGAACGGGTAGAGCTTGCAGGCTGTAGGTTTTAACTCTCCTTGCAAGGAACATAACCTTCCAACTTGAAATGGACAGCGGTTTCCAATCTTCTTTATGTAGAATTTGCCAAACCTCTCCTCAACGAAACCTGTACTTCTCAGCCTTAGATATTCGTAAAATCTTAATGGGACTCTGTATTCTCTACAGCATCTCCCGCAAGCTGTACAGTACCACAGATGAACCTTTTTCCATGGAACGAGCATATGTTAGTTACTCGGACACTTTGCATAAGCCTTTATCGCTAGAACACCTCATCGAACTCGACGTAGTCTTCCGGCAGTTCTTCAAGCTGACCAGCCTCATCGAGCACCTTCTCCTCGATGTAAATTGGACAGGCCAATCGAACGGCTATAGCTATGCTATCGCTCGGTCTGGCATCTACCTCAATCTCGTGATCGTTCTGCTTCAAAACGATCCTCGCGTAGAAAGTGTTGTCGATCAGATCGTCAATAACAACCTTCTCAACCTTTGCATTGAGCTTTCCGATAATATCTACAAGCAGATCGTGGGTCATAGGTCTTGGAGGAACCTGATTCTTAAGGGCGGAATGTATCGCCATCGCTTCGGCTATCCCGATATATATCGGTAGAAGTCTTCCATCTTCAGCTC
>CAYMEG010000154.1:0-2562 GCA_964389535.1 uncultured archaeon | reverse complement strand
TATCGAGAAGATCCTCAAATTTCATGTCGAAAAGCCTCATCATCTCCTTCAGCATCTGCCTGTGCGTCAAACCAAGATAGTAATCCCTGCCGACCCACACCAAAGTTATCGGACGGTTGAATCCGAATCTACCTGCGATCTCATCCGCAACCATGCCGTACCTTAGCCCTCCACCGGCACCAGATATAAAGAGCGAGGTACCCATACCCTCTGAGAATATCAGGTTCCTCGGTACGGCCCTTGGACTTATATCTTTAAACTCATCCTCGAAGCTGGCGATTCCATGCTCTCTTTTGCATATCGGGCAAATGCCAAAGAACTCACCGTCGTGATACATCTGAACCTTGGCTCCGCAATCGCAGTGGTACCAGAAGGGAGCCATGTTTTCTTCAACCAATCCTAAGTCATTCTCCAAGCCCCTTTTCTTTACGATCTCATTGTAAATCCTGTTGAACTCCTTAAGCCTCGACACTATCCTCCTCCACTCTTCGACGAACAACCCACAGCGTTGAACATCGGAATATCTGAAGAAGAGAACGTCAAAACCGAACAAACTGCAGAGTCTCGAAAACAGTATTGCATTTACATCCGAAAGTGTTTTCCCGAGTTCGTAGCTCTTCCACATCTCCTCAATTATAACCTCCAAAATCTCTCTGCTGGCATTCCTGTAGATATCCTTGATCCTATTGACGACCTTCTCCCAATCTTCTTCGGTAGGTTTTTCGATTGAATTGAACCTCCTCCATATGTTCAACCCTGACGGCTTCCTTAGACCTATGGTCACGAATCCATCTTTGTTAACGGCCGGAACCCTATTCTGAAATAGTAGCCTTGCCGTGCACAGGTTGAAGTCGAAAAGGCCAAAAACGGGTACAACCTCTCTGCCAATTTCGGCCAACCTCTCGCTTATGTAATCGAGGAGAAAGACCTTCCTCCAAACACCGCTGTAAGGAAAGAAGTTCGGCTGATGACCAGATTCCAGAACTACAGATTCTTCAGAGATATCAACGTTTCTCACGGGAATCTTGGCCATCTTATGAAATCGCTTGGAAATCTCAACGATCTTCTTTAAATTTTCAATATGTTTATCGTTCAACCTCGAAGAAATCGTTGAAATTAGATCATTTAGTTTCACGGGAACCAGGCCTCCAAAACCTAACGGATCTTCACACACCATATCCGACCCGTTAGGTCGGTTTTTACACTCTCCGCAAATGCGGAGAGCACGGGGTACCTGGAATCCCCCGTTAGCCTCTGCAAAGCATCATCGCCTTGGTGAGCAAAGCTCACCAAGGGGGCTGTTAGCCCGCTTCCCCTCCTACGCCTCGCCCTCAGCCTTCCATCGGCCTCATCCGAGCGGACTTCGGAGAGGATGAGCTTGAAACGTGAGTAATCTGCAACTTTAAGGGCGAAGGCTATAGCAGATGATTTGTGAACGTCTAAACCAATAAATTTGCCCAAAACTTTACCGATTTTAGATGTATAAGCCTCAGATTTTTCTAACACTTTAACACCATATTTTAAAGGAAGTTTGTACGACGAAATCTGTCTAAACTTATACTGAGGTATGTTGTGGATTATTCTATTCATCTTTCGAGGACCGTTAAAGCTGGAAGTTCCCAGCTTACCGATAACCACATCAGCATCGAAATGTCTGGCAATTACGCCAATTTTATCTACTAGTTTGTGAAGCAAATACGTTCTTCTTTTCCTTCTTACGTACTGAGTCTCATGATGATGAAACTTGCCAACTGCTACGATTTTCCATGTCTTCTTATCCATTACGGCGAAATCAGTATGACCAGCGTTAATATCTAAAGCCATAACTCTGCTACCTTCTTTTTCATGAGATTCGACTTCCACGATAAAGAAAACTCTAAAACCTTTATCGTTATCCAATCTTTTTATGATGACCGTGTAAGGATGAGAGCCATCCAAGTACTTACCATACTTTTCCAAGTACTTCATAGGAATGTAGATCTTAGGATAGATGCACTTCCCGTTACAACAATTGACCCTTAACTTCATTGTGCTTAAATCTAATCGCATATTCAGGTTTCCCCTCTTGGATTTTTCTCCCCTGGATATCAAAATCGAATTTCTCCTCTTTCTGTACTCATCCTTCGAGATTTTTCCTTTCATCCTGAGTAACTGGTTTCTCTTGCCACCAAATGTTATGTGAGGTGGCAGATCCTTGATCGAGTTGTAAGCATCTTTAACGTAACGAGCATTTAGTCCTGTTTCCTCCTGCAGAATCCTCTCAATGTCTGCTTTCCGGACACCTTTCCACTTAAGTGAGTAGGCTCTTCTCCTCGCTTTGCCGAATTTGAACATCAACTTCTCAAGCTCCTTTTTATCTTCATCCGATATTTCGCAGATCCAGCCGGGAATAGCAATCTTAACCATGAGCTTCAACCTCTTTTCTTATTACCTCCACGATATTTTTTGCTCCTCTTTTACCGTAAATCCTGCCAGCAAACGAAACTACTATAGAAATCAAATCCTCTACCAATTCCTCTTCAGGAGATTTGTCTTCCTCCTCGACGACTATTAAGTTAACAC
>CAYMEG010000153.1:0-2572 GCA_964389535.1 uncultured archaeon | reverse complement strand
GTTGATACAAAATCGTAAATTTTAAGATTGAAATTATTAAACGTTAAATTATGGGACGAAGGGACAAATTGATGATTATCAGGGATGTACTGAGAGCTTGCAACGCGCTTGAAAGGAAAACAGCCATATCTAGGAAGGCTAACGTTGAATTAACAAGACTTCAACCGATACTGGACGCTTTGATCAATGCGGGGTTGATCGAGGGTGACAATCCATACATATTGACAGAGGAAGGAAGGAGATTTCTCAACGTTCTCGAAAGACTTTGCGGTAGCTCGTGATAACTTCAATCCTTGCATTCTTATAGCATATCACGTATAAAAGAATACCTATAAATGGTATTTTATACGTGATATGTAATTTGTTAGTTTAACTTATATATTGTTCCTGATAACACCACACAGTTGAAGCGGGGGGTATCGTATGAAGAGACACGTAGTTGTCTTATTGCTCATACTATCGCTTTTGACTTTAGGCATCTATGGATCGTTGGCAAGTAGACCGACGAGCGGATGGGCCCATCCCGAGGCTATGGCCACCAAGGAGGATATAGTAAAGGCGATCGAGCATCCCGACAAGTACGTGATAATCGATGCAAGCAAACAAAAGCCTGACAAAAGCGTTAGGAATGCCATATGGGCTAGTTTCAAGGTTTTCAGACAGAAGAACGGTCTAATAAAGGGAATATGGGGATACCCCATAAAACCCGGCCAGTTCGATCCAGATGAGTTACAGCACATATTTAGACAGCTGGGAGTGAGTGAAGGCAAGACTGTCATCGTAGTTGCGAGGAATCCAACGGATGCTTGCGTTGTTTGGTACGTACTCTACTTCCTCGGATTTGACAACGTAAAGCTGTTTCCCGTAAACTATACCGTTCTTGAAAGCAGATATCTAACGAGCGATTTCAAAGTTTACAGTCCGGATTTGCCTGAAACTGGAACGTTTACGGTTGATGAGAGCAAGATAAGATGGGACATGTACGCAACGAGAGATGACATACTACTGGCCATAGAGAATCCGAGCATCGGTATATGTGACATGAGACCCCTCGCATACTACAACGGATCGAAGGCTAAGACGATCAGAGGAGGCCATATAATGACGGCTGAAAACATACCATCCGATCTGTTCTGGAAGGACAAAGAAAAGAAGATACTGAAATCTCCAGAAGAGATAAAAGCCATGATATCTGAAAAGTTCCCGAGTCAGGTTAGGAAGATAATAACGACGTGCAACACCGGTCACAGAGCGTCTGCCGGTTTCTTCATCTGGCAGGTAGGTTACGATTGGGCTCTGGATGACGCATCTTGGAACTTCCATGCATTCGAAGGAGATATGCCAGCTTCGGATGTTACGATAATAAACCTCTTCGCAATACAACAGAAAGTTGCCACTTAAATTTTTTTATTTTATTTTAATCCCTCGGTCTTCTGATGACCCTGTAGATGTCGTCCCTGAGCTTCTTACCAGTCTTCTTCTCCCATTCTTCAATCGGAATTCCGAACTGCTCGTGGATCTTATCTCTGTAGATTTCGGGTAGAACGTTGAATGCACAGAACGGAATTATTCTGCCATCGGGTGCTCCGTAGTGGATCACACACCTTCTAACCCTTTCGATATCGTAGTTGTAGAGGTCTTGGAAGTGCATCATTCCGATGAACAGCGTCCTTGCGTGGAATTCTCCAAGCGTTGAGTAATCGTGTCTAACCAGAACCTCAAACAGTATCTTGCTTACGTCAAGGCTCTTTGGAGCCTTCTTCGAATCTATAAACTTTCTCAGATCTATGATGCTCTTCAAAACCTTTAAACTCTTTATTCTACTGTTCTTGATTTCCTCAGCCTTCTCGTCCAAGTATTCAAAGAATCCTTCAACATCGATGAACCTCGTAATCGGAATCAGCTTATCATCCTCCTTGAAAACATAGGTGGCCATTCCACATGCGAAGTGGCATGTGAATTCGTACTGCGGCCTTCCAGTTAAAGCTTCAACGAAGTGCGAAATGGGGGTTACGCATGGGACTGGATAGAAATCCTCTCTCGAAATCTCACCGTTCGTCTGCTCCTCGATTCTCTTTATAACGTCTGGAATCGTTATCCTATATCTTTTTCTCTCCTTCCTTGGCATGCTTCCAACCAGGCTGACTGGCTGTATGTTTACACCTCTGATTATGTCTACGTTGTCGGCGGCAAACCTGATTATATCTCCCAACTGGTGGTCGTTTACCGTTCTAATCACCGTAGGAACTAAAACTATTCCAAGCTTAGCCCTTCTGCAATTTTCCAGTATAGCTGGTACTTCTCTTATGTTCTTTGGATTAGTCTTCTCATCTACACCGTCGAACGATAGATATACAGTATTAACTCCGGCCTCCCTAACCTTCAAGGCGAAATCCCTCTCAAGGGCAAGTCTTATCCCGTTCGTATTCAGTTGGATGTGATCGATTCCCTCAGCCTTGATAGCCTTTATTATGTCGATTAGATCGTCCCTAAGAGTTGGCTCTCCTCCCGTCAGCTGCACGGCATTGCATCCGACCGGTTTTAGATTCTTAGCAGTTCTAACCATCTGAAC
>CAYMEG010000152.1:0-2579 GCA_964389535.1 uncultured archaeon | reverse complement strand
ACCATCGCTACTTTCATTCGAACCTCACGATAAGCGTTAGCTTTAAAAGTCAATCGATTTTAGGGAGGAAGACTTCTCCTCGCCTTGATCAACGAAGTCAAGCCAGGTATCGCAAATGGAACTAGGAGAATCTCCACTCTGAGATCGTTTAACGGGTTCCAGCTTTCGCCCACTATCACAGCATCGAGTCCGTTTGCAAGTAGAACTAAGAGGTACAAGATGCCGAATATCGCCAGCATCGTAGAGCCGAAGTAGAAGAAGGGTTCGTAGTCTTCAAGTAAGATTCCCCTCAGGAATATGGCCGATATCGTAATGAGGATCAACCCGCCGAAGGCATCGCTCGGAATCATCTGAACTATCGATTCTCCGTTCAACCCACTCGCAATTTCAATCGATCCCAGTATTGAGGTCACTAGAAATAGGATTGCTGAATACCACCTCATCTACACCACCCCCTGAACGAACGCGTAGACTATCAAAGCGACGATGTAGGCCAAAACGAGCTCGTAAGCAACTACAAACACAGTCCACCTCCAACTTCCCAACTCCTGCCTTAAGATTCCGATCGTCGCCAGACATGGGATGTATATCAGGGTTATGACCATCAAAGCTAAGGCCGAAGCTGGAGTGAAGTGTTGTGGTATCACGTCCGCAACCTCCTCCTCTCCGACTCCGTATATTATTCCCAAAGTTCCAACGACTATCTCCTTGGCCATGAAGCCGCCAAGCAGTGCAACTCCAGCAGTCCAGTCCAATCCCAAGGGCTTGATGATCGGTTCGATCGCATGGCCGATCATCGATGCATAGGAGTTCTCAACCAACTCACCGCCGTTCGTCGCATCCCAGGGATGTGTGGTTAAGAACCACATGATCATAGCACCAACGAATAGGATCGTTGCGGCCTTCTTTAGAAATATCTGCGTCCTTACCCATGCGTTGCTTAAAACGCTTTTAACAGTTGGCATCTCATAGGGCGGCATCTCCAAAAGCAGGGGAGATGGCTTTCCACCGAATATGAATCTTCTGAACAGCGTCGCCATGATTCCAGCCAAGAATATCCCAAGCAGGTACATCGAAGTTATCACAGCTCCAGCGTATTCCTTGAAGAAAACCCCGGCGAAGAGAAGATAGACTGGCAACCTAGCACTGCAAGACATGAGCGGGTTAACCATTATCGTGATCTTCCTATCGGCATCATCCTCGATCGTTCTGGTTGCCATTATCGCTGGAACGTTGCATCCGAAGCCGAGGAGCATCGGTATGAAGGACTTACCCTGCAAGCCGACCTTGGTCATAGCTCTGTCCATGACGAACGCAGCCCTTGACAGATAGCCCGTATCCTCAAGAATCGCCAAGGCTATGAAAACGAAGGCTATTGGCGGCAGAAATACGAGAACGAATCCCAATCCACCGAATATCCCATCACCTATAAGTGATGCGAGCTGAGGATTTGCTATGTTGTTCTTGGCCCAATCGGAGCAAGCTGAGAAGAAAACATCTATCGCATCGCTGAAAGGAGCAGAAACGGTAAACGCGAACTGGAACACGGCCCACATCAAAGCCAAAAATATCGGAATTCCCAGGTACCTATCCAAAACGACCTTATCTATAAGATCTGAAAACGTCCTCGGCCTTTCAACCCTCTTGACACACTTGCCGACGATTTCACCAATCTTTTCATACCTAGCCATCGCAAGCTGTGTTACGAAATCCATTGCCGTATCACCCCCTCATCGATTCCGGCTTTTCTGAGTATGTCCTCATCGAGCTCGAGCAACTTTATCGCAACGAACCTCGAAGGATACTCCGGAAGGATAGAGTTCTCCACAACCTTCCTTTGAATAGAATCTATTGCCATCTCTATCTCATCGGTGTATCTGATAACTGGTTTCTTGGGATTTTTTGCGGCGTGAACTATCGCTTGCTTTAGCTCTTCAATACCCTCATTCCTTATCGCAACCATCGGAACAACCGGAACCCCCAACTCCATTGAAAGTTTTTTGACATCGATTTTGTAGCCCCTCGATTCTGCCAGATCCATCTTGTTTAGAGCTACGACTATGTTTGCTTCCATTTCGATCAGCTGAAGGGTCAGATAGAGGTTTCTCTCCAGATTTGAAGCATCGACGATATCAACTACGACATCAGGTTTCTCGTTCAGGATGTAATCTCTTGCAATTTTCTCATCTATCGACGTTGCGGTTAGGCTGTATATACCAGGCAAATCTACGATCTGCATCTTCACACCCTTATACTCACAGATGCCCTCCTTCCTTTCAACCGTAACTCCGGGCCAGTTGCCTACCTTCTGTCTCGCTCCAGTCAAAGCGTTGAATATCACACTCTTTCCGACGTTCGGGTTTCCGGCTAAGGCTACCCTGATCATTTCAGAACCTCCACGATAACGTTTTCAGCTTCGGCCTTGCGAATCGAGAGATTGTAACCACGAACTTCGATCTCCATAGGATCCTTCAGTGGGGCGTTTCTGATGACCTTCAGCTCCGTCCCCCTCACGATTCCCATTCCCAACAGCTTTTTCTTTACATTGGAATCTCCTTGAACATCTAAAACGACAGCCT
>CAYMEG010000151.1:0-2615 GCA_964389535.1 uncultured archaeon | reverse complement strand
TGGCTGAGTTGGAGGCTCAGGCCAACGCGGGAAGGATGACAGGATTGCAGGGGCTTGAGGAGGTAAAGAGGATCAGGGAGATTGCAGAGAAGAAGGGGTTTGATGTTCTATTTTTGGGCGAAAGACCTAGTTTGGAGCAGATAAAGCTCGCAAAGAGTGGCGAAATCGATGACATGATAAGGAAGATCGCAGAAGAGGAAGATGCTACACTGATCACGAGCGACAGGGTTCAGTACTACGTGGCGGTTGCAAAGGGTATCAAGGCCATGTATCTGACGCAGGAGAGGATAAGGCCAGAGAAAACGAAGATCATGCAGTTCTTCACACCAGATACTGCAAGCGTCCATCTCAGAGAGGGTGTCCCTCCGTTTGCGAAGAGAGGAAGAATCGGCCAGTTGAAGCTCGTGAAGATAAGGGACGAACCTATGACCCTCGAAGAGCTGCAGCAGATAACCCATGAAATTCTAGAGGCAGCCAGACAGGATGAGGACAGCAGCATCGAAATCGAAAGGAAGGGAGTCATAGTTGTTCAGCTCAGAGATCTGAGGATTGCAATTGCTGAAAGGCCTTTTGCAGATAGGATGGAGATCACAGCAGTTAGACCAATTGCAAGGGTCACGCTTGATGAGTACGGCATAAGCGAGGAACTGAAGAGGAGAATCATCGAGAGGCAGAGGGGAATACTCATAGCTGGCCCGCCTGGAGCTGGAAAGTCCACATTCGCAGCTAGCGTAGCGAACTATCTCATGGAGCACGGATACATAGTTAAAACGATGGAGAGTCCGAGGGATCTGATGGTCAGGGATGAGATAACGCAATATGCACCTTTGGAGGGGGACATGAGTCTGACTGCGGACGTTCTGCTTTTGGTTAGACCTGATTACACGATATACGACGAGCTGAGAAAAACATCGGATTTTCAGGTATTTGCAGATATGCGTTTGGCTGGAGTTGGAATGATCGGAGTTACCCATGCCACAAGACCTATAGATGCTATTCAGAGAATGATAGGAAGGGTTGAATTGGGAGTGATCCCGCAGGTCGTTGATACGGTGATATTCATAGATGCCGGAAAGATAAGGAAGGTTTACGAGCTGAACTTCACCGTCAAGGTTCCTTACGGGATGGTTGAGGAGGATCTCGCAAGGCCGGTTATAGAGGTTATAGACTTCGATACCAAGAGGGTCGAGTACGAGATCTACACGTACGGAGAGCAGGTCGTTGTGATGCCGATAGAGCAGGAAGAGTTGGATGCCATAAAGAAGATGATCGAAGAAACCATAAGCAGGTACGTGAGCGAATATGAAGTTGAAGTTGTTAGCAACAGAAAGGCCATAGTTAAGGTGCCCGAGGAGGAAATCCCGCATCTCTTGGGCAAGAGGGGAAGAAGGATAAAGAGGATAGAGAACGAGCTTAAGGTTAGACTTGAGGTACAACCTCTAAGGGTTTCTGGAGAGGTTAGGGAGGTTCAGGTTGAAGAAACCGGTAAGCATTACATAATCCATGCCGAGGGCTTGGAGGGAAAGACTGTAGACGTTTTTGCTGGAGACGAATATCTGTTCACAGCTGCGGTCAGCAAGAAGGGGATAATCAAGATCAGGAAGGATAAGGAGGCTGGAAGATCACTCAGACTTGCCTTGATGAAGGATGAGAAGATACACATCAGATACAGACCATGAGGTACATCTTCGTTTTGTTTTACGCTATCACAGCCCTCTTAGCCGTCTCGTGCATTCCGAAGTATGAAGAGAGCGGTATGCGGGTTTTTGAAAATCCGTCGGATGTTTCCAATTCCCTTCTATATTTTGGCCTGATATTGGTTTTTACGGCCTTCATCCTGATAATGGCGAAGAAGAGTGAGAAGTTTCTAAGACTATTCATGTACGTGCTCGTATTCGTTTCAGTATACTACGTTCTGATTCCGTTCCTAGGAGATCTGTCGTTGATCGTTGCCTTAATTATAATCTCTCTGCTAGTTAAGAAGCCGAATTGGATTGTCATAAACGCATCAGCCCTGCTTTTGGCTGGAGGAATAACGTCGATGTTCGGAATAAGCCTCGAACCTCTGCCTGTCATAATTTTACTCGTTATACTGGCCATTTACGACGCTGTATCGGTGTATAAGACTGGACACATGGTTGATCTCGCGGATTCCGTGATAAAGATGGGTTTGCCGATGCTGTTCATAATACCCACAAAGGACAGGCCGATGCTCTTGGGAGTCGGAGATGTCGTGATTCCGAACATACTGGTAGTATCAGCCCAGACATTCGTTGATGCTCCTTCGATCGGTTTCCTGAAGGTTCCAGCTCTAACGGCATTGTTGGGAGGGATCATCGGCATGGTAACTTTGATCGTTGTTGCAGAGAGGTTCAACCGTCCTCATGCCGGTTTACCCTTTTTGAACGCTGGAGCGATATTTGGTTTCGTCTTTGGATCGATTTTGACTGGAATTTGACCGCTATCTCGACAAACTTCAAAGAAAAGTCTCATCAGATCTCCTATGCCATCGATCTCAAAGTTGGGGTTGCAGCGCCTTCTCCACGCAAGTCTTAGGATCCCTCGGAACTTGACACGTACGGTGGTGACTCCCATTTCACAAACCTCATCTATTA
>CAYMEG010000150.1:0-2667 GCA_964389535.1 uncultured archaeon | reverse complement strand
GGCCTTCGCCATGCCAAGGCGACGCTCTACCAGGCTGAGCTACCGGCCCTTGAAAGAGCATCTATCCAAGAGATTATAAAGATTTCGGTCATGTTAAAAGCTTAGATAAGGATATAAGCAACGATTTGAATCGATAGCCTATGAAAAAGTATCTCATAGCGATGATGTTACTCGCAGTTACCACGTTGGGCTGTTCTGAAAATGTCGAGCTGATAGTCCAGCCCTCGTATTACGATCCCTACCCGCTAGCATTTTACAACGCGTTTTGGGAGCAGAAGATACCGGATATAACCTTCAAAATTACCAACCCTATGGGTAAGCCGATAACCGTCAAGATCACCTCGGAATACGTTGGAATCAGCAATCCAGCTGTATCAACATTGGTAATCCCGCCAAAGGAAACCGTAATAGTTAATCAGACGATTCCTCTGATTCTGGAAAAGATCAAGGAGCTCAGATCGAAGACCAAGATCTGTCTACACTACAAGGTTGAATATAAAAGTGGGAGCAACTGGAAAACTTGGTGCGAGCAAACGGTTATGGTTGACGTCTATCCGCTGGATGTCATGGTTTGGGTTCTAAACTGTAAAGACGGAAGAAGGATCAACATGCAGGATTACATAGCGGTGTTCGTAACTCCCAACGATAGATCCGTTCAGGAGTTGCTTGCGAAGGCTAAGAAGTACGCGCCAAATCGTGAACTTAAAGGAGCTAGAGGTAAAATCCTACCACAGATCGAGGCGATATACAAAGCTTTGAAGTACGAGTACAACGTAAGCTACGTCAACACGCCGTTCACGTATGGGAGAGATGTGGTTCAAAGGGTTAGACTGCCAGCGGAATCTCTCAAGCTTAAAGCTATGAACTGTGTGGATGGGGCTGTTCTGTTCGCCTCTGCCATCGAAGCTTTGGGCTTTAGACCTTTCATAGTGTTGCTACCTGATCACGCATTCGTCGCTTGGATCGATCCAAACGATGGGATGATGTATGCCCTCGAAACTACTCTGATCAATTCAAGCTTTATGGATGCTTTAAATAGGGGTTTAAACGAGTTGAATGAAAATTGGAAAAATCTGACAGACGATAGTCCTTGGAATGGTTACTTAGTCGACGTAAAGGCTTGCAGAGATGTTGGCATAGTTCCCTTACCTCTCGATTAGACTCACCGTAAGAAAAGCTGCAAACGATACGCAAAAAGTTGCGATCGAAACCATCGGATGTTTCATAGCTGAGAGGATTATTGCCGTTGTGAATCCACAGATGAGCGTGGTCAACCCTGTCCACTCTTTACCCCATCTCCAGTGGAAAACTCCTAAGATGAGGGGTAGTTGGCATAGTAAAATGGTTGAGGAAAGAACGGCCAATTCAACTATGTAACTCATCCTCTTTAGAGCAAATATCGCCACAACGATCGTCAAAACTATTACAACAACCTTTCCACCCATCACCCTAGCTTTTTCCCCGATCACATCCCTTAGAACCATCGACGAAAGGGTTAGGATTATAGAGTTTGCAGTCGTTACGGCAGCTGCTATTATGCTTAATGCCAAGGGCAAGGCGATCCAGTTGGGCATCATACTGAGTAGGGTTGGTGTAACCTTATCTCTATCAGCAACGAACGGAAACTTTCCAATTTCAGTTCCAAATCTCAGGTTTAGGCCTAGGAATGTTACAAGTACGGTGTATATCAATCCAAACGTACCGAAGAGAACTACCATCCTCTTCACGGCTCTCTCATCCTTTGGAATGAATAGCCTTTGAAAGACTTGGGGATTTGTCAATGCGAAGAAGAACCATGGGATTGTGAGTGTGGCAAATCTCAAAGGCGTCCAAAACTCGTTTGGAACTACGGCAAGATCCTTGGGAATTTCGAATCCCCCGATGTAGTTGAACGTCCAGAAAACGGCCAAGATGGCAACTGTAAGCATGAACAAACCCTGAACAGCATCCGTCCAGGCAACCCCTCTAAGTCCGCCCAAGAAAGCCCAGAGGGCGATTAAGATCGAAGCTATCGCAACACCGACTGCGAAGTTTACTCCAGCATTCTTCTGCAAGATCAAAGCAACTCCTATCATCTGTATCGATGTGTAAGGTATTAAAGCAATGAGTGCGAGGATCGTGGCAAGCTTTGCGGTAACATCTCCGTATCTGTATGCGAATATCTCCGCCGGAGAAACAAATCCTCTTTCCTTCCCAAGCTTCCAAACCTTTGGAGCGTAGTAAGATAGTAGAAATAGTGTTCCGACAAGATACATGAGCTCAAAGCCAGCAGCACCAACTCCGGTCATATAACTCAATCCGACCAATCCAACCATCATAAAAGCCGAATACGTTGTTGCAGCGTATGTCAGAGCTGATATAATCCCTCCGATGTTTCTACCACCGATGAAGTAATCCTCTTGAGTTCTGACACCTTTTCTTGCATATGCTGCTATGGCAGTTCCGATAATTGCATAGAGAATTATCAGTGCTATGAATTCATTCATACTTCCACCTCTTTGCCGTTATGTATGCCAGATACGATGCCGTAACAGCGATCCAGTAATGGTAAGCCCAATCGCAACCGATCGCAAACGGTAGCAGCATCGCCAGTATAAACGTTACTTCGAATACCTTCATACCGAACACGTGTTCGGTCAGGTATTTAACCGTTACTACTCAACGCTT
>CAYMEG010000149.1:0-2704 GCA_964389535.1 uncultured archaeon | reverse complement strand
TCCATGTACGTTGAATACGTACTTCTATCCAGTCTTGCCATGTCCAAAACAACTGAGGACATAGCATCTGCACTGATCTCTATGTCCTTAGAGCTGATTACGTAATTTTCGCTGTAAAATGGTGTGTAATCAACGCCGGTGTGGTCGAATATGATGATTGCGTAGTTCTTAACGAGCTCATCCACTAACGCCTTGACAAGCCTTGATTTTCCCATTCCGGTAGCTCCAAAGACACCGATATGACATCTGGCATAGTAAGCGTTCAAGGGAAGTCTTAGCCCGCTGTACTTCTGCTCACCGATACAGATTTCCTCCTGAACGGTTTTCCTTATAGCCTCTTCAATTTTATTCAACATCGATGCTCCCCTATTCATTACGTATACCTTCGAATTCGGATGAGGGGCGATTCTACAATTCTCAATAACTCTGTTCTCCAAATCTATTACAGAGCATAGAGAAACGTAAATGTTGGTGTAGCTCATCTCAGGGTAAGCCTGACTCCAATACTCATGATACTCAACGTACGGTGTTCTAACGTTTCCTCTCAAAATCGGATCCAACCTCCTAATCCCCCTCAGAACCCCTATAAACAACTTCCCCGGATATCTGCTATCCTTTATAACAGCAAGCTGTTGCTCCTCAACGGTGTCTTCAACATCCTTCCTCAGTTGAACGGGAGCATATGACGGCGTAGAACCTCCAAGAACTATCCCAACCTCCTTTAGCTCAGATGTCGGTTCACCCATTAGGAGGTATTGATACCATCGATCGCATAAACGTTTTCTTTGGGGATGTCGTTCACAAACCGGTAAAGCTGCGCGTAAATTATAGGTGCAGGTACATTCATACACTTAAATTTTAGAAATTATGACCTTATTCCATCCTCATAAGCGGCCTTTGATGTGAACGTTAAACGATGCCTTACTATCGGACCGATCGGCAGGATCGATCTATCGAAGATCTCTAACAAAACTTAACTTAAAGGAAAATCTTCGGGTCTCACATAAATGAAACCAGCATTGAGGGCCGCGAGTCTATCGGCCTCCTCATCACCGACATATATGGCAAGAGCGGGATTATACCTTTCTCTGATTTCTCTGAGATATTTTGGCTTATGAGGATGGCCCGGGTAGTAAAAGTCAAGATTGGGAAGAACGCCTTTTACCTTTTTGAACGATCCAACTATCCCTACTATCAATCCAAACTCTTTCAATCGTTTGAGCTTAGATAGCTTTATAGGTCCCGGAGGATTTCCAACTTCAAGCGTGCCATCTACATCGAATGCTATCACTACCTTCAAGGCCGATCACCCATAGTTAAGAATTTAAAAAGCGCCCCCGCCGGGAATCGAACCCGGGTCGGAGGTTCCGGAGACCTCCAGGATGTCCACTACCCCACGGGGGCTCTAATGGAGGTAGAATCAAGCTGTAATTAAATTTGACTCCTAACGTAATAGATTTAATCGTTTAAGGTGTAATTTCGAACATGAAGATCTTAAAGGAGCTTGAACTGGATAGCCTATCTTTTAAGCTCGTTCAGGGAGACATAACAAAGTATCCGGCTGAAGCGATTGTAAACGCTGCAAACAAGTATTTGGAGCATGGGGGAGGAGTTGCGCTGGCAATTGCAAAGGCGGCAACAGATGGCAATCCGGAAGAGTACACACGCCTAAGCAAGGAGGAGATGAAGAGACAGATCGGAAGAGACTACATTGAACATGGGGAGGTTGTAGTTACCCCCGCTTTGGCTCTGGAAAAGAACGGAATAAGGTTCGTGATTCATACGGTCGGTCCAATATGCAGCGGCGTTTGGAATGAGGAATTTAAGGAAAAACTTAAGAAAGCGTTGATAGGACCTTTGAAAAAGGCTGAGGAACTTAAGCTAAAATCGATAGCTTTTCCAGCTATAAGCGCTGGGATATACGGTTGCCCACTTGAGGAGGTAGTTAAGACGTTTCTAGAGATTGTTGAAGCGTTTGCAAAGACGATCAAAAATGTTAAGGAGATAGCGCTGGTTATATACGATGAAGCTTCAGCAAATAAGGCGTTGGAGGTTTTAGAAGCTTAGCTGACCTCTTGATATTTTACCAATCTACTGAAAATGTATATGTAAGTTTAATTTATTCGATTATCCGTCATTTAATGTAATGAGATCTGCTCCTTCCAATTCCGTAAAACATATCTTAAAAGAATTTAGAGATTTCTCATATGAAGCTGAAATGGCTTGGAAATTCATGCGTTGAAATCTTTGCTGAGAAACATGTAGTGATCGATCCAAACTATTTACTTGAGCCAGAGGGCAGGATAGACTATGTCTTGGTTACGCATGAGCATTCTGACCACATCGATGTTGAGAAACTCAAGAAACTCGATTACGAAAAACTTGTAGCTCCTTCGTTCGTTTTGAAAGAGTTCAAGCTTGAGGGAATCGAGGCTAAGCCTGGAATGGAGATCGAGGGAATAAAGATCTTGGAAAGCTGGTGTTGGAAGGCTGTCGAGTCCGTCAGCTACTTCTACAATGGAGTTTTACATACCGGTGATTCGGCTAAGTTCCCAGATGTCGAAAATCCGAAGGTCGTATTTACCGCATGCTTCCCAGACTTCTATGACGATTACGTGTCTGAGATGAAGAGGTTAAAACCTGAGTTGGTAATTCCAATTCATTACAATCCAGAAAAACCCGAAAAGAAGAAAAACGCTGAGGG
>CAYMEG010000148.1:0-2745 GCA_964389535.1 uncultured archaeon | reverse complement strand
AATCTCCTCAGCCATCTCAACCTTAAAGAACAAAAATGATATTTAAATCTAACCGCTAAATTGATCCATGGAACTAAAAGATATTCAAAAGATTATTAAAGAGAAGTATTATGAAATCGATTCCAAATCTGGAGAACTCTTTCTGTTGGCAGTTTTATTTGAAGAGGTCGGAGAATTGGCTGAGGCCGTTAGAAAGAAAGAGCTGGAAAACATCAAAGAAGAGCTTGTAGATGTCATGTTTATGGTTCTAAGCTTGGCAAATCTGTTCGATCTCAATTTAGAGGATAGGTTAATTGAGAAGTACATAAGGGGTGACCCAAGTAAACGCTGGGACTTGCCGCATGATCATAATAAGAATAATTAGATATCAAATTATAAAATACTAAGATAATGTTTAATCTCCTAGATTTTTTCGTCAAAAGGTTTTGTGTGCTTGTTTTGTTTTAAATCTCCTTTTATATCTATTTTTGTTTTTGGCTTATTTTTGGTTTCATCTTTTATGGAGGTATATAATACTGAAACCAAAATGCTTATATATTATTAAGTCGGACTATTGTCCGACAATGTCGGACAAATGAACCATGAACTGACCACATGGGGAAGTCGCTGAGCACACACGTGTAGGACAGGATGTTTAGGTGAGCCGAAATGAGGAAGATCTCGATCAGGCTTACGGATCAACATTATGAAATGTTGGAGGCACTTGTTCAGATGGGGGAGTACGCCTCCGTTAGTGAAGCGATCAGGGATGCTATTCGTAAGCTTTTAGCTGAAAAGGCTAAGCTTATTGAAAGGCAGCAGAATATGCGTCCTTTCGTGTGAGGGGTTTGTTATGAAGTCTTTTGTGGTTAAGGCTCAGGAGTACTATCAGAAGGAAAAGGTTGAGGAGAGGGAAATTGAAGATTTTGAAATTCCCAAGATAGTTGTTGTAGGAGTCGGGGGTTCTGGAAACAACACGATAACGAGATTGAAGAATATAGGTGTTGAAGGTGTTTTGACAGTCGCAGTAAATACGGATAAGCAACATCTGATGATCACGAAAGCCGATAAGAAGGTTTTGATTGGAAGAAGTATCACGAGGGGATTGGGAGCTGGGGGTTATCCAGAGATTGGAAGGAAAGCTGCTGAGATGGCAAGAGGAGTCTTCGAGCAACTTTTGGTTGATGCAAACATGGTCTTCATTTGTGCCGGCATGGGTGGTGGAACTGGAACTGGAGCTGCTCCTGTCATAGCCGAGGTTGCGAAGCAACAGGGCGCCATAGTGATAAGCATGGCCAACATGCCATTCTTGGTTGAGAGAGCACGGTTAAGAAAGGCGGCTGAGGGTTTAGAGGAACTCAGAAAGTATTCTGACACGGTTGTAGTTCTAGACAACAACAAATTGCTTGAATACGTTCCAAACTTGCCCATAGAACAGGCTTTCAGTGTTATGGATCAGCTTATCGCCGAAACGATCAAAGGCATCACAGATACGATTACGAGACCATCGCTCATGAACATAGACTTTGCAGATGTTAAGGCTGTGATGGAGAACGGCGGAGTTGCAGTCATGTTGGTTGGAGAGTCCAAGTCCCAATCCAAGGCCAAGGATGTCGTTAGAGATTGCTTAAGCCATCCATTACTTGAGGTTGATTTCAGAGGGGCTAAAGGCGCGCTGATCCACATCTCCGGAGGAAACGATCTAACCATTAAGGAGGCTGAAGAGATAGTTAGAGAGCTCACGTTTGAGATCGATGTAAATGCAAATGTTATTTGGGGAGCGAGGATTGAACCGGAATTGGAAGGAATGGTCAGAGTCATGGCCATAATGACTGGTGTAAGATCTCCAAATCTTCTTTCAAGATACGAGCCAGATGGTGAGATCCCACAGAAGAACGAGACAGTTGAAATTATGAGAAGAAAATTTGGGATTGATAGAATTAGATGATTCTCTCCAAATACCTCCATCAAAGCTGAAAGCCAGTCTTAAAATTCAACCAGTGAGATCTTTAATTATCCTTCTGGTATAAAAAGATTGGAAGTTACTTCTTACTATCCATTCATGATCCCCCAATCCTTTCACCTCTTGAATAAACTATAGCTTCCCCCTTTGCAATGATCTTGTCATCTTTAATTACAGATATCTCGTAAAAGGATATCCTTTTTCCACCTCCAACCAACTTAGCTTCAGCTATCAGCTTATCTCCGACGAACGCGGGTGTGTAAAAGTTCATGCTTATGGATACTGCAAACCTCTTTATCCCGTCTGAATTCGCCGCTAAACTCAGCGCGAAATCTGATAAAGCGATTAAATAGCCACCATGTGCGGATCCATGAATGTTTGTGAACTCCTCCTCAACGACACCTTCAATCTTAGCAAATCCCGGCCTATATTCGAGCACCTTAGCATCTAAGAACTTTCTAAACCTATCATTCATAACATATTCTTCCATGATCGATGTTTGGACTTAGATTTTTTAGAGGTTGTTATGTTGGATACTCGGCAGAACGCGATGGTTCATGACAGAATAAAAATCGTTATATCATCTTGCAAGAGTTATGGTTTATGCTTGCATACGGAAGATTTATAGCCCATGGAGAAATATTTGAGGGTTATTTTAAGATCGAAAATGGCATAATCGATTTTGAAGGGTTAAAATTCGAGCACGTTAAGTTTCTTCCACCTGTAAAGCCGAGCAAGATCGTATGCATAGGTCTGAACTATATCGATCACGCCAAAGAACTGAACATGCCTTTGCCAGAGGA
>CAYMEG010000147.1:0-2772 GCA_964389535.1 uncultured archaeon | reverse complement strand
GCGTCGCCTTGGCATGGCGAAGGCCTGGGGTTCAAATCCCCACCGGTCCACTTTTCTCCGATGATGACCATAACCCCTTCTGAAAAATGATGATGGAGCTAGGTCTGAGGATCGTAAACCTAATCTTCTTCAAGCGCTGAATCGGATCGATGAGTCTTGAGAAGTATATCGAAGCCGGTAGGATTCTCAAGCAAGTGAAAGAAGAAGCGATAAAGCTGATAAAGCCTGGAGTAAAGTTGCTAGAAGTTGCAGAGTTCGTTGAAAATAGGATAAGAGAATTGGGGGCTGAGCCAGCCTTTCCATGCAACATTTCGATAAACAGCGATGCGGCACATTTTACACCTAAGGCGAATGATGAGAGGGTGTTTAAAGAGGGAGATGTCGTAAAGTTGGACATCGGTGCACACATAGACGGCTACATAGCCGATACGGCCATAACGGTTGACTTGGGAGATCACGAAGACCTCGTCAGAGCGGCTGAAGAGGCTTTGAAGAATGCCATAGAAGTCATACATGCTGGAGTGAATACCGCCGAGATAAGCGAAGCAATCTACAACACGATAGTCGAATTCGGATTCAAGCCGATAATAAACTTAACCGGGCACGGTTTGGATCAGTATCTAGCCCATGCACCTCCAACGATATACAACGTTAAGATAGAGAAGGGCGTTGAGCTTAAGGAAGGAACGGTGATAGCGATCGAGCCTTTTGTAACGAACGGCGTTGGAAAGGTTGCTGAGAGGAGAGAATGCGAGATCTTCTCGTTGATAGCAGTCAAGCCAGTCAGGATGAGGCAGGCAAGGCTACTTATGGATGAGATCCTGAAGAGATATAAGACACTGCCTTTTGCTAAGAGGTGGTTAAAGGCTTCAGGTGTCATTCTGGCAAAGCTTGTTAGAGAGGGGGTTCTTAGAGCTTATCCAGTGCTTACAGAGGTTGGGAAGGGACTTGTAAGTCAGGCTGAGCATACTGTTATAGTCGAAGAGAACGGAGCGAGGGTAATTACTTGATTTTATATTCGGTGGAAATTATGAAAATAGTTGTTCTCTCTGGAGGAACAGGAACCCCGAAGCTCTTGCAAGGATTGAAAGATTTTGTTGATGATCTCACTGTAATCGTGAACACAGCTGAGGATATCTGGATCTCCGGAAACAAGATCTGTCCAGACATAGATTCCGTCATATACGCTATTGCCGGGATTATAGACGATGAAAAGTGGTGGGGAATAAAGGGAGATACTTTCAAAACGCACGAACAACTCAAACGGTTGGGATGGAACGAGTTCATGATGATAGGAGATCTTGATAGGGCAACCCACATATTTCGCTCTGAACTGCTAAGGCAAGGCTACACGCTGACTGAGGCTACAAGAAAGCTGAAGGATGCATTCGGCGTGAAGGCTGAAGTTCTGCCGATGTGTGAAGAGGAGGTTGCCACGATCATAGTAACCCCCCAAGGCGAGATGCACTTTCAGGAGTTCTGGGTTAAGTATAAAAGTAAGCCGAAAGTTTTGGACATATATTTTAAGGGAATCGAGAACGCCAAGGCTACGGATGACGTGATTGAAGCTCTGGAAGATTGTAACGGTGTTATAATAGGGCCAAGTAATCCGATTACGAGTATAATGCCCATTCTGCTCGTTAAAGGGATAAAAGATAGGTTAAGACTAAAGAAGGTCATAGCTGTTTCACCTATCGTGGGGAACAGACCCGTAAGCGGGCCAGCTGCAAAGTTTATGAGAGCTAAGGGTTATGATGTTAGTCCGTTGGGAGTTGCAGACATTTATGCCGATTTTTTGGATGTGCTTGTGGTAGATAACTCCGATGCTAATTTAGTTGGTAAGTGTAAAGGAATTGAAGTTGTAGCAACGGATACAATTATGAGAGATAAAGAAGATGCCAAAAGGTTAAGCGAGTTCATCTTAACTTTGATTTAGTTATCAGAAAACCCAGCCCTCATCATCATATCAGTAGGTACCGACCATCATCATCCAAAGATCACATAAAATCGAATGCATAAAAATCTATCCTCAGCCAGCCATCCTTTCATCATCTATCAGCAGCTCACCAGCTTCATCATCGGCGTAATGAATACTACTAAAGATTTAATAAATTTTGTAGAGCACAAAGATCAAATTTCGTTGCAACGTTCCTTTAACCTCCTGATCCTCATCCTGTAATACGGATACAGCACCGGAATCGCCCACTCAGATGGTTCAACGAATTGGCCCCATCCCCTCTGAGCGGGAATGAGCAGAAGGATTGGTAAGAATGCGAGAACGAACTTTAACCCTGAATCGGGATAAACATTCTCGACGAACGCACCGATCAGGAGTAGCATCACCGTTCTAATCGCAATCGCCCTCTTTACCATTCCCACCTTCTTCTCGTATATCTGAAGCTCTAATACATAATCCCACCTGTCCTTAATTTTCGGCTTCTCTGGAAGTTTGAGTTCGTAGACAGAGAGGATGGATTTGAGCTCCTTAAAACCCCGGGGTAAAATGATTTCCGCACCCCACATATAGCTGAATATCTTAATTTTCTTTAAAAATCCCAATCTGTATTCGATGTATCTCAGACCGTATCTCGTGCGGAAACGTTTCACCTCGAACCTCGCATTCTTACGCTTCAAAAATTCCTCTACGATCTCCATGACCTTTTCTATATTGAGCGAAAGCGACATACGTGCCATTGCTCACATATATCATATAAAAGTAATTTTAATTTTGTTCTAAGGATAGTACTTAAACTCCGCAAACTCCTCGTACTT
>CAYMEG010000146.1:0-2797 GCA_964389535.1 uncultured archaeon | reverse complement strand
AAACCACTCCTCAAGAGTTTTCTTATCTCTTCCACTCACAATCACTACAGTATTTCTTTGATCGCCACTGAGTTCAGCCAAAATATTCATAAGTTCCTCATCGGGCTCTGCTTTCCTCGGATCATCTACGTGCGGAACAAGAGTTCCATCGTAATCGAGCAATAGCAATCTCTTGGAAGAATTTCGATAATCTTCAAGAAGTTTCCCAAGCTCCCTCATAAGATATTTCGTGCTGAATTCTTGCTGAACCTCCTTAATCTTGTTAAGTTCTTGAATAAAATCATCAGCCCACTTTTCAACATTATAGCGCCTTAATCTTTCCTGCATCGCCCTGACGCGTTGAATTTGTTCGTCTTCGGACATCTCCAAAGCCATCTTCAGAGCTTCAGCAACCTTCTCCTTATTATTTGGGTTTACCACTATAGCTTCCACTAGCTCGAACGCAGCTCCGGTGGTTTCGCTTAGAATTAAGCACCCTTTACCATCGATCTTAGATGCAATAAATTCCTTGGCAACGAGGTTCATTCCATCTCTTAGAGGTGTGATTAGAGCAACATCCGCAGCCCTATAAAGTGCTACGAGTTTTTCTAATGGAAGGAAGCGGTAGATGTACTGCACCGGCGTCCATTCGATGTCACCATACTTTCCATTAATCTTTCCAACGAGTTCATCGATGTATTTCTTCAGCTGCACGTAGTGTTCAACTCTCGTTCGTGATGGAACGAGTTTAAGAACAAATGTAACCTTACCGATGTATTCGGGATATTTCTCAAGGAAAGTATCGAAAGCCTCAAGCCTTAGAGGAATTCCCTTAGTGTAGTCAAGCCTGTCTATGGACAGTATTATTTTTCGACCTCCCAATTTTTTGTGGATCTTTTTTACTTCTTCTTCCACTTCTGGAGAATTCGCTATATTTTCGAATTTATTGTAATCTATTCCCATTGGAAACGCGTCAACCTTTACAACCCTATCTCCTACGATCAACATACCCAACTCATGCTCATATCCGAGTAAACGATGGACGCACTGAAGGAAGTTTTGGACGTAATCGTATATATGAAAGCCAACTACATCTGCTCCCAATATTCCTTCAAGCAAGTGTTTACGCCAGGGTAGTAGTCTAAATATTTCGAAAGGCGGAAAAGGTATATGAAGAAAGAATCCTATCCTTGCTTCTGGCATTTCTTTTCTTAAAAGATTTGGCAGAAGCATGAGATGGTAGTCATGAATCCAGATTATATCTTCAGGTTTCGCTATCTCAGTTATAACGTCCAAGAACTTTTCGTTCACCTTCTTATAAGCGCTCCACCAATTCTCGTTGTAAACTGTGTATTGAGAAAAGCTGTGAAAAAGTGGCCAGATCGTTTTGTTGCAGAAGCCGTGGTAGTATCCGTTTACTTCACCTTTTGACAGATGTACTGGATATAAGCCTTCAGATTTCATTCTTGCTCCCAGATCTTCTTCCGAGTTTTCAATCTCTATACCCGGCCATCCAATCCATAATGTGTTATACTTCCTTAAAACTGAGGAAAGTCCGGTAGCCAATCCACCAACACTTGGTTGAAGATAAATCTTACCCTTTCTCCTTACAACCGTTACTGGCAGTCTGTTAGAAACTATCAGCAACCCATCCATCAATCCCACTTTTACTCCCAATCCTTAAAGTTTTCTCGTCAACTATTAAAAATATCACTGATCTTATTGAAAAATCTTATACTTCTTTGGTTCGATTCAATAACTTAATACGGTAGGGATATTACCTCTTCCATTGTCGCTCTTCAAGTTGGAGATAGCTAAAACTGCTCTTCTGTAATTACTTCCGCTGAATACCGCCACTTCTGACTGCAACCTTGAGAAAATTTGATGCGGTCGATAACAAGGAATTTGAACCTCTTTACTTCTCGAATTAGACAAAAATTCTTTGGATTTTTCAGCTTTTATAGGTGTAGCTTTTAAGGAAGCTACGGCTTGGCTTCTCCAAATCTGAGATTCTGATTACATCTGGCTTGAAATCTAGCAGTAGAAGACGTGAAATCACCAATCTTTGTATTCAATCTGATCCGAGCTTTTTGCTACACAGTGCAACTTAAACAAATCCTCTCCAATAAGTAATCCAGCTTCGATGCTTTGGTACCATCCATTTATACCACTGATTAGCTTCAATCAAACCCCTCTTGCATACCATCTCAATTAGAAATTTCAAGCATAATCTAAAGTCTTACTTGCAGAAATATATTATTAATATAAACACTCCTTTAAGTTCTGATTGACCTCCTTTTCTCTTGCTGGGAGAAAAACAAATAAAATACTATTTAAGTAAAGTTTATGTCTCACTCAATCACGGATCTCCCACAACTTGTTAAAAGTCTAGACAACGATGATAGATCCCTATTCCACAGAATATATCGGTATTATATTGAAGTTGGAAGGCTCCGATTGCCGAAGTCTATGAGGGCGAAGGAAAAATTTGAAAGTTGTGAAGCACAGCAGATAGTTAGAGTAACAAATAAGATAACTTACGAGAGTACACTTTTCAACAGGCTCAGATCGAAAAGGCTCGTTATGACCAAAATCTCCGAAGACGTAAACAGGGTTATTGATGAAAGTAGGGGAGATATCTTCTGCAATTCAGAAAATACTCCCGAAGATGTATTCGGTAGAATAGAGGGGAAATTCTGTATAACTGCTAGCAACATATCAAAGTACGACTATTTGCATGCTGTAATAATTTTCAGGGATCATACTCCATTCGTTTATGAAGAGGAAAAGATTTACGATATTCTCGATGTCGCTTTTA
>CAYMEG010000145.1:0-2800 GCA_964389535.1 uncultured archaeon | reverse complement strand
GTTCACCTAAAAAAGACATAAATATATGCATTATTCATCAAAAAGTGTAGCAGTTTGCACTGATGATTTCACGATTCTCCAAATCTTGAAATGCTAAAGTTCGTTGATGCTCATAATGCAAATTATTGCATGATTGAGTTCAAAATGCTATGAATATAATTTATTAATAACTAAAAATAATTAAATGATTATCCTTATTTGATCTTTTAGGCATTTAGCGATTCTCGACCTTAGTGTCTTCTATTTAATATATCTCTCAAGCTCAGGAAATTCGAAGAAATTGACAGACATCTTTTCTATGCGCATTTGACTTCTATTTAACTGATTTTCGTCGTCGGTTCCTTCATAAACGATCATCGTATCGAGTGCCTATGACGGACTATCATCCAGCGTTCCAAAGCGTTAAATACTACGGCGGAAATTTGAGAGTAATGGAATACATCAGGGCCAAGATCTCAAATTTGGATAGAAGTAAAACCAAGGAGATTGAGTTGATTGCTGATACCGGTGCCATATATACAGCCATACCATCCGATATTTTAGAGGAATTGAGAATCAAGCCAAAGGGTAAGAGAAAATTCAAGACCGCCAGTGGCGAGATTGAGGAGCTACCAGTAGGTGAGGCCTACGTAGAGATTGAAGGAGAAGGAGTTACGACAATCGTTGCGTTCTTACCTAAGGGTTCTGTCCCACTTTTAGGTGTTACAACGCTCGAACTTTTGGAACTTTCAGGTAGATCCAGTTACGAGTAGACTAAAGCCCATGGAGTTACTGCTACTTTAATTTATCCACGTTCCTCCTTTTTGCATAGACATCCATGAGTATTTTCTTTTCTTCTGGAGTTAGCTCAACTCTGATCTTTCTTAGAATTTCTATACCTTCTCCTCTAAGTGTCATTTCCATCTGTTATATCAACCGTTATTTAAATTTGAACATTAATAAATTCTCTATGAAGGTGCTAATTCTAACGTTGGGCTTTGATGAGAAGTTCTGTTACAGAGCCATACTTAGGCATGGAATATCGGAGGGCGATAGGATAATTCTGATCACAGCCGGACTTGTGGATAAGGTTAAGAAGGCTTATGAGTGGATAAAATCGTTCGTAGAGAGATCATACAACGTTGAAGTCCGATTGATAGAGGTAAACGTGAGAGATTTCCTCAAAGCCATCCGAACTGTGACGAATCTACTTGAGGAGTTTAGGAATTACGATCTAATTATCAATCTGAGCGGTGGCATGAGGGCGTTACTGATGGTTACACTTTTCGCTCTGTTGCTAAAACCCATGAAAAACGTTAGGCTTGAGATAGAGCTTGAGGACTTCTCCGGATTGATAGAGATCCCACAAGCTCTACTTCTACTTCCAGAGATAAGATCGAACATAAGCGATGAGAGGATGGAGATCTTAAGGCTGATAGCCCAAGGCCTAGACGATGTAAAATCTCTGGCCGAGAGATTGAAAAGAGATGAGAGTACGATAAGAAGGCACATCTCAGCTTTGGAGGAGCTTGGACTCGTAACGATTGAGAAGAGAAAGCCCCTAAAAGTTAAGGCTACGGAGCTTGCGGATCTTCTAGCATAACGATACATCAAACGTATTCGTGCAGTAATCTAAGACGAATCTAAACCCCTTGGCAAATTCTACTCCGAGCACGATCTTTAGATGTTTCGATGAAACCATCCCTAAATGTATTCAGCTCTGGAATCGTTACTATGCCGTAAGTTCCTACTGATTCTACAAGTTTACCGTTTGGTAGTATCATCGATCTCCTATATAGGCTTAACTCGTTGAGTCGCAGTTTTTTGAAGATATCTTCGGGAATTACGGCGAAACCTTCATATTCAGTATCAAATACGGCTAATACGTACCCGTTTGCTGGATATCTCGTTGAAAGAAGTGGATTTTCCAGAACAACACCTATCACCGGAGTACCATCTATCATCTCCAACCCCTTCTCACCACTGGCTTGATCTGTTCTGATGATATTATCCTCACGCTCCTCGGATCGATCTTCTTTTGCCTTAAGATCTCGGCGAGTTCATCGAGGTTTTGAGCTTCTGCAATCAATTCTCCGTTCTTATACGCTCTGAAATACGTAGGTTTTCTTTCCAACATGGCAAAGTAGTTCTTCAGAGCTTCCTCTATTACCTTTGATATCGCTCCCTTGCTCGAACCGTATCTTTCTCTCACTATCTCTTTAAGCTTTCTCCCGATCTCATCGCTTATTGAAATCGTCAAGGTTCTCATGCTTAATAATTAAATGGTACTTAAAAGTTCCTTGGAGTGCTCATGAAATTTCAAAACGTAACAAAAGCTTTAAACGGTTTATTGAGAGATCAAACTTAAAATGAAGGTTGCGAGGTTATACACATTTGAACTGGAATTTTTAAAACCTGCCAAGCTTCCGAATTGGAAGGGAAACATGATCAGAGGTGTTTTGGGCTTACATCTGAAGAAGTTGTACTGTTTAGATGGTTCAAAGGATTGCCGTAATTGCTCACTTCTATTCAGATGCCCTTACGGCTATCTGTTTAGGGCAAGGAGTAAGGGTATCGTTTTGAGAAAGCTCGACCATTACACGAAGCCGTACGTAATAAAACCGCCACTTGAATCTAAGACAGAATACCTGCCGGGCGATGTTCTTAGATTTTCTCTGGTTCTATTTGGAGATGCTGTTGATTACGAATGGCATGTCTTCAACGCCGTAAATTCGATGTGCAGGCAGGGCCTAGGCGAGAGATCCCGCAGGGGAGAGTTGAGGGTAAGGAGGGTTTTCGTAGAAAACCCGTTCAAAAACGA
>CAYMEG010000144.1:0-2815 GCA_964389535.1 uncultured archaeon | reverse complement strand
TAGCAGATTGCATTGGGAAGATATTTAAATTAAACGGTATTGTTGAATTCAATGATCGTGAAGAGGAAGGCCATCGTAAGGAGGAAAACTAGGGAAGTCGATGTTACTGTTTTGATCGATTTCGATAAATCCGGTGCAAAAATAAGCACCGGTATTCCGTTCTTTGACCACATGCTCAAAAGCTTTGCCAAGTACTCTGGAATAAGACTTGAGATCGAAGCGAAAGGGGATTTGGATGTTGATGAGCATCATACGATTGAAGATGTTGCGATAGCAATGGGCTCGGCTATAAAGAGGGCTTTGGGAGATAAGAGGGGAATCTCCCGATTCGGAGATGCCATGGTTCCGATGGATGACGCCATCGCCATCTGCGCCATCGACCTGAGCGGTAGGGGATACTTCAACTTCGATGGCAAAATCGAGAACTCCGGAATAAAATTTGAGAACTTCGTACATTTCTTCGATACCTTAAGCAAAAACGCCGGGATGACCGTCTACCTTTCGGTGAAGGGGTTCAACGCTCATCACATGATGGAAGCCTCCTTCAAGGCTTTCGGAATTGCGTTTGGCAAAGCCATAAGACTGATGGATAGAGAAGTTAGGAGCCTAAAGGGTGTTTTGGATTAGATCCTCTCCAGTATAAGTCTGAAGTAACCCACATAGGGAATTCTAAACTTCGCAACGCCGACGATCCATGAATCCTTTACCGGCTGAATTCTTTTACCGTTCGGCAACTCAGCAAGTTGATCTGGGAACGGATTGTGATCACCTTGAGTTATGTAGCCCGAGGACTTCGCCACAACGTTTGAAAGCTTAAGCCTGCCAGTTGTATGATCTAAAACTGGAATCCTATCCCCAGCGTTCACCCACGCTACCACCCGATGAATTATCGGAGTGATTCTCCTATCACCGTTTGGATAGTAAACTATCACATCGCCGTAATCGCCAAAGCTCTTGTAGTCTTCCCGCTTACCCTCAACCCACGTAACTATCTTCGTTTTGCTCGGACTTACGAGGATAACGACATCGCCGATGTGCAAGTGCGGTTCCATGCTTCCCGACTGAACTGCAACCATGAAGGGCCACGTTCCAGTCAAAGCGATGCCAACACCAATTATCAATGCCACAGTGATCAAAGTTGAGATGATATCCTTAGTGATCGCTTTGATGTCCACCATGCAAAAAAAGCTAAAGGTTGGTGTAATTAAAAACTTATGACCATAGAAATAATTATGCTATATTTTATAATTTTAAAATATAAAATAAATATTCGTAATACTTCATACAACTAACCGAAAGCGTTAAGGTTGCGGAAATGTCCTATGATATATGCACGATGGCATCGATACCAAGCTGATCGTTGCTAAATTTGCTATGCACGGTTATAACATCCATCCTTCAGCCGTAGAAGTCCTTAAAAAGAATGTAAATCCTCAAAACATCGATTTTGTTATTTCTCGCATCTGTAAACTTGTTAATAGTTTTATAATTACTCCTGAAGATATTTTATCCGTTTTGGAAACAATAAGGGAGTTTGAAAAAAAGACCAAAGAAAAAGCAAAGACACAGATGCCAAAGGATAAGAGCTATACATCCAGCAGAATCAAGATCAGAGATGTCACCGGCAAATCATCGTGTGAGGGTAGTATCGAGGATTTTATAGCTTACTTCAATTCAAGATTTGAAAAGCTTTCCAAAATTTTGAGAAGGAGAATAAGGCCCACACCAATTTCAACCTTGCATAGGCTGAACGGTGAGCAGGTTGAAGTGATAGGTATCGTAAATTCTGTTAGGGAGACTCAAAATTCAGCCATAATCGAGTTAGAGGATAAAACCGGCATAGTAAATGTAATAGCAACTGACAAGCTTAAGGATCTGGCTTTAGAGCTTTTGGGAGATGAGGTTATAGGCGTAATCGGAACTGTCAGAGGAAAAAACATCATAGCGGACAGGATAATATTTCCAGACATTCCTATGAAAGATAGGGCAAATTTGGACTTCGGTGTCGTTTTCATATCCGACACGCACTTCGGAAGCAAGGAGTTTCTGCAGAAGGAGTGGGACATGTTCACCGATTGGTTAAACGGGGAGCTCGGAGAAGGTAGAGTCGCCGAGTTGGCTGAGAAAGTTAGGTACGTTGTGATTGCGGGAGATATCGTCGAAGGTGTTGGAATATATCCAGAGCAGGAGAAGGATCTGGCGATATTGGACATATACGAGCAGTACGAATTCGCAGCCGAGCAATTGGACAAGATTCCAAATGATATCAAAGTAATCTTATCAGTCGGGAATCACGATGCTATAAGACAGGCAGAGCCTCAGCCAGCTTTGCCGAAGGAATATCAGAGCCTATTCTCAAACAACGTCATTCATGTCGGGAATCCCGCCTACGTTGAGCTCGACGGTTTGAAGGTTCTGATATACCATGGCAGGAGTTTGGATGATGTAATTACGAAAATACCGAGATTGAGCTACGAGAGACCGCATGAGGCCATGATCGAACTTCTCAAGAGAAGGCATCTATCACCGAGATACGGTGAGAGATCCCCCATCGCACCGGAAAGGGAGGATTGGCTCGTAATTGATGAGATTCCCGATGTTCTGCATTGCGGACATGTCCATACCTACAGCGTCGGAGTTTACAGAGGCGTATTTCTGATAAATTCGAGCACATGGCAATCTCAGACGGAGTTTCAGAAGAAGATAAATCTAAATCCGATGCCGGGAAACGTGGCCGTTTACTACAGCGGAGAGATCGCAAGGTTGAAATTTTACAATGAAAATTAATCTTCCTCGATTGGAAGGTATACGACTT
>CAYMEG010000143.1:0-2816 GCA_964389535.1 uncultured archaeon | reverse complement strand
AGGTTGAAATTTTACAATGAAAATTAATCTTCCTCGATTGGAAGGTATACGACTTTAATGCCAGCTTCTTTGAGCAATTCAAGACCTCTCTTATCTGCGTACTCCTTTCCGTAGACGACCTTCTTTATTCCGGCGTTTATTATCATCTTTGCACACGTTATGCATGGACAGTGTGTTGTATACAAAGTTGCTCCATCTATGCTTATTCCGAATTTGGCAGCCTGTATGATCGCATTTTGCTCAGCATGAAGACCACGGCAGTTATGAACGATGAAAGACTCTGTAGCGAAGGAATGAGCATATTTTACCTCCAAGTTGTAGACCTTACCTTTGTAAAACTCCGTTTTTACGTCGACGACTGGTGTGTAAAGTCGCCCGTTCTTCAAGTATCTCGTCTTAAGTTTGGGATTCTTGTTTATTCTTAGCCTATAGTAAGATTTCACTCCCCTACATGGTGAGAAGTCGAGCGTTGGAAGGATTCCAAGCCTTAAACAGATTTGGAACATCTGAAGAGCTAAAGCTTTCGATGCGGTAACACCCCTTATATTCTGGGAATCTTCATAGCCGTCACCCTCAAGCCAACCATGGAGGATGTATTTCTGAAGACTTGGTTTCAAAGTCATCAGTTCTGGAGAAAGCTTCATGGTGTACGCATTTCTACCGAGCATGTTTGCGAAGATCGTAGCTAAAGTTCTCGATGAAAACTTGACGAGGATCGATGATCCCCTTGAGTATACGTAAGGCTTTAGACTGAAATAGTCGTTCATTATGCCTACAATCCTTTCAACTATATCCGACTCGTTTTTGTTCATGCCAAATGCGATTTGGTTGCCCGACGAACAACCTTCAGCGAGGTATATTCCAAAAAGCCACATCAGTTCTTTGCTTACTTCAATCTCAGCTGGAATATCTTTACTTGGAGATTCTCCAAGATGTAACATTCCGTTTCGGACGACAACACATCCTTTCGGTGAACCACCGTTTACCCAGTTCCAAGCAACGCTTCTACCGACTCCATATATTTCTTCAATGTAATCATAGCTTTTACCGGCTTTTCTTGCATTTAAAACGTTATAATAGATCTTAGGTGATTTTTTAACATATTTCGACAGGTCTATTGACTTTAAATTGTTAACTCTCGTATCAAAGCCAAATATTAGCAGATCCCCACGACCGAGAAGTATTGCTGGAATCCAATCTTCTTCGTAACTTTTATATGATCTATTGCATCGTTCTTTCTGGCATGATTCCTCACAGATTGTTTTTCCATCTTTGCATTTTACCGTCTTTATTGCCAGAACCTCATGCTCTGGCGTTAGTGTTATGGGTAGCAAACCCTTAGGCTTTACGACACAAACTAAACCTTCATAGTCCCTACACAAAACCTTGATAACTTCAGCGTAGTTGCCGAGGTGTGTTAAAACCTTACAGCCAGCTTTGATTTCACAGATCCTTACAAATCCGTTTTCAGTTAAAACTTCTACATCGGGTGTTAGGCATAGCTCTATTCTCTCCCCACTTGGAACGTTAAGCTTCTCCCTTAAGCAACCTATATCCAAACAGTGGGCCATACCCGAGGGGGCACCGTTGTAGCCTGTGGCCAAGATCCTCTTGTCCTTAACTATGATTGCTCCAACCTTCTGCCTCAAGCACGTCGATCTCTTCGCAACAACCTTTGCCAATTCCATAAAATATTCATCCCAACTTGGCCGGGACACAACTTAGAATGGAGGGTCTGTTAATAAGTATTATTTTATTATCTTTTATTATAAATCTAGTTATTAAATATTAGTAATATTTATTTTTAAGGTCAAAATATTTGATAGCTTTAAAACAGGCCGATAGTTCAAATCTACATCCCAAACGCGACGAAGAATGTCCGGTTTTAAATACCTGCCGATACTGGAATTAAAACACTAATACCGCAAATCTTATAATACTTCACAGTTACACTCTATCAAGGGCTCGTGGTCTAGGGGTTATGACGTCGCCCTGACGAGGCGAAGGTCCCCGGTTCGAATCCGGGCGAGCCCACTTATTTTCTATATTTATCATGAACCCAGATCGTTCCGTTCTTGTAAACCTCCTTCTTCCAGATCGGTAACTCCCTCTTTATGAGTTCAACGCACTCCTCAAGCGGCTTGTAGACAGATTTCCTGCTTTCACCCATGACGATCACGTACACTATATCCTCCCCCGGCCTCAGAGCTCCGACCCTGTGGTATATCTTGACATCGACGACACCTTCATACCTCTTCATTTGCTCCTCGATCTCCCTGACCCTTTGCCAGTAAAGTTCATCGAACCTCTCAAATTCAAGCCTCACAACTTCTTTACCATCTGAGATCTTTTTAACGAAACCTAAGAAGATCGCTATCGCTCCACATCTCTCAGAACCTTTTGCAGATTTAACCTTTCGAATTAGTGATTTCAGAGTTTCGTACTCACCTGACGGTATATCTAATTTGCAATCGGCAAAGACCGCGTAATCGAAGCCCAGATCTGCCAAAATCTCCAAGATGTTCAGATTCTTTCTAACGCTTAGAATTTTAACGTCGTTTTCGTAAACATCGTAAAATTCTCCAGCATCCCTTACCACTGCGACCCTTCCATCAAGATCTTTTATCGAATCTAAACCTCCTAAGATCTTCACCGTTAACACCCCTGATTTGGATCTTAACTGCATCTTCGATAATAATTTCGGCAAAACTCGGCAGACTGAATCTTGGCAGGGTTGGACTTCCGGGATTCAGCAAAACGACACCTTCAAACTCGTTAAGAAAGAATCGATGGGTATGTCCAAAGATCATGACATC
>CAYMEG010000142.1:0-2822 GCA_964389535.1 uncultured archaeon | reverse complement strand
CTTCGATTCAAAAGCCGTAATTCCAACAACCTTAGCATTTGGATCGAGTTTGAGTATCTCCTTCGTAACCTCGATACCATCCTTCTTTGGTAGAATTATGTCCATAAAGACTATGTCTGGCTTCTCTCTTTCATATATTTTAACGGCATCTTCGCCGTTATCAGCTTCAATAACTTCAAAACCGTTTAACATGATCTTCAGAATTTCTCTTATTGCGATGCCATCGTCTACGATTAAAATCTTCATCTAGTGCACTTCCATCATCATGTTTGTTCTAATAATGATATATATATAAATGTTTTACAGAAATTATCTAAAAATTTTAAATTATATAATTAATATAACTTTTAATTTATTGCGCTCGAACGGAAAGTTTTATCTTAGGTTGATCTAACTTGCAATGAGATGAATCGTTACGAACTTGAGGATCCTCATCAATGTAAGTTGGTAGATAGGATATTCGGTGGATTACTATCGAAGTATAAACTCGAGGACTTGATGAGACTGGTTAGAGAGAACAGGGATTGTACTGTATACATATCCCTAACGAGAGAAAATCCGATGGATGTTGATATAGTGATAGATAAGGAGGGAAGGTACAGCTACTGTTGTGGAGAAATCCTAATGATTCCTATTCCCAAGAAGTTTGCAGTTTTGGAGCCAGATAAGAAGTACTTCGAAATGACACTCAAAGCAAACATATTCTTAGCTATTATGAAAGCTGATGAAAAGGAGCTGCATGCTTAGTCAAACTTTTATCCATAGACATTCCATAGCTCTGCAATGATATGTGACGCTTGTGGTGGCAAGGGATACATCGAAGTGGAGGAGCCCTGCAAAACCTGCGGGGGAACGGGAAAAGCCAAGGGTTTTGATCCAAAGATAACGGCTGAGCTCTCGAAGGAGCAATTGGAACTATTTATGAAAGGGATCTGTGGAGTCTGCAAGGGGACTGGTAAGATCAAGCGTTTAGAAGTATGCAAAGCTTGCAATGGAACAGGAAAGGCCGGAAAGTGCAAGCTCTGTGGAGCTAAGGTCATAGGAGGTCATGATCTTTGTCCGAACTGTAGGAGAAAACCTCATGCCTATCAACTTAGGAACAGTTGTGGAATCGAAGATCTAAGGCTTAACAGAGTTTACGTTGGAAAAGTCACCGCTGTAACTGATATAGGTGTTTTTGTTCAGCTAAATAAAAGACTGAGGGGATTAATCCATAGGAAGAATCTTGGCAACCTCAAGCTTAAGGAAGACGATACGGTTCTAGTTAAAATTGCGAACATAAGACCAACTGGGGAGATCGACTTGATTCCAAATCCGATGGAGAACTACGCTGTTGTTGAGGTTTCGAAGGAGGTACCTCTTGCCAAGATCTCACAACTTGAGCAACTTGCCGGGAAGATGGTTCAGATAAGGGGTAAGGTTACCCACATCAAAGAAACCGGTGGCCCTACGATTTTCACGATAATCGATGAAACTGGAAGCGTCAACGCAGCAGCATTTGAAGGTGGTGATAGAGCATATCCAGAGATCCACGTCGATGACATAGTTACGGTTATAGGCATAGTCAAGAAGAGGGAGACCAAGCCATACATTGAAGTTCTCGAAATGGAGAGGTTACTCGGAGAGGAAGCCTACACAATTCAAAGACTTATTCAGAAGGAGCTGGAAAAAAGAAGTGAACCCGTTTTTAGGGGATTCCTAATAGAGAGTGAAGTCCTCAACGCTTTAAAGGATGTGATGATGGCGGTTGCCAAAGAGCTCAGAAAAGCCGTATTTGAATCGAGACCAATCATAATAAGACATCACTGGGATGCAGATGGAGTTTGTGGCGGAGTTGCACTTGAGAAAGCTCTGATAGATTTGGTTGAGAAGACCCATGCAGATCCCGAAGCAAAATACTATCTCGTAAAGAGGAGGGTTTCGAGAGCTCCATTCTATGAGCTTGAGGATGTCGTGAAGGATTTAGATGAGGCCCTTGAGGATATGGACAGACATGGTGATAAGATTCCGCTGGTCATGCTTGTAGACAACGGATCGGGCTGTGAAGACATTCCAGCGATAAGACAATTCTTAGCGTTCGGAGCGGATGTAATAACCATCGATCATCATTTTCCAGATGAGGAGGTTGACAAATACCTACTCTATCACGTTAATCCGTACAAGGTCGGAGGGGATAGTAACTATACGTCTGGAGTGCTTTGCACGGAGATAGCGAGGATGATAAATCCAGATGTTGGAGACTTGACCTTGCTCGCTGCCGTATCTGTCGTTGGTGATAGGGCCGAGGGAGAGGTTGAGAAGTACATCGAGCTGAGTGGTGTTGACAGAGAAGAACTCTACAACATCGGGTTGGCCCTGGAATACGAGGGATTTCATCTAAGGTTCCGTCCATCGTCGTACATAATACATGAGATACTCGGATTTGGAAGGAAGGATAGACAAAAGAAGCTCGTTGAGATGCTATCAAAGTATGCTAGGGAAGCAATAGAGGCTCAGGTTGAAACAGCGATGCAGGGGCTTAAGGTTCAGGAGTTGCCGAACGGTGTAGTTTTGGCAGCTTTCGATGTCGAAAACTATGCAAAGAAGTTTACGTTTCCACCACCGGGCAAGCTCACCGGAGAGGTCCATGATAGACTCAAGCAGAAGTATCCGAAGATCGTAACAATTGGATATGGCCCGGATTTTGCAGTCATAAGAAGTGAAGGTGTTGAGTTGGACATTCCAAGGTTTGTCAGAGAGTTACAGCAGGAGGTGCCTGGAGCGGGGGTTGAAGGTGGCGGGCACTTGGTAGTGGGATCGATAAAGTTCATCCCGGCAAAGAG
>CAYMEG010000141.1:0-2858 GCA_964389535.1 uncultured archaeon | reverse complement strand
AGCCTTAACGCTGGGCTCGTAGTATGAGTACGCAGAGCTTACGAGCGGAACTTTGGATGAGATCACGAACAGAGGCTTTGCGTAGAATTCGAAATCCGCCTTACGAACGTCGAAGTAAAATATAACCTTCCTATCCGCCACCTCGTACCTCTTGCACTCGACACTCTTGAGAGATTCCTCATCTGGAACGAAACCCGTGGGAACCGCCACATCTATAACGGTCATCTCAACCGGAAGTGAGCATTCGTAATGAACGGCTATTCTAAGTCCTCTCCTTTCAAGCTCGCTCGTATCGTAGCTGACGTTTAACTCCATCGGTGATTCAACCTTGGTCGGTATCACGTTGTACCTCTTGACGAACTGAACCATAGCCTTACCCCTACCTTTGACTTCGACGCTCACATCCTTTCCAGCCGGTAGCTCGATGATCTGGGTGACGTCTGCGTTCTCATCATCTACCCTCACGGTCTTCAACTTTCCGTCGTATCTGATGTTGATGGTTAGATCGACATCCTTAGCAGTGTTTATGCTATACTCCGTTAGCGCTTTGATCGCCATGACCGTATCTTGGGTTGAGTAGAATCCACCGTTCGGATTCCTATGCTCTATCAGCCATGCTATGAAAAGACCGGCTTCAGGTCTTCCAAGCTTCGTCATTGCCAACACAGCGTAGGCTGTTGCTTCGACATCTGTAACCACCTTTCCAGTCGGTATGTACATCCCATCGCCATCTCTGACAGCAACCTCCAGAAGCTCATCGCCGTAATCCTTACCGGCCAAAGCTAGAGCGTAGCATGCGAGAGCTTTTGAGTAGTTGTTCGCATTGCCGAATCCCCTTTCCAGATATTCGATCGAATCTATGACATCATCTTGATATCCAGCTTCCAGCAGAGATGCAGTGACGTAGGCTGTCATGGCGTAATCTCCGGCAACCCCACCCATCATATCCCTGTGATGAACGAAGCCGACGGTTTCGAAGCTACCATCCCTCCTCTTATGCTTTAACAACCAATCCTTAGCCCTCTCGATAACGCTCTCATCGATGTAGATTATATCCTTCGCCTCTGCAAAGGTTCTGACGACGAAAGCTGTTAGGAAGGTCGAACCATCTCTATCCAGATCTCCAAAGGCTGAAAAGCTTCCATCACTCCTCATGAACGTCAGTTCCCTCTGATAGCCCACGGTCGCCATCATCTCAGCCTTCGCCATCACATCTGGCATCATCTGGTTTGTAGCCATCAGATACTTAGCAACGTAAACGCCCGGAGCCATCAAAATCATGTTCTGCTCTCCACATCCGAAGGGCATCCTTATGAGGCCATCGAGTCCATCTATCGTCTGAGCCATATAGCTACCGGATATCGCGAGATGGTAACGTTCGGAATCAGGCACTGCTTTGAAGTTTAGCTTCGTGCTGAGATGCAGGATGTCTCCGTCTTTAACGATAAAGTTCTCTACCTCCTCCCTCGTAACACCCTCGGGCACAACCCTTATCTCTTTTATGATGGCATCAGCAAAGTCTTCGCTTCTGGCTATGATCTTAAACCTCTCAACTCCAACTTCTTCAGCCTTAAACCTGAACTTTACTTCCGAGATGTAGCTTACGTTTACCCATTCCCTTACAATTTCCTTTCCGCTATCGAGTTCCTCAACGGTCACAAGTACCCTCTGCTCTTTTCCCGCGTAGTTGTATATCACAGCCTTAAGCTCGACCTCCTCCCCCCTTACCACCGAGTATGGGAAGTCCGCCTTTATGAAGAAGGGCTGGAAAACCCTGATCTCGTTGCTTCCCAGCCTCAGGCCGTCATCGAGCGTCACCGCATGGATGACCCAGGTTGTGATCGTATCGGGAGCCTTGAGCTTAAGCTCACTGCCTGCGAAGCCGAAGAACCAAGTTTCCGGGAAGAACTGCCTCACGATGTTTACCTCAGTAAGCTTGTATGTTGGTGTAGCTTTGGGTATAGCCTTTTCAACTCTGAAATCACCGAGTATGCCAAATATGGGCCGTTTGGGTCTTACTGTGCCCGTTTCTCCCTTTGTCATCTCCTTGTTCGTTAGAACGACAAGTCCGCTGTTTTCAAATACATCGTAGCTGCCCACCGTTCTGTACATGCATGGAGCTAAGTGAACCTCGATCTTCGGCTTGCCGTAGAGCTCCTCAAGCTTCTTAAATACATCCTCAAGGTCAAGTCTGTTCTCTGCAAGCACGAACACCGACTTGTCAACTATGCTGACTCCGACATTGCCAGCATCGAAGTGAATGGTAACCTCCTCCCTCGGCCTAACCTCCCTCTTATCGACATCCACCCTGAGCGTTCGATAATTCGGCTTTACGGCGAACGTCAGATGATCTGCAACGACCTCACTTCCAGAAAAGCCGTAGACCACGATCTTACTTTTAGGTGCCATCTCTGGAGTTGCCGTAAATCTTATCGTATCTCCATCGACGAAGTCCGTAAACAGGACGATCCCCTTTGAAACAACTTCGTAGTAAACACGCTTGCCCTGCGGGTAGTGAACCTTGAACTCATATTCATCTCCAACCCTCTCACCTCTAACCTTCTCAACGTGCAGATAGAAGCTCTTTGAGATCGCCCTATTTATGGCTACAAACGCCACTCCTTTTCCATCCACAATCGCCTGAATGGTTACGGTTTCAACCCAATCTTCCGGCTCAAGCTCTATCAGCTTCTTACCGCCTTTAGTTTTGATCCTAAGCCTTTCGGTCTTCACATCCTCCTTCGAGATTTTATCGATCACAAGCTCAACTTCCCTATCAACGAGTTTGCCATCCTGAGTTCTCGTAACTATCAGAACCTTGAAAGGTATCCCGGGCTTGAACGACGAACCTTCTGGAA
>CAYMEG010000140.1:0-2912 GCA_964389535.1 uncultured archaeon | reverse complement strand
TCTTCCTTCATTACGAATACGACTGAACTGACATCTGTCTTAACCTTTCTTTCGACTATGTAGGCAGCCTTAGTTGAAAGTACCTCTGAGATTCTGCCCAGTATCGAAGCTCTCTTGTCTATCTCTCTAACTTGTCTAACTCCAGTTAGAATCTTTTCATCGTCAGCCTTAGATACGATATCAAACGGAGCATGCTTAATCGGGTAAACCTTAATCCCGATGTACTTGAGCTGTTCTATTATTTCAGCCTCCTCCCCGCTAAAGCTGGGTTCCTCTTCTTCCTCCTTGATATCTTCATCCTTAACAAAGTTAAGGATGTCGATCGCTTTGATCACGTAGGTCCCCAGAACCTCCTCAATTTTCAGAGCCGTTTCAACTGTGGTGTCAATCCCCTCCTCGTACTTCTTAACGGTTCTTCTTGAAACTCCCAGGAGCTTTGCCATCTCACCTAATGAAATTCCAAGTCTCTCTCTCATTTCCTTAATCTTCTCGCTATCCAGCCTTACGTAGTAACCACCCGGAGCAGAATATACCATTGGAGCTATCCCCTCAACTATGAAATCGTAAAATGTAGCCGTGTTTATGACGGGTAAACCGTGTCTGTTATAAACTACGCCTCTTTCGAGATAATCAAACTTAAATCTTTCTCCAACGACGATGGGGCTTGCTTTGAGTAACTTAGCTACAACCTTCATTTCCTTAGCCATTTCGGGCTTGAGGGAGTCGATATTATAAAGTACCTTCAGGAGGAGAACAGTATCCCTTTTTCTTGCGACGATATCAAAACATCTGGGCTTAGTCTCAACTAAATCCGTAACTACAAATCCAGCCTTCCTCAAAATCTTGACGACCGCATCGACTATAGCTAACTGTTGCATCTCAATTGGGGGTGGGTAAAAATACTATATAACGTCTTCGAATAGATACGTTTTGGAGTTTTGGATAATATCAACGACAGATAAATTTATATTTTTAGTTTGCTTTATAAGCCTATGCTTAATGCTATAATTTTTGGAATCGTTTTGGGTGTCGTAAGCGGCCTAACACCTGGTATACATACGAACACCTTTGCAGCTTTCATACTATCTTACTCCGTTGTTTTATCAAAATATTTCAGTCCCGAAGAGCTTGCGGTAATAATCTTCGTCAATGCAATTGTTCATACGTTTTTGGATATACTACCTTCGATGTTTTTGGGAATTCCAGATGAAGATACGGCCATAGCTATTCTGCCAGCTCATGAACTCGTTTTGGATGGTAGAGGAATTGTTGCTACATCCATATCCGCTTACTCAAGTCTGCTATCCTTCTTAATTTCTCTACCTATTTTCATGTTGTTCCTGCTAGTTCTTTCAGGTTTAAAATCAAGCTTAACGATGATCACGCCTATTCTGCTGATTGGAGTATCGATAGCGATAATTGTCAGTGAAAGAGGTGAAATTTTTGGAGGATCGCTCTCAGCTTGGAGAAAGAGAACTCTTGCTGGAGTAATTTTCATAATCTCTGGTTTACTTGGGCTTTACTCCTTTGGAGATGATGAAATACTTTTACCACTTCTTACCGGACTGTTCTCATCTCCAACCCTTCTAACCTCCATGCTTGGTAATTCAAGCGTTCCAAGGCAGAAGATCCTGCTGGAAATACCTAAATTTAAAGATGTTCTTTCAGGAACGTTTGCTGGAGCTTTGGTATCTTTATTTCCCGGAATAAGCTCAGGAATAGCGACAGTTATAGCCTCAAACCATTTGAAGGACAGGGAAAGGATTGTCGCTGCGATAAGTTCCGCAAACACCGCAAACGCGTTACTGTGTTTTGCCGTTCTGTTCTCGATTCATAAAGTTAGAAGCGGAGCTGCGGATGCGTTCATAAAGATCGGTGGTAGCATCGGTCTACATATCTTCCTGATGGTCGGTTTAATTTCAGCGCTTGCAGCAACTCTACTAACGATTGCATTTGGAACTCTGGCTGGTAAGATCGTCCCAAAAATAAATCAAACAAAGCTATCTGCTTCCATTCTTACCCTGTTAGTTACGTTCATATATCTGTTAACCGGTGCATTTGGCCTGTTTGTGTTCTCGCTTGCTACGATTGTAGGTTTGTTGGCAGTCGTGTTTAATGTTAGGAGGATAACCTGCATGGGTTGTTTAATCTTACCAGCTATATTGCTCTACTTATAGCTGTCATTTCAGCTTTTCAGCTATCAGTTCCGCGACCCTCTTTCCGCTTAGGAGCATTCCACCAAATATCGGGCCCATCCTCGGTAAGCCATAGACAGCCGCAACGGCCATTCCGGTAACGAATAGGCCGGGAAATACTTCAGATGTTTTTTCAACTACACCCCTCTCTCCGACCTCTGCATGCATATACCTTTCACCCTTGAGTTCAAGCTTACCGGTCTTCTTTGCAACGAGTCTGCAAACTATCGCATCATGTCCAGTTGCATCAACCACTGCTTTGGCTGAGATGGTCATAGGATCCACATGCAGTCCGCTTATCTCCACGGCCGACCAATTTATAACTAGGCCAGTTAACCTTTCATCCCTTATCATCACATCTTCAACGCTCGTAAGATTGAACACTCTAACTCCAGATTTTACCGCATGGTAGATTAGAGAGCCAGCCATCTCGATAGCATCAACGACGTAATGATTCTCATCGAACTGTTCGTACGAGATATTGAACTCGTTCAAGATCTCCAAGGCTGGAGTCTGAACTACGACCTTGTTGAACATCATTCCCCCGCCCCATATTCCACCACCTAAGCTTAGCTTTTTCTCAAAAAGGGAAACGTTAAAACCGGCTTTGGCGAGGTAATAGGAGGCTGTCAACCCTGAAGGTCCACCTCCAACGATCGCAACATCACATTCAACCCCATCTAAAAATTTCTCGGCAAATTTGCTTGTTATGGCCTT
>CAYMEG010000139.1:0-2933 GCA_964389535.1 uncultured archaeon | reverse complement strand
CTTTTAACTCCAGCTCTTCTGAAAGCTTCAGCGTTGGCTTGATTCATAGCTTCAACGTCATTCTTCGTCAGTAGAACAGGTATCAAACCCTTTGGGGATGGAGAGAAGTGTATTCTGACTACATCTTCACTCATAAAACCTCCAAAGGGTGGGTTTTCTAGGAACTGTTGGATTAACTCGTCTCTCGTCATGAACGGTAACTTTTGGAAGTCTTCTATCGTTTTGATTTCCTCAGGCTTTAATCCAGCCTCTTCAAACTTTTTTCTGTAAAACGGATGGTTGTAGTTTCTGATAAGTTGGGCTTTAAGCCTTTCAAGCATGTTAGCTTCTGCTATCGCCATCATTAAAAGCTTTTCAATTTCTCGCTTTAAACAATTATTAATATAAATTTTAATGATTTTAAAGATATATGAAATTAGGAGAGATCTTCAACGAGTTCTCTGAGATTTATCTTGTACCTACCCAGTTTTCCGCCGTAGTTGCCGGCTGAGATTCTAACGACTCCATCTACATTGGTTCCAACCTTTATACAGATCGCCATGGCCTTTTTAACAGCCTCCAAGCTTAAACCGTTGATAACTATCTCCGGAATTGCCTTGACACCTTCCGGCACCTTCGAATCCGGAATCTTATCCTTAAGCGATGGACAGTAGGGATGGTTTGTGGTGGGCCCTATTTCTGGAAACTTAGTTTCCGGCTTTGAACCGGCTGAGCAGATGTCGAAGGGAGTAATTACACCTTCAACATCCTTCAAAGCTTCAACAGCCCTTTCTCCGACTTCCAATGCAGCTTCCTCGCTTTCACAGAAGTACCAGATGTTTCCGCCAGCTACTCCCTCTGCATAACCCAAATAACGCTCGATCACGAACTCACCGAACATTATCGGAACTACGATAACATCTCTACCCCATCTCTTTTCAAACCACTCGTATCCATCTCCACACCTTCCAACGTTTATTTCGGCATCGATCTTGTTTTCGCTCTCGCAGGCGTTGAAAACCCTTGTAGTTGGAACAACCAATATTCCCTGTCTGATTCTCTTGCTGATTTCTCTCATCAGAACATCTATAAACTTCTTCGTCTTCGGAACCCATATCTGGATAATAGCTCCAACCCTGCCATCTGGAGTTTCTTTTGGACTTAGCCATCTCTCAATTCCGGCTTCGGATTCTCCGAAGACTGTACATGGCAAGGCCGTGGCACCGTAGACTGCCCTTTCGAGCAACCATCTATGTTTTGCTGTAACGATCAATCTGACGTAGATTCCATCAAAGGCCTCACAGTAAGTATCATCAATCGGCACGCCGTTCAATTCGAGCATGGGTAAAGGTTATCAGCGGAGTTGAAAAGTCTTATCAAAGATTGGAACGAAGGCAAAATTATTATTTATTTAAAATATTTCTCTGCCCTCTCCAGTGCCCTTGCTACGAGCAGAGCGCAGTTCTTTAAATCCTCCAAATCTATCACCTCAACCGGGCTGTGGATGTATCTTGCTGGAACGCTTATAACTCCGGTGGGGATTCCAGCCTTGGTGAGATGAATCGCAGTCGCATCCGTCGTTCCTCCCTCAGCAACTTCAAGCTGGTAGGGTATGTTGTACTTTTCAGCAGTTTCTCTAAGCCACTCCAAAACCCTCTTTGACGCTATCAGACCCCTCCCGCTAGCATCTACGATCGTTATAGCAGGGCCTTTACCCAGCTTAATATCCATGTGGGCAGACTCGGCTCCGGGGAAATCCGTAGCGACACAAACATCCGTTGCAATCGCAACGTCGGGCTCGATCGCAAACGCTGAAACCCTTGCACCCTTTAAGCCCACCTCCTCTTGTACGGTTCCAACTGCATAGATTGTCGCATCGCTCTTCGTTTCTTTAATGGCTTGAATCATCACAGCAACTCCGGCTCTGTTGTCCAGAGCTTTGCCAGTCAATTTGCTCTTACCGATTTCAACCAGCTCCCTATCGATCGTTATGGGGGTACCAACCTCTATTCCCATGTCCAAGACTTCATCTTTGCTTGAGGCTCCGACATCTATGAACATATCTTTAAATTCGACTGCCTTTTTCCTTTCCTCATTCTTCATCAGGTGTGGTGGCTTACATCCTATCACCCCATAGACCCTTCCCTTTCTCCCATGCAGAATTACCCTCTGTCCCAAGGCTATCTGACTGAACCAACCTCCTATGGGTGTGAATCGGATGTACCCGTTGTCATCGATGAACTTAACCATGAAGCCGATCTCATCCATGTGAGCGGCGACCATTTCCTTGAACTCGCTTCCGTTCTTAACGCATATGATATTTCCGAGCTTGTCCACCTTAATCTCATCGACTTGATCCTCAAGTTCGGATCTGATCATCTCTCTGATGTCATCCTCATAACCGCTTATGCCGTGTGCATCGCTAAGCCTCTTCAAAAGAGATTTAAGTTCATCTACCTCTGGCATACTTTTCAGTTCGTTTGGAGTCAAAAATAGGTTGCGGCTCACAAGCAAGACGATATCTATAATATATACCAAGCCGAACGAATCACATGCATCGAGAGGGACACATCGGCTTTTCGCTGATGGTAGTGTCAGTTATCATGAGCATACTCAACGCTTGGGATTTCAACTCCCTGATAACGGCCGTTATATCCTTGGGATTTTCAACCTTTCCAGATGTGGATTTAAGGCTTGGAATATCCCACAGAAAGTGGACCCACAGCGTGTTCTTTGGATTGTTTACTGGCTTGGCTTTTGGCTGGGTTGCCGAGATGTTGGGTTTGTGTTTTGAGGTTGGTTTCATCGGTGCCTTCGGCGGAATCCTTCTTCACATACTGGGTGATCTACTGACTTATAAGCCATTCGCTCCATTCTATCCGATCTCAAAACGTAAGATTGCGTTGGGTCTATTCAGATCTGACAACGTCGTTGTAAACAAGCTTATGCTGATA
>CAYMEG010000138.1:0-3019 GCA_964389535.1 uncultured archaeon | reverse complement strand
CTAAAATCGTTCACGCCCAGACTGTCCTACCGGAGGAAGTTCTGAAGGAATTAAAGAAGAAGACCGGTGAAAGCGCAACAAAGGATGCTTTAGCTAGAGCTGTGGAGCATTACTTGAAGTGTCCGTATACTCATGAGGAACCACTTGAGAAGAAGCTTGAAGAAGTTTTGAAGAAGAAAAAGAAGGCGTAATTTTGAATAATTTTAATTCTGTAATTTTTTAATCTATTTTTTAATTATTATTCTGAATTATTATTACAAATAGTAATTTTTCGGCATTTGGAAATTAGTAATGTTTATATCATGAGATTTTGATGAAGCTTTATGAAAAAAACGATTGAGGAGATTAATCATAAAATTAGGGAAGGTAACGTTTGTGTAGTTACTGCGGAGGAGATGAAAGAGATAGTTGAAGAGTTGGGCGCTGAAAAAGCTGCTAAGGAGGTTGATGTTGTAACAACCGGTACGTTTGGTGCCATGTGTTCCTCTGGCGTTTTTATGAACTTCGGTCATTCCGATCCACCCATAAAGATGCAGAGAGTTTGGCTTAACGATGTTGAAGCTTATACCGGCATAGCTGCCGTTGACGCTTACTTGGGTGTCACTCAGCTATCTGAAAGTAGAGGGATGGAATACGGTGGTGCCCATGTCATCGAAGATCTGGTCAGGGGAAAGGAGGTTGAACTTAGAGCCGAAGCTTATGGAACCGACTGTTATCCCCGCAAGAGGATAGTGACGGAGATAGCCTTGGAGGATTTGAATCAGGCAATCATGGTCAATCCTCGAAATGCATATCAGCGTTACAAAGCAGCTACAAACTCATCAGACAGAGTTCTGAGGACTTACATGGGAACTTTACTTCCAAACTTTGGAAACGTTACATTTGCAGGATGCGGTGAGATATCTCCATTGAACAACGATCCAGAATATAGAACCATTGGAATTGGAACGAGGATCTTCTTATGCGGAGCGAAGGGTTACATAATAGGCGAAGGTACCCAGCATGCTCCTCCCTTTGGCACTTTAATGGTTAAGGGCAACTTGAAGGAGATGAAGCCTGAGTTCATGAAGGCCATAGTCATGCCAGGCTATGGTGTTACGATGATGCTTGGGATCGGAATTCCTATTCCGATTTTGGATGATGAGATGGCCAAAGCAACGGCAATAAGGGATGATCAGATAGTTACAGAGATAATAGATTTCGGTGTGCCAAGGAGGGATCGTCCCGTCATAAGAAGGGTAACTTATGCCGAACTTAAGAGCGGGAAGGTTGAGATCAACGGTGAGGAGGTTAGAGTTTCCCCGCTTTCAAGTTACTACATGGCTAGAAGGGTTATGAAGGAGCTGAAGAGGATGATTGAAAGGGGAGAATTCTTCTTAACTCAGCCAGTCGAAAGAATCCCAACCTCTGGAAAGTTGAAGCCTATGAAAGAGAAGGAGGTTAAGGTGGTCAAGAGTGTCATGACCGAAGCCGTAACGATTCCACCAGATACGAGCATCGAGGAGGCTTCACGGATAATAATTCAAAAGAACGTGAATCATCTGCCAGTTGTGGACAAAAACGGAGTTCTAATTGGTATAGTGACATCTTGGGACGTTGCAAAGGCAGTTGCGATGGGTAAGCTTGGAAAGGTTTCGGATGTGATGACGAGAAGGGTCATAACCGCAATGCCAGATGAGCCGATCGAGTCGGCTGCAAGGAAGATGGAGCAGTACAACATCTCGGCCTTGCCCGTTGTAGATGTAAGAAGAAGAGTTTTGGGGATGGTTACGAGTGAGGATCTCAGCAAACTCCTGGCGAGGTGGTAGCATGCTCATGCTTTTGAAATTTGATTCTAGGACGATTAAGAAGCCGATAATCTCAACGGCCACGCTTGAAACGAACGCCTTAATAAACATACTTCGTGCGAATGTCGGAGCGAGAGAGGGAGAGATGGTGGTTGAGGTTGACGATAGCAAGGCTAAGGAGGTCGAGGAGATATTCAGAAGGTTCGGTGTCGAGGTCATAGAGTTAAGGGAGGCTGTTGTTAAAGACGAAGACAGATGCGTTCACTGCGGTTTATGCATAAGCATATGCCCCGTTGAGGTATTCAGGTTCGATGAGGACTGGAAGGTGATTGCAGAAACTGAGAAGTGCATCCATTGCGGAGTTTGTATCAAGGTCTGCCCCTGCCAAGCTCTAAGCCTGCCTATCTAATTATCCTTCAGCATAAGCGAGAGCTACACCGAACAGAATCAATCCGGCTCCAATTATCTGCCTGATCGTTAAAATCTCCCCAAATACGAAGTAGCCGAACAATCCGGCTGAGATCGGCTCAACCAATGCAAATATCGGTGCCTTTTCAGTCTTACAGAACTTAATTCCGTAGTTGAATAAGGTGAAGGCCAAAGCTGTTGGGATCAAACCCAAGCCAAAGATCCAGACGATCTTCCGTGTAAGTGCAGTGACGATTTCGTTAACGAATAGTGAAACCATTGGAGTCAACATCGCAGTAGAGAGAATCAGACTTAGGAATGTCACGTGCGTAGAGGACATGAACTCCCTAACTCTCTTCATGAGTATGAACAGCCCGGCGTAGAAGATTCCAGAAAGAAGTCCGAAGATCAATCCGACTGATAGGCATCCGTACGGTGAGAGCATTAAGTAAAGTCCAAAGATCGCCAAAGGCAAAGCTGATAACGAAGTTCTGCTGATCTTCTCACCCTTAAGCCAAACGTAAAGCGTAACGTAAACAGGGGCCATGTAAAGGAGTAAAGCCGACGTGGCAACTTCGATCATCTGAATCGAGGCTATGTAGCACAGAACCGTAACTAGGTTTGTGACGGCCACAGCTAGAACCAACCCATGTCGTGTAACCCTTAAATCCTTCACAAACGGTAATAGGAAGATAGATCCGAATGCGAATCTAAAGAACGTGACCACTACGGGGTTAGCATCGACGTTCCTGACGAATACTGCTAGGGATCCCATGAGAACTCCAGCCACAACCACAGCTGAGCATCGCATAAACTTACAAAGA
>CAYMEG010000137.1:0-3021 GCA_964389535.1 uncultured archaeon | reverse complement strand
TCGCTGAAACCAAGCTGATAATCGTTACAAGTCACGATCCGATCTTACTTCTGCCGTACACAGACCAGATAATCCTGTTAAATCGAAGCTACTGCGTGATCGGAAAGCCTGAGGAGATACTGACGCTTGAGGTGCTGAGAGATGTCTACGGTGAATCTGCGGTTCTGCTTGAGGGACAGGTTCACATAAGCGACGAGCATTGAACTTTGAATAATTTAAAAATTCTTCAGAACAATAGAGCAAAAATATAAAAATTTAGAGGATTATCTCGATGCCCAACTTCTCCGCAAGCTCCTTGTATCTGTTTCTGATCGTAACTTCCGTAACACCGGCAACCTCAGCCACTTCCCTCTGAGTTCTTCTTTCACCGCATAGGATTGAAGCTATGTAGATCGCTGCTGCTGCAACGCCAGTCGGTCCTCTTCCGCTCGTAAGTTCTCTTTCCTCAGCCTTCTTTATGATTTCGATCGCCTTCTTCTGAACCTCACCGCTCAAGCCCAATGCAGCACAGAATCTCGGCACGTAGTCAGCTGGGCTTGTCGGCATCAGCTTTAGGCCAAGTTCTCTCGCTATGAACCTGTAAGTCCTACCAATCTCCTTTCTGTCAACTCTCGAATACTGTGCAATCTCATCCAAAGTTCTCGGCACACCCGCCTGTCTACAAGCTGCATACAGAGCTGCGGCAACTACTCCCTCGATGCTCCTACCTCTGATGAGATTCTTCTCAATTGCCTTTCTGTAGATAACTGCAGCGGTCTCTCTGACAGATTTGGGCAATCCCAATGCTGAGGCCATTCTATCGAGTTCGCTTAAAGCGAATGCCAAGTTCCTTTCGGTAGCGTTGCTGATCCTGATCCTTCTCTGCCACTTCCTAAGCCTGAACAGCTGAGCTCTATTTCTTACGGATATTGACTTACCGTAGAAGTCTTTGTTGCTCCAGTCGATGATGGTTGAGAGTCCTTTATCGTGAATCGTGTTGTGAAGGACGAAACCCATTCCGGCAACAAAGTTCTCCGCATTTGGAACGGTTAGATCGTACGCGTATCCGTTTGTAGGCTTAACCTTCCTTATCGCCTTTACTCTGAGGAACATGAAGTCAGATTCTGCAAGTCTCTTCAGCTTCTCATCTCCATACTTCTCAGCGATCTTCAGTGCAAAGTTTCTACTGATTCTAATTCTTCTTCTATGTTTCCACTCCTTGGCGTATTTGGATGGAGCTGGAATGAGTTCTTCAATCGGTGGTTTCTTCTTCTCCCTTAATACTTTGGCCATCATTCTCAGCCTTGCCATCGCATCTGGGTTCGTTACTTTGAGCATGTACGCTACGCTATCCTCCAAGAACTGTCCGGTCCTTTCTATCGTATGCCCAGGAATCTTCTCGACGTTGTAATGAGCCACAACACCGAGCTGGAGCATCAGAATTGCAAGATCGTTTATCAACTCTCTGTTGCAAGATACAGCCGTAAGCTGGAACGTGCTGTAATTGGGATTGACATAGATGTTTCCATCTCCGTTGAAGTACCCTCTTAGGAACTCTACCTTTAAGCTCTTTGGCAACGAGTAAACAAGCGATGGTACCCTTTTTTCTCTTGCTTTACGTCCAACACCCAAGCTCTTGAAGAGTTCGACCATTGGCTTGCTGTTTATCTCGATCTGAACTGCACTTCCTTTATCATAGATCTTCGGATTTAAGCCCAACCCTTTGAAGTATTCTATCACCTCATCAACATACTCTTTTTCATGCTTTCCAAATGAGAATACTATCTTTCTGTCGTCCATGTGCCCCTCTGCAAGGTAATATCCGAGTATCTTAGCGAATCTTTCATCTATAGGGACGCTTACTGGAACTGCCTTACCACCTCCAATCTTTAATGTTGCGTTGCTCGGTATTTTGATGTTGTTTTCTACGATGTAGCTAAGCGGGGCACTCTTTCTTCTTCTCCAATCCTTATTGGCGAACGGATAATCGAAGTGGATGTATGCATCCTTAACGATTTTGCTTAAATCTATCGAATCAGTTGTCATCTCAACGTTCGGTAACTTTCTCGCGAGAACGAGGAAGTCACCTTCTTTGAGCTTATCGACCCTTATCGGAATAACCTCGCCATCCAAAATCGTGAAGACGCTGTGACTGCCGGTAACTCTGACGCCTCTGTTACCCTCAACGATGACTTCGAACATCTCATCCACGGGATGCCTTGAAACCTCCGAAACACTCTTGAACTTGAACCGGTAGTTCTCATCGAAAGCGATAACTTCCAAGTTCTCATCGCTCACATCAGCTATCTCCAATATTCCCTCTCTTCTAACTTTACCCTCTTCGACTTTCTTCTCTATTAGTGAATCTACGAGTTCACCAATCTTGACCACTTTGATTTCTCCGTTCAATCTTACGATTATTAGCTCGTCTGCATCAACGCTGTACGTAACTGGAGCTCCAACTCTGCTTCTCTTCTCCTTCTGCTCGCTGTCGAAAGCCCTCCACTCCGGCCCGGCATCGATGTATCTATCTTCGATTACGTAACCACAATCCTGACAGACCAACTCTCCGCGTTTGTAATCCCTAATTATACGTGGCGAACCGCATTCAGGACAAACTTCAATAACCTCTTCCCTTTCTATCTCCTTCTTTTCTACCTCTCTTTCCTTTTCCTTTTCTACCTCCTTTACCTTCTCCACTTCCGGCATGAGCCTCACCTCCCACTACAAACAGATCATCCAAAATCATCCTCTTCAGGATATCCTTCTTAGGCTTGATCAGAATGAAGGGAGATTTGGTTGGACCGATTACATCGTAGACAAAACCGATCTTCTCCATCTTTCTTGTATAAACCTCCGAACCTACCTTAGGTAGATTCTTCGGATCGGCTATCGCCACAACGAATCCTGATTTCGACACGTGACTTACCCTGCCGATCTTTCGCAGTTTCATAGGTCATCTTATTTAAGTTTTGCGAAAGACAATTTAACCATTTGTAGTAATTCATATTTAAATCTTTCGCCTGAGCCAGTAGTTCACAA
>CAYMEG010000136.1:0-3030 GCA_964389535.1 uncultured archaeon | reverse complement strand
AAGCTTATATATGCGGAATGCGGAGGAATGATGTTTCTTTCGAGGGGTATAGAGGTTGAAGGTAAGCGGCTAAAGATGGCTGGAGTTCTCGATATAGACATCGTATTCACGAAAAGGCTTCAAGCTTTGGGGTACGTTAAGGGAGATGTTATAAGGGATAACCCATTTATCATCGGAAGCTTTAAAGGACACGAATTTCACTACAGCTACGCTTTGCCAGATGAGGATGTTAGATTTGCTTTTAAAACCGATGGCAAGGGAATTAAAGACGGATTGGATGGAGTTCTGGTATATAACACACTGGCCGGATACACGCACATTCACTTCTTCTCAACTTCCTTGAAACGATTCTTTAGCGATCGTAGATGAAAAAAAATATATAAACCAATCGTAGTCAAATTTTCTTGATCATAAGTAAAGTAAACTGGAGGTGATATCCTGCACATAGCGGAAGGATTTTTACCGCCGCAGTGGTGCATACTTTGGTACATCGTAGCGATACCAGTCGTGACTTATGGAGCTTGGAAGGCTAAGAGGTTGATCGACAAAAATTCGAACAACAAGGTTTTGCTTGCGGTCGCTGGGGCATTTATATTCGTTCTCTCCGCTATGAAGATACCGTCGGTAACCGGAAGTTGCTCACATCCAACCGGAACTGGAATTGCAGTGGTTCTGTTCGGCCCAGCTATAACGGCGTTTCTTTCAGGCATAGTTCTGTTGTATCAGGCGTTGCTACTTGCACACGGTGGAATCACTACACTTGGAGCGAACATAGCTTCGATGGGAATAATAGGCCCAATAGCCGGATGGTTCGTTTACAAGGCAACGAAGAATTTCGGATTAATCCCGGCAACGTTCTTCGCTACCGTGATAGCGGACTGGGTAACATATGTTGTAACGTCTCTCCAGCTTGCGTTAGCTTTTCCATCGGGTGTTGGATTTCAGGGAGTTTTATCCTCCGCTCTGAAGTTCATGGCGATATTTGCGGTTACCCAAATACCAATAGCCATAGTTGAGGGAGTGGTTGCAGCATTTCTCATGCGGTATCTTGTCCAGCTGGAGGACATAAGCTCTCTAATTGCGGAGGTGAGAGCTTGAAGTTCCTAACTCTACTCACAGCGTTAAGCCTAATAATGGCTGAAGCTTGGGTGGGAACAGATGAAAAGGCTGTGGAAGAGATTGCAAAGATAATACCGGACTATCAGCCATGGTTCAATCCGATTTGGGAGCCGCCAAGTGGTGAAATAGAAAGCCTTTTATTCAGCTTGCAAGCGGCGATTGGGGCACTTATAATCGGATACGTCCTAGGTTATTACAGGGGAAAATCGTATGGAAACTCTTGAGGTTATCCAGATCAAGTCAAAGAAAATTATCGGAGGAGACTTGAAGATTATCTTCGTTTTTCTATCTTTAATGATAACCGTTAGCTCTCACCGCATCACACAGATCATAGCTCTCATAACATTTTCAATTCTATCGATTCACGCCGCCGGAAGGGAGTTCTTCAAGTTAATGAAGATTCCTACAATATTCCTCATTCCGACTGCATTTGGCCTGATGATCACGGAAGGAAAGCCGATCATTCAATTCGGATGGTTTGCGATTACTGAAGAAGGAATAAAAACTGCTCTTGCGGTTTTACTTAAGGTGTTAGCATCATTCTCAATCCTAGCCTATCTGATCCTGACAACTTCAGTTCCAGAGATGGTAGCATTTCTAAAAAGGCTCAAACTACCAAGCATCTTTGTGGAGTTATCCCTTTTGATTTACAGAAACATCCAGATACTCCTGAATGAGCTTAAAAGGTTAGAAACATCATCTGAAACGAGATTGGGAAACATAAGTAAGCGAGCCATGCTTAGAACATCCTCAATGCTTGCATATGCGATATTTCTTAAAACACTCGATAGAAGTAAGAGACTTGAGCTTGCTATGAACTCAAGGTGCTATTCCGGACATTTCCCGGTAAAATCTGAAAAGAGCTACGGATATCCAATTGCGACGCTTTGCATTTTCCTTCTCATCATGGGGTGGTTCGTTCATGTTAGCCGTTGAAACTGTCGATCTTACGTTTAAGTATGGGGATATAACTGCACTTAGCGGTGTTAACTTTAAAGCGAAGAAGGGAGAGGTTACGATCGTTCTAGGCCCAAACGGTGCTGGAAAAACAACCCTACTCATGCACCTAAATGGCCTACTGAAACCGCTCAAAGGAGTTGTTAAGATATTCGGAAAGGAGATAAGGTATGACAGGAAAAGCCTGATGGAACTCAGAAGGACTGTTGGGTATATTTTCCACAATCCCGACGATCAGATCATAGCTCCTACGGTTTGGCAGGATGTAGCATTTGCTCCGATGAATTTAGGACTAAAGAATGTTGATGAAGTTGTGGATAGAGCTTTGAGGTGGATGGGTATAGAACATCTCAAAGATAGACTCTGTAACACGCTGAGCGATGGAGAGAAGAGAAGGGTGGCAATAGCGGGAGTTTTGGCCATGGATCCAAAGATCGTTATAATGGACGAACCGACTGCCGGATTAGATGGATTCGGCGTTAAAGAACTCGTTGAGATTATTGAGAGGCTGAAAAGAGAGAAAAAAACTGTTATAATCTCTACTCACGATTTGAGCTTCGCAAACGAGGTTGGAGACTACTTTGTGGTTATGTTTGAGGGTAGAATAGTCTACGAGGGAGATTTCGTTCCCAATGACGTTGCAAGGAGATTCGGGCTCAGAGGGGTTTACGGTAGGCTAATCGTAAATGAATCGAGTTCGAATACCCCAGAGTTAGCTTTAATCGAAGCATTGAAGGGGAAAAAAGTGGTTATTAGCTGTAAAGACTTTAGGAGAATTGAAGGTTTACTTGATGGTCTTCCCATCAGGGTTGAGTTCCATGAAAGCCACAAAGGATGAAGTGATCGGAATTCTCTTTGCAAAGCTTAAGCCAAGGAGGGAGGATGTCTTTGCTGACATAGGTTGCGGAAGCTGTGCCGTGTCTAACTTCTTCGCAAATTACGTTTCCAAAGTTT
>CAYMEG010000135.1:0-3060 GCA_964389535.1 uncultured archaeon | reverse complement strand
TTCTCCCAAATCTTGAGTATTCTTCGGCTTGAGACTCATCTCTGCAAACCAAAACTACATTGCAATCGTGAAATCTCTCAAGCAGAATTTCCACAAACGTCTTTCCACACAGCTTTAACAGCCCCTTATCCTTCCCAATCCTACCGCCCTTCCCGCCAACAAGTATCGCAACGTTCACCGATCTAAGATGGTATTCAAAGTTATAAATTCAGCGGATATATTTGTCATAATTTTATAAAATTTATTAAAATTTACTTCGCAAAGGTCTATATGACCATCCAACGCCCAAATTTTAATGATAGTTCCAGCCGAAGAACTGCTTAAGATTGAAAGAAAGATCGATTGGGACGAATACATCGAGAAGGTAAAGCCGATTGTTGAGAAGGTCAAGCAAGAGGGAGATAAAGCTCTGATTGAATTCACGAAGCAATTTGATAGTGTTAAGCCCAAATATCTCAAGGTGCCGAAAGAGGAGATAGACAGAGCTTACGATATCATCGAAGATGAGATCATAGATGCTCTAGAGGTTGCGAGGGAAAACATAGAGCGTTTTCACTCCATAACGGCTGTTGAGAGGGACATGAAGATCGACTTCGGCGACTGCATCTTAGGTAAGAAATATACACCCATAGATTCCGTCGGCATCTACATCCCCGGAGGAAGGGCAAGCTATCCATCAACCGCTCTAATGGCAGGAATTCCTGCAAACATCGCCGGAGTTAAGAGAATCGTAGCATGCACGCCTCCAGACAAGGATGGAAGGATTAAGCCCTTAACGCTTGTAGCTTGCGACATAGCCGGAATAAAGGAGATATACGCAGTCGGAGGGGCTCAAGCCATAGCTGCAATGGCCTATGGAACGGAAACTGTTCCAAAGGTCGATAAGATCGTGGGCCCGGGAAACGTCTACGTTACCGCAGCAAAGCTCCTAGTTCAGAAGGATGTGCCAATAGACATGCCAGCTGGCCCTTCGGAAATACTGATCATCGCAGATGAGACTGCAAATCCAGAATTCGTAGCTTTGGATTGCGTTGCTCAGCTCGAGCACGATCCGATGGCTTTGGCCATAGTTCTCACGACTTCCAAGGATTTGGCTGAGAAGGTTAATGAATTGACAAAGAACATAGTTGCAGAACGTTATGCCGAGATAAACCTGAACAATCTGAAGATCGCAGTCGTCAAAGGCATAGACGAAGCCATAAGGTTGGCAAATATGATCGCTCCAGAGCACCTGTCGATGATGTTCAAGAAGGCTGAAGACTACCTAGATAAGATAAAGCATGCCGGAAGTGTGTTCGTTGGTGAACTCAGCCCAGTTGCATGTGGAGATTACGCAAGCGGAACTAACCACATACTGCCAACCTCTGGCTATGCTAAGGTGCTTTCAGGCTTGAGCGTTGAAACTTTCATGAAGCATATAACGTATCAGATATTGAGCGAGGATGCACTCAGAAGGATCGGTGATGCTGTTATAAAGCTTGCAAAGGCTGAAGGTTTGCCTTTCCATGCATTATCTGTGGAAAGAAGGCTCAGACCGGAGTCTTCATCATAGATCAGTCGGGACCAATATCATCATTGCCTCATATTTTTATTTCTTTTGCTTTTATTTATCTGTTACTTTGACCGTACTTGTGATTCAACTATCGGCAACGGTAGAGTAATATATCTAAAGTTATTTGGAAGAGAAGATGAGAAAGTGGACAAGCGAGATTGGAGAGGAAGATGTTGGCAAAGAAGTACTTCTTTATGGCTGGGTTCATGAAATTAGAGATTTAGGAGGGTTAGTTTTCCTCCTTCTGAGAGATAGAGAAGGGATCATCCAAATTACACTACCGAAGAAGAAGGTTGATCCGAAGACATTTGAGATAGCTAAGAAGGTTCACAGGGAGAGCGTAGTCAAGGTTTTAGGTGTTGTGAAGAAAGAACCGAAGGCTCCGGGTGGCTATGAAATAATTCCAAAGAAGATCGAAGTTTTGAACGAAGCAACGGTTCCACTACCGCTAGAGGTAACTGAGAAGGTTCCTGCCGAATTGGACACACGTTTAGATCACAGGTTCATGGATTTAAGAAAGCCCAGAGTTCAAGCAATATTCAGGATAAGACACCAAGTTATGCAAAGCGTTAGGCAGTTTTTAAGCGAGGAGGGCTTTATAGAAGTTCATACCCCAAAGATCGTGTCAACTGCCACGGAGGGGGGAACCGAGCTATTTCCGATAAGCTACTTCGAGAAGGAAGCCTTTCTAAACCAGAGTCCTCAGCTATACAAGCAGATTCTGATGGGGGCAGGGTTTGAGAGGGTATTCGAGATCGGTCCGATATTCAGAGCAGAGGAGCACAACACAACCCGACACCTGAATGAAGCCATATCGATCGACATCGAAATGAGTTTCACCGATCATGAGGGAGTTATGAGAATCCTTGAACGACTCATTGCAAGGATTTACGAGGATGTTGTTGAAAACTGCCAAAAGTTCTTGGATTGGTTAAATGTAAAGCTCGAGATTCCAGAAGTACCGTTTGAAAGAATAACTTACGATGAGGCTTTAGAAATCGCGAGAAGGAAGGGTGAAGATATTCCCTGGGGAGAGGATCTAAGCACCTCCGCTTTAAGAGCCATCGGAGAGGAGATGGAAAATAGACACTACTTCATCGTTGACTGGCCAACAGAATCAAAGCCATTCTACGCCATGCCCTACGAAGATAGACCAGAGATCTGCAAGAGCTTCGATCTGATGAAGGGTGCACTTGAATTGGCGAGCGGAGCTCAGAGAATTCACAAGTACGATTTACTCGTTGAGAGAATAAAGCAGTGCGGATTGAGTCCAGAGAGCTTTGAGTTTTACTTAGAGGCTTTCCGCTACGGGATGCCACCACATGCTGGCTGGGGTCTTGGAGCTGAGAGGTTGCTCATGTCGATGCTGGATCTGAAGAACATAAGAGAGGCCGTGCTGTTTCCGAGGGATAGGCACAGACTCATACCTTAATCCTCTTTTTAAACACATCTCTTCCACCGTCCCAGCTTATCGTAAGCATCACATCCACATAACCCCTGCTTTTGAT
>CAYMEG010000134.1:0-3202 GCA_964389535.1 uncultured archaeon | reverse complement strand
ACCTCTTTGATCTTGCTCTTCCTTCTACACTTCGGGCATAGATTGCGGGGAGGATAGTAGTAGGTACCACAGTTCTCACAGTAAGTGCCTACGAGGTTGTACCTATACTTTATCTTCCTCCAAAATCTCGGAAGCATGATATCACCTCTCGAAGATCGTAACAACAGCCGTTGCTCCGGTTCCACCGATGTTCAAGGCTAAACCCCTTTCCGCATCAACCTGCCTCTTCCCTGCATCTCCCCTAAGCTGCAAAACTATCTCCACTGCCTGTCTTATGCCGGTAGCTCCAATCGCATGTCCACAGGCTTTCAGCCCACCGGAAGGATTTACTGGGATATCTCCATCCAACTCTGTAATTCCTTCCCTTATCAATTCAGCTCCCCTCCCCTTCTCAACGAATCCCAAATCCTCGTATGCTATTATCTCCGCTATCGTGAAGGAATCGTGAACTTCAGCAACATCTATATCCTTTGGCTCGATCCCAGCCTGCTTGTAGGCCAGTCTCGATGCATAAACAACTGCATCCATCGTCGTTACATCTCTCCTACTATGCAAGGCTATGTAATCGCTCGCCTGACAGCAAGCGGTGATATAAACTGGTGTATCCGTGTACTTCCTCGCAACTTCCTCACTTGCCAGAATAACCACTGAAGCCCCATCCGAAATCGGAGCGCAGTCGAACAGTCTGAGGGGTTCAGCCACGTAGGGAGAATTTAGTGCAATCTCTAAAGAAATTTCCCTCCTAAATTGTGCTTTAGGATTGTTAACGGCATTTTTGTGATTCTTAACGCTCACCCTTGCCAGATCTTCCTCAGTGGTTCCAAACCTCTCCATGTGCATTCTTGCGATCATCGCAAACAGAGCTGGCAGATTTGCTCCACAGAAAACCTCCCACTCCCTATCTGCTGAGGAGGAGAGTATGTCCATAGCCATCTCAGCTCCCACGTCGGTTACCTTCTCAGCTCCAGCTGCAATCACTATATCGTGCATACCTGATGCCACAGCCATGTAGGCCTGTCTCAAAGCCAGACCACCACTCGCATCTCCAGCTTCAACCCTCGTTGCTGGTATGTGTAACTCGGCCAATCCAGCGTAATCTGCTATCAATGCAGAGATGTGCTCTTGGGCAAGGTACCTTCCACCGCTCATGTTTCCAATGTATATAGCATCGATCTCCTTACCCTCTAGCCCAGCATCCTCCAAAGCTTCAATCCCAGCTGAGAGTACTATATCTCTGAAGCTCATACCCCAAAGTTCTCCGAAGTTCGAGCATCCCACACCGATAACCGCTACCCTCCTCATGCTATCACCCGAACTTTATCTTTCTCCTAAGCTTGACGTATAGTCCGTAATCTATGAACACGCCTTGTAGGACCTTGTCCCAAACCTTTGGCGATCTCTCGAACGATTCTATTGCATCAGTAACGATCAATGAGAATGCATCGCTCCCTGCTCCAGAGCCAAATGATACTAGCAAGATTCGATCTCCCGGCTTTGCCTCATCCAAAATCGCACATAGTCCCAGCAAAGATGATCCAGAATAGGTATTTCCGATGTGTGAGACTACTAATCCCTGCTTTATCTGTTCGGTGCTAAATCCTAGCATCTTTGCAACTCTAACCGGGAATTTGCTATTCGGTTGATGAAAGACGGCATAAGCAAAGTCTGATGGCTTTAAACCCAATTTTTCCATAAGTCCCTTGGCGGCTGAAGTTATGTGCCTGAAGTAGGCTGGAATGCCTGTAAATCTTCCCCCATGGCTTGGATAGGGCTGACCTTCTCTTCTCCAGAAATCCGGCGTATCTGAGGTAAATGAATATGTCCCTTCAATTTCGGCTATCACGTTATCGTTGCCTATTATGAAAGCGACCCCTCCGGCTGATGCGGAATACTCCAAAGCATCTCCCGGTCTGCTTTGGCTCGTATCTGCGCCAATCGCTATTCCATATCTGATCATTCCAGCTTTAACCAACCCCATACATATCTGAATTCCAGCCGTTCCGGCTTTGCAAGCGAATTCCAAGTCTGCTGCAAAGTATTCGTTTCCTATGCCCAAAGCTTCGCCAACTATCGTAGCAGTAGGCTTCACAGCGTATGGATGAGATTCACTTCCAACATATATAGCTCCTATCTCCTTTGGATTTATCTTAGCCCTTCTTACCGCCTCCCTCGCTGCTTCAACGGCGATCGTTGCTGTGTCTTCGTCAAGATCTGGAACGGACTTTTGCAAGATACCTAAGCCATTTTTTATAGTTTCAGCGTTTTCCCCCCATATCCTTGCGATCTCCTCAACCTTTATCCTAAACTTTGGAATGTACGTTCCATAGGAGACGATTCCAACCATGCAACCACCTCAGATATTTCTTAAAGCCTTAATCATATCATCAAGCAGCATCTGAGTTGTGATGAGAGGTATCCTTTCAATCTCAGCGAGTTTAATTGCTATTTCATCGACATCCTTTGCATTTATGCCGTGCAGGACAACCACGGCAGGCTTTAGGTTGGCAACTCTGACGGCCACCATCGGTGATCTACCCGTTGAGACCTTTGTAAATATCAGTGCCCTTTCAGTCGTGAAGCCGTAAAGCCTGTAGAAATCGTATGCGTTCAAAGATAGTATCGCCTTTATGCTATTGACGATCGTATATCCGCTGACGAACTTGTCAAATTTGGTAAGCATAGTACCATCTATAACCCTTGCAAACTCATCGACATCGACCGGCTCCTCGAACTCTCTCATATCTATGATAACATCCAGCTTGAAATCGCTTAAAATGTCCCTATACTTGGACACAGTCTTATAGCCTCTCTCCCTATCGATTTCAAGCATAGCCTCGATTATCCTTCTGATGAAGTTTATGCCTGGAGACTTTCTTCGGTCACTCTCATAATCGCTTATAACCGATGGTGAAACTCCCAACTTTTGAGCTAGCTCCTTTTGGGATATCTCAAAGATCTGTCTCCACTTCTTGATAGTCTTGCCGGGTGTATCGGAAAATACGATATCTCCGGAGATCTTATCGGCTAACGCCTTAATAACGGAATCCATAGCGTATGAATTCAACTCACAATTTATAAATTTATCGAATTCTAATTCGATTATTGTCTTTCTACTTGGAGTTAAAAATAAAAAATAGAAAAATTACTCACAGACGTCGACCCAGATGGCACCGTTTGGACAAGTCTCAACGCAAGAACAGCA
>CAYMEG010000133.1:0-3204 GCA_964389535.1 uncultured archaeon | reverse complement strand
GGAGGATGTATATCACATAGCAAACCTCGCAAAGATCGAGCTTAAGGAGGAGGAGGTCGAAAAGTTTAGAAAGGAGTTCGAGAAGATTCTGGAGTACTTCAGCATTCTCGATGAGGTGCCGGAGGATATCGAGCCGACGTTTCACGTTCACAACTTGAGTAACGTTTTCAGGGAGGATATACCATCTGAACCTCTGCCGAGGGAAGAGGTTTTAATGAACGCAAAGCATGTTGAGAATGGATACTTCAAGGGGCCGAAGATCATGGAGGGCTGAGGATGATAACGGTTGCGGAGTGGAGAGAGAGGCTCGAATCCGAAAGTTGCTACGATCTGATTTCGGAACTCTTCGACAGAATTGAGAGAAGCAAGCTAAATGCTTATATAACTCTAAATAAGGAGGAAGCTCTCAAGCTGGCGGAAGAGTACGACAGGGGTAAGCTTAGTGGAAGGTTGGCGGGAATTCCGGTGGCCGTTAAGGATAACATATCCACGAGGGGATTGAGAACCACATGTGCCTCAAAGATGCTCCACAACTACATTCCCCCGTTCGATGCTCATGTGGTTGAAAGACTGAAGCAGGAAGGAGCGATCATCATAGGAAAGACGAACATGGACGAGTTTGCGATGGGGACAACGACCGAAACATCTTACTTCGGAGTCGTGAGGAATCCCTACGATCTGGATAGGGTTGCCGGGGGGAGCAGCGGCGGAAGTGGAGCAGCTGTAGCTGGAGATGAAACCGTTTTGGCTTTGGGAAGTGACACCGGCGGGAGCATAAGATGTCCTTCAAGCTTCTGCGGTATAGCCGGATTGAAGCCAACGTACGGTTTGGTTTCAAGGTACGGTTTGATTCCGTACGCAAACTCCTTGGAGCAGATTGGCCCCATGGCTTCGTGCGTCGAAGATTGCGCTTTGCTTTTGGAGATCATAGCTGGAAAGGATCCAAGGGATTCGACAAATGCAGGAATCGAATTTAAGTTTAAGCCCGTCGATAGGAGGTTCAAAGTCGGAATAATCAGGGAGATGGGTGGAAACGATGATGTGATGGGCAAGTTCGAGGAAGTCGTTAACGAGATAGTTAAGCCGAACTTCGAGGTCGTTGAGGTTTCCATGCCATCCTTTAAGTATGCGTTGCCAGCTTACTACATAATCGCGATGAGCGAAGCCTCATCGAACCTCGCGAGGTACGATGGAGTCAGATACGGCTACGCTTTGGACAGATTGGACACTTGGACTAAGTACTTTGCCAAGGTTAGGGCTGAGGGATTCGGTGAGGAGGTTAAGAGAAGAATTATGCTCGGAACGTACGCTTTGTCAGCGGGGTACTACGGAAAGTACTACCTAAAGGCTTTGAGGGTTAGAACCTTGGTTAAGCAAGACTTCGAGAGAGCCTTGAAGGATTGCGATGTTCTAATCGCTCCAACGATGCCAGCCTTGCCGTTTAAGATCGGAGAGTTGGCGGATCCGCTTACGATGTACAAGATGGATGTGAACACCGTACCGATAAACCTAGCAGGAGTTCCCGCCTTATCGATTCCGATAGGTTTCGTTAAGGGCTTGCCAGTTGGAATGCAGATAATAGGAAGGCACTTCGAGGAGAACACGATCCTCAGCTTCGCTTTAGCAATCGAGAAGGAGGTGAAGCATGAAATTTGACCCCAAAAGGTATCTGGAGTTGGTTGAGAAGGATTTTGAATCGGCCTGGCTAAATAGCGTTGAAGTTTTGTCTAAGAGGGATTTAAATTATATTTATCCCCGTTACGGTTATTCCGTTGGCGAAGAGCATCCCCTCTTCAAAACCATTCAAGATCTGAGAAAGGCATACATATCTTTGGGCTTTAGGGAGGTCGTAAATCCTCTCATCGTTGAAGATGTTCATGTCAAGAGGCAGTTTGGAAAGGAGGCTTTAGCTGTATTGGATAGGTGTTTTTACCTTGCAACCTTGCCGAGGCCGGATGTCGGCCTATCGAAGGATAGAATTGAGATAATAGAGCGAATAATCGGTAGAAAGGTTAAAGATGATGAGGTTAGAGCTTTGCAGAGGGTCTTTCACTCGTTCAAGAAGGGAAGGATAGACGGCGATGACCTGAGCTATGAAATCGCCGATGCTTTGGGGATAGACGATGCGATGGCTGTGAGAATTTTGGATGAGGTTTTTCCAGAGTTTAAGGAGCTTAAGCCAGAGCCAACGAACCTAACGCTAAGGAGTCACATGACGACCGGATGGTTCATAACTTTAAGCAAAATCGTGGATAAATTACCTCTGCCGATAAAGCTCTTCAGCATAGATAGATGCTTCAGAAGGGAGCAGGGTGAAGATGCAACGAGGCTCTATACGTACTTCTCAGCGAGCTGTGTCGTTGTTGATGAAGATGTAAGCGTGGATGAGGGAAAGGCCATAGCCGAAGCTCTTCTGAGGCAATTCGGCTTCGTAAAGTTTAAGTTTAAGTTGGATGAGAAGAGGAGCAAGTACTACATCCCCGGAACCCAAACCGAAGTCTTTGCATTCCATCCCAAGCTCGTCGGAAGTAACACTAAGTACAGCGATGGCTGGATAGAAATCGCAACGTTCGGAATCTATTCCCCAACGGCGTTGTGCCACTACGACATCGAATATCCTGTGCTAAACTTGGGATTGGGAGTTGAGAGACTTGCGATGGTACTGTACGGCTACTCTGACGTTAGAGAGATGGTCTACCCTTGGCTCTACGGCAAGGTCGAGCTGAGCGATTTGGACATCGCAAGAGCAATTAAGGTTAAGGAGATTCCGAGCTCAATCGGCTTGAGAATTGCAAATGCGATAATCGAAACCGCCGACAGGTATGCGAATGAGAAGAGTCCGTGCAAGTTCCTAGCTTGGAAAGGAGAAGTTTTTGGCAGGGAAGTTAAGGTTTACGTGGTTGAGAGGGAGGAGGGAACGAAGCTATGTGGACCAGCCTATGCGAACGAAATCGTAGTTTACAACGGCAGCATCTACGGAATTCCGAGGAACGATAGATGGATGGAGTATTTTGAGAGGGGCGTTGTTACCGGAATAAGGTATATCGATTCTTTTGCCTATCTGGCGGCGAGCAGAATCGAAAAGGCTGTTGCTGAAGGTGAGAGCGAAGTTGAGGTGAGGGTAAGGGTTGTTGAGAGTCTTTCAGACATCAACCTGTTCTTGCACGATAACGTCAGGAGGTACATAGCATCGAAAGGTGGGAG
>CAYMEG010000132.1:0-3233 GCA_964389535.1 uncultured archaeon | reverse complement strand
GGCGGTTTGGCCTACTTTGTGAACTATTGTAAATTATCAAAAACATTTTAAATTCGAAGGGCTAGTGGAAAGATATGGGTTGGAAGCCTCCCGTCATACTAATAGCAATCTTGATAATACCGGCCGCAATCGCCTCAGCGGAGGAGCAGGAAATATCTATCGGTGTACTTGTAGATCTTTCGGGTCCCTTAGCGACGTATGGAAAAGATATAAGGAACAACCTCGAGATAGCTAAAGAAAAGATGAACGAATACTTTGAAGAGAAGAATTTGCCATATAAGGTTAAATTCTACTATGAAGATACGAGGGTAGATCCAAATATCTGTCTGCAGAAGGTTCAAACTTTATACGGTAAAGGGATCAAACTGATGGTAGGTCCAATGGGTAGCGGAGAGGTTAAAAACATAATAAGCTTCGTCACATCAAACAAGATAGTAGTAATCTCCCCGTCTTCAACGGCTCCGCCAAAATATATAGGTGTAGAAAAACCGGAACAGAAAAAATACGTGTTCAGATTCGTTGCAACGGATGCCTTTCAGACGAGGGCCATCGCCAAACTCGCAAGTGATTTGGGTATCAAGGCTGTGGTTATAACATACATCGGAAATGCGTGGGGTAAGGGATTGGAGGAGTTCGGTAGAAAGGAGTTTGAAAAGGTCGGTATCGAAGTCTACAAGGAGTCGATAGAGTACCCTGATCCGGCACCGGCGGACTTCTCACCGTACATAGCATCCTTAGAAAGTGCGGTCAATGAACTGATGAAGGAGTACAAACCAGAAGAAATTGCAGTTGTGACATTTAGTTATGAGGAAGTAGCCACGATGCTCGCACAGACCAGTGAGGATTCGGTTCTGTTCAAGGTCAGATGGATAGGATGTGACGGTACAGCAAAAAGCTCAAAGGTGATTGAGGAAGTTCCAGACAAGGCCAGTAAGGTCGGTCTTTACAGTACGGTTGCTGAACAGAGAGGTGGTAAAGCCTTTGAGGAACTAAACAAGACATACTTCGAAAGATATGGGGATGTACCAAAATCCTATGGCCTCAACGCGTACGATGCGGCATGGGTGTTGGCATTGGCATACGTCGAAGTTTTAAATGAACTTGGACAGTACGACCCCGATGCCATGGCTGAAAAGATCCGCGTAGTTGCGGAGAACTACAGCGGAGGTGTTTACGGCGTTGAACCCGTCAGTGGATCGATCATACTCGATGAGTTCAACGATAGAATCGTGCCACAGTACAGAATATATGCTGTAAAGGATGGAAAATGGATCGAGGCTGGTGTTTGGTACTATGAGAACAACACGATCAAGTGGATGTACAAGCCGACGTTACCAAAGGTTAAAACTCCGGCAGCCGTTAAAAAGAAAGGGCCAGGATTTGAGGCCGTATTAGCGATAGCAGGATTGGCTGGAATCGCATATATCTTAAGGAGAAGGGTATGATAATACTGGAAACTCGTAACCTTTCCAAATTTTTTGACGGGTTGAAGGCTTTGGATGGTGTGAACATCAAAGTAAAAAAACGCAACATAACTCTGATAATAGGTCCGAATGGAAGCGGTAAGACCACACTCATCAACGTTATCTCTGGATTTTACAAGGCCACTTCTGGCAGGGTGATCTTCGAAGGTGAGGATATTACCAACAGACCCCCACACGAGATATATGAACTGGGGATCGTTAGATCATTCCAGATTCCTCAACCCCTCAGAAAGCTTACAGTTCTCGAGAATCTGCTCATAGCGGAGAAACATATCGGTGAAGGAGTTCTCAGCAGTTTAAAGTACTCGAAGTGGCTTGAGCAGGAGGAGGAGCTTGTAGAGAGGGCATTCAAAATCCTAGAGTTCTTGAAGATCGATCATCTGTGGGACACAGAAGCTTATAAGCTCAGCGGAGGTCAGCTTAAGCTTGTAGAAGTTGGAAGAGCCCTGATGACCAATCCAAAGTTGATAATAATGGATGAACCGATAGCGGGAGTTGCTCCGGCTTTGGCTCATGAAATCCTGAACAGGTTAACTGAGTTGAAGCGTAAGGGAAAAACGTTTCTGATCGTCGAACATAGGCTCGACATAATACTTAAATATGTTGACTACATATACGCGATGGCCAACGGTAGGGTAATCGCTGAAGGAGTTGAAGATGAGATAATAAACAATCCAAAGGTTGTAGAGGTGTATTTGGGTGTTACGCACTGAAAAGCTTAACGCTGGCTATAAGGAGCTTCACATACTATTCGATGTAGATGCCGAGGTTAAGAAGAAACAGATCACATGCGTGGTTGGACCGAACGGAAGTGGAAAATCTACATTGCTCAAAGCCATCTTTGGCCTAGCAACGGTTCATTCTGGGAAGGTTATCTTTAAGGATGAGGATATCACAAGGGTACCTCCACATAACAAGACCAAGATGGGTATAGCCTACCTACCCCAAACCGACAACGTCTTCACAAATCTTACGGTGGAGGAGAATTTAAAGATCGCTGGCTATACGCTGGAAAATGATGAACTGAAGGATAGAATCGATTTGGCGCTTGAAATTTTTCCAGAGCTGAGGTATCAGATGAAGAGAAAGGCAGGAACGCTTAGCGGTGGAGAGAGACAGTTCTTGGCCATTGCAACTGCCTTGGTTAGAAAGGCTGAACTTCTTATGCTCGATGAACCTACTGCACAACTCTCTCCTAAGTTTGCCGAGATAATATTCAATAAGATCGTAGAACTCAGAGACAGATTGGGACTTACGATTTTGCTTGTGGAGCAGAACGTCAAGAGGGCTTTGGAGATCAGCGATAGAGCTTACATGCTTATAAGTGGTAGAGTAGTTTTTGAGGGGAAGGCCAACGATCTACTTGAGCATGAGAAGTTCGAGCAGTTCTGTATAGGTTTGCAGTGATTTTTTATCTCATTAGGTTGTGACACCACGTTGTGGATAATTTAAATACCTTATCAACATCGTTGCGTCACTACCTCTCATTATCTTGCTATAAAAGGGTTTTTAAATTCTTAACTACTGGATACTCTCAACCCTCTCGCAGGTGATATCGCTCAGCCTAACGTTGAGCGATGCCAATGAAACCCCACCTAAAGCTACTGTTATAAGGTTCTTGATTGTATGATCTATCAGCGAAACTATAAAGGCTATACTGTTGCTAACTCCAGCCATTGCAAGGATTCCAGTCATAGCCGCCTCATAAGTTCCAATTCCACCTGGAGTTATCGGAATAGCCTTGGCGAT
>CAYMEG010000131.1:0-3267 GCA_964389535.1 uncultured archaeon | reverse complement strand
CTCAAACAGAATTTATCGCACCAAAAGTTGAAGTATCTGTGCATGGGACACTTACTCCTCGTTATCAGCTTGTTACCGCTTATTTCAGCCGAAAATTCGAAGTCGTGTCCCATCTCCTTCAAAACACCGAAGAACTTCTCGAACCCCTTCTTTAAACCCTCCAACCCCTCCTCTTCTTTTACGAGTTTTCCGAAAAACATTCCGACCTTATCTATCATTCATCAACCACCTCCGATAACGTTTTTCGTGAGAACCTTAAACTCTCTCTTCTTCTTCTCCCAACCCCTCTTTATCCATCTCGAAAAAGCCCAGTAGCCGAGTTTAATCGGAATGTTCTTGTATCCTTTAAAGTATTCCTTAAACAGCCTGTCCACCCAATGAACATCGTGATCCATGCAAACAGCCATAAGCTCGTAGTGAACGTCTTTTAAATGCTCCTTCGTAAACGATCTCTCCTTTCTCAAAGCACAGACTTCCATAGGTATGAATATCAGAGGAACGATGAGAGAACAGTAATCTCTAAGCCTTTCGACGAGTTCTATGGTTTTCACGACGTCCTCCTCCCTCTCATCCGGCAAACCTATTATCAGCGTCGCAGCTGGAATCCAATTGTTCTCATGCATTATGGCGAAAGCTTCCTCGACCACATCGCACCACTCGCTCGGATGAAAAGGCAGGCACTTACCGTGCATATACCTCTCCATGAGTCTCGTGCTTCCGGTTTCAACCCCAGTCTGAACTCCGAACATGTTTATCCTTTCTCCCATACCCACGATTTCGTTTATGCCCTCTATGATGGACGGTTTGGAAACTACTGCAGCTAAGGAGCAGTGACTGACACCTATGTAGCCCGTAACTTCGCTGACCGCTTTAAAAAGCTTTAAAACCTTCTCCTCGTTGGGTATAAACTTCGGGTCTCTGCATCCGTAAAGCAAAACGTCTTCAGCGTGCAGAATTACACCCCTAGTTTCCCTAACGCAAACCTTAGCCTCCTCAACGACCTTCTGTATAGGTATATCCCTTTTAAGCTTTAGGGTTTCACTGCAGAACTTGCAACCCCTTCCACAACCCCTCGAAATCTCGATTAAACCATTTATGGACGGTCTCTTTATCGTCGGAATGTCCTCAACTCTCGCGGGCTTACCCCTAACAACTTTCGGCAATTCCTCACCTCTCAAAGCATTCCTGAATACCTCCGCAACTACGTATTCTCCTTCCCCAATTATTATGCAGTCCACCTTGCCCTTCCAATATTCATCCCATTCAAACTGCCAAGCTCCCGCCCCGCCGACAATGATCTTTATCCTATCCCTGTAAGGTTCGAGGGTTTTCATCAGATTGATGAACTCTATACGGGTTGAAGGATCTCCACCAAGTATCGATGAAAAGGTAACGCTTACTGGGCCAAAGCCAAGAGGATCCATTACGGAAATTCCAACAACCTTCGCTTTTCCCAGATACTTTTCGATGTCGTAAGGATGAACCGTTACGACGTCAAATCCGTTCTCGATTAAAATCGCTTCAACTTTCCTCAAACCGTAAGGTGCCTGAGTTACTTCACCGTTCCTGCACTTTATCTTAGGATAGAAGAACATTTTTATGAACCAAGATGGAACTACCCCCGGAGGTGTGCAAGTTCCGAATCCCAAGAACTCCTTGCCGTGATGGTTGCTCATCTCCGTTGCCGGAGCGGTCAAAACTATCTCACTCATTCTCACCACCCCTCCTAAATAGCAACCTCTTAACAATTTCAAACGCAACTTTTATATTTTTATTTTTAATTTCCTTCCAAATAAACTTTGGTCTCAGATAGAAACGCATGTAGCAGTATCTCAAGAACCTTGAGATTTCTTTAGGAGTTAGATAGAAGTTCTTCAGGACTGGTTTACCGCACGTGTATTCGTCGAAGTTTTCTGTAAGAAGCCACCCCTTCTCCTTAGCCTCCCTGTATATATCTGTTCCGGGATAGGGTGTCAGGATGGAATACTGAGCGTAGTCCGGATTTAGCTTTATCGAGAACTTAAGGGTTTTCATCATATCTTCCCTTGTTTCCATCGGAGCTCCGATAATGAACGAGCAAACCGTAATAATACCGTGTTCCTTCGTCTTCTTTACGGCATCCTTCACCTGTTCAAGACTGATCCTCTTGCGATAGTATTCATTTAATATCTTCTGATTTGCCGATTCAACTCCGTAGTATATGCAGTTGCATCCGGCCCTTTTCATTTCCTTAATAGTTTCACCGTCTATCGTATCGACCCTCGAAGAACAGCTCCATTCGACATCGAGACCCCTTCTCTTAATCTCCTCACATATCTTTAAGACCCTCTTCTTGTTTAGAGTAAAGGTGTCGTCTCCAAACCCGATATACTTGGCTCCAAATTTATCCTGAAGCCATTCGATTTCGTCTACAACGTTTTCCGCACTTCTCGCCCTGAAACACCTTCCCATGAAGAGAGAAGATGCACAGTATCTGCATCCGAACGGACAACCCCTCGAGGACATCATCGGAAAGTGCTCGAGCTTTTGACCTAGTACCGAATACTTTTCAAGCGGTAGCAAATCGTAAGCCGGGAATGGTAGCTCATCTAGGTTCTTGATGAAATCTCTTCTGCCATTATCGATTATTCTGCCGTTTTCCTTGTAAATTAAACCCCTAACACCCTCAAGAGTTTTTCCCCTCTCGATCCTTTCAGCCAGTTCAAGCATAGTGTATTCGCCCTCACCGATACAAACCGCATCAACGTATTCATGCTCTAAAGCGGAGTAGGGCATGAAAGAAACGTGAATCCCTCCCAAAACTACAAAAACGTTATCCAAAGCTTCCTTAATCTTTTTAGCGTACTTTAAAGCTGTGTTGAAGGTAGGTGTTGTGGTGGATATTCCGACGATCGGACTACCTCTAACCTTTTTAACTATTTCATCCAAGCTGAGCCTTTCAACTACGTTGTCTATTATCCTAACCTTGAAGCCGTTTTCCCTTAAAATCGAAGCTATATATGCTAAACCGATGGGTGGCGTTTTGAAGTCGACTTTTGAAATAACTTCAGTATTGGAGTGAGGGTTTATCAGCGTTATCATAACCAATCCCCAAACAATGTTTACACTTAAAACAATCTTAAACTTTTTGGTTTATAATTTAGACAATTTTATTTAAATATTGAGTTATCACGATCTATGTGCAAACCTTAAAAGTTCTCCTAAGCCAAGGATGTAGGTGAAGGTATCCTATGACTATCGGAGCTTGTATCATCGGTATTAAAGCTG
>CAYMEG010000130.1:0-3291 GCA_964389535.1 uncultured archaeon | reverse complement strand
CCAGATTTTCTAAAGCTTACACTTCCATCCCCGAACATCACTCCGATCACATAAGCAAGCTTCAGAGAAGGTTCAAGTCCGAACGGAATTCATCCTGTTTAAAGGTTTATGCAACCCTTTGCACCACCTCATAACTGTAACCCTTGAAACCTTAATCCCCCTATCTTGAAGCATTGCGATTTCTGATTAGCTCAAACCCCCTTCCCCTTAACATCTTTATCTCTTCAATCAAGTTCTCTGAAATTAACTATTATTTAATAAATATATTTTTATAAACTTCAAAATATTCGATGTTCTTCGTTAAGATGTTGTCGTGCAAACGGCTAAATATTCTCAAGCTAAATCGATTCCATGGAAGACGTTATCAAGTTGGCCTCAGCAAAAGCTTACGAGATGGATTTAAGAGATGAGATGGATTCTGAACTACTAAAGCTTGCGTTCGAGCGTGAAATTATGGCAGTAACGATTCCGAAAAAATCGGGTGGAATGGGCGAAGGCTACCCAAAACTCTGTGAAATCGTTGAGGAACTTGCAAAGGTGAATTCAGGTTTTGCTTTAACAGTTGCCGCTCACCACATGGCCGTAAACTGCATAAGGATGTTTGGAAATGAAGATTGGCTTAAAGAACTAACAAAGCGGGTTGGAGCCTTTGCGGTTACCGAGCCACATGCTGGAAGTGATGTAGCATCGATAAAACTCAAAGCGGAAAAGAAAGGAGATACATTCGTTCTGAACGGAAACAAAACTCTAATAACGAACGCAACCTTTGCCGACATATTCGTAGTCCTTGCAAAGGTTGAAGATAAACCGACAGCCTTTATCGTTGAAAGATGCGACGACATAGAATTCAGAAAGCTTGAACTGATGGGAATGAGAGGTAGCGGAATTGCATCGATAAAGTTCAGAGATGTCGAAGTCCCAGCCGAGAACGTTTTGTTCGAGATTGGGAAGGGCTTGAAAGTTATTTTAGCTACGCTCTCAAAGAGTAGAGTTGTTTTCTCAGCCTTGGGCTTGGGAATCACAGAAAGATGCCTTGAGCTTGCTGTAAAGTATGCCAAGGAAAGAAAGGCTTTCGGAAAGAACATTGCAGAATTTCAGGGAATTCAGTGGATGCTTGCAGAGATTTCGGCTGAGATAGAAGCTTTAAAACACCTAATATATCACACGGCAGAGCTTGCAGAAAGGGAAGACGTCACAAAGCTCAGTGCCATGTGCAAACTCCTAACTGCTAGAATCGCGAAGAGGGCAGCCGATATAGCGGTTGAGATCTATGGTGGACACGGATTGATAAGAGGATCGCCCGTTGAGAGGGCTTATAGGGATGTTAAAGCGTTGGATATCGGTGAAGGTACTTCGGAGATCATGAAGATGATCATTGCAAGGCATATCTTATGTTAATTTCAGATAAAAATTTTATATAATAATCAAAATTTAGGATCAATTAGGCAGATTCAGATTGGATTCTCCTTTCCTTTGGAACGTAGTTCTTTATGACTTTACCGTTTCCCTTCCCACAGCCCAAGAAGAAGTTTTTCCACTTCAAAATGACATAACCCTTAACGGGTAACTCCAAATCTTCACCGCTCATCCATCTTCTAGCTTTTTCATCATCCAATTCAATTACGTTCTTCTTTGCAAGCTTTCCAACGATGAAGCTACCCTCGATCGACAACCTTATCCCGTTCTTTTCGAGCGTTCCAAAGTACAGTCCGTAGTGATATTCTGGAACTTCAACCTGGCATTTCTTGAATGCATAAACTCTACGCTTCCCCCTCTCCTCAAAGTCCAAATCGAGCTTCAGAAATTCCGATTTATCTACACCGAACTGTCTTTCGAGGAACTCTGCAATTTTCTCTTTTAGCATTGGTAGAAAGTTTAATTTGCAAATATTAGCATTTTTGCTAAGCTGGCTTCAAAATTTTGGCTATAAAAAATCCTTCGGTATCGTTGTCTTGAGGATGTATTCTCAAACATCTCAGCACTTCTCTACAGTACTCTTTATCTTCAAACTTCGTTATCGGTCTCTGGCTTTTAACAGGCAGATCTATTTCAACGACCTCTGCATCCATATTCATAACGAGATGATCTATAACCTCCTCGTTCTCAAGTGGATCTAAGGTGCAGGTGGCGTAAATCAAAATACCTTCGGGCTTTAATGCTCTGTAACCAGCCATAATCAGCTCTTTCTGCAATCTCGACAACGATTCAACCTCTTTAAGTCTCCACATCTTCAGATATTTGAAGTTCTTCCTTATCATTCCAACGTTACTGCAGGGGGCATCTAACAGAACCCTGTCAAAGGTATTCTTGAATCTCTTAAAAAATCTACCGTCCTTCATCGTAACTCTTGCGATCGTAACTCCGCATCTCTGCAGATTTGAAATCAAGATGTTTAATCTGTCAACCTTAACATCATTAGCAATTATACAGCCCTCATTCTGCATGTACTGAGCTATTTGCGTAGTTTTTCCTCCCGGTGCTGCTGCCATATCTAAGACAAGCATTCCTGGTTTAACGTCTAAAGCAACAGCAGGAATCATTGCAGATGCTTCTTGGGAGAATATCAAGCCCAATTGGTGCTCTATGGTACCTCCAACCTTTTCAACGTTGATGAAGAACCCTTCCTTACACCAAGGAATTGGTTCAAGCTCAAATCTATCGCTCAGACTTTTAACAACATCCTCAACGCTTGCTTTGAGCGTATTAACTCTTATGCTTGTCCTTAAAGGTTTGGCCATGTATCTGTAGAATTCATCAGAATCGTCGATCTCCTCATACCTTTCTATGAACCTTGGATTAATCTTTCTGAACTCTTCCTTAATCTCCTTAGGTGTTAGACTCTCGCTGATCATTCGTACGTTCTTGAGAGATGGTAGAATAAAGCTGTTCCGATCGCACTCACAAGACCGGTCAGTACGAAAGCCCAAGTTAGGCCCATAATATCCATGATTATCCCAGCCAAGATTGGAGAACTAGTCATTCCTACACCCATAGCCATGTTAAATAGACCCATAACAGCTCCATGCCCAAATTTCCTCCCAAGTTCTGTAGCCATCGCCGAAGCTGAGGGCATCGAAATAGCTCCACCGATACCGATGATCAGCCCCAAACAGAGAGTTGCAAGAAAACTTATGCTGAGGAATGGAAGCACTATGAAAGCTATCGTTGATAATATAGCTCCAAAGACTACAAGCTTGACTCTATCGAATTTATCCGCTAAGGTGCCAAATATTCTTTGAAATAGGGCGTTTGAAAGTATTATGATCGCTACGATCATTCCAATCTGAAACC
>CAYMEG010000129.1:0-3299 GCA_964389535.1 uncultured archaeon | reverse complement strand
GCTCCGATCGGGCCTTATGTGGCATGCTTTAGGGATGCATCAAATTTAAAAATTGAAACGATTTTGAATGGAACTGTAGTCCAATCGTCGAGTACATCGAATCTGATATTCGATGTCCCAACTCTGATCGAGTTCATATCCTCGATAATGACTTTAAACAGAGGAGACGTGATAGCAACTGGGACTCCAGCTGGGGTTGGAGAACTTAAGAGCGGGGATGTTGTTGAGGTTAGGATTGAAAAGATTGGAGTTCTTAGAAATTACGTGAGGTGATAGCGTGCTCGAAAAGGAGTATAAGGCTCAAGAGGTTGAGGAGAAGTGGCTTAAGCTCTGGAAAGATGAGATGTACTACTTTGACTGGGACTCTAGGAAGCCGCACTACATAATCGATACTCCTCCTCCATATCCGACGGGCTCATTTCACATCGGAAACACGTTAAACTGGTGCTACATCGATTTCATAGCTAGATACAAGAGGATGAAGGGATACGAGGTCATGTTCCCTCAAGGCTGGGACTGCCATGGCTTACCAACTGAAGTCAAGGTGGAAGAGATTCACGGCATAAGCAAGAACGATGTGCCGAGGGAGGAGTTTAGAAGACTCTGCATCGAATTCACAAAGATGAACATAGAAAGGATGAAGCAGACGATGAAAAGATTGGGATTCAGCATAGATTGGAGCAAGGAATACATAACGATGTATCCAGAGTATTACAAAAAGACTCAGACCTCCTTTGTTAGGATGTACAACAAGGGTTTGATTTACAGGGGATATCATCCCGTTGTGTTCTGTCCGAGATGCCAGACAACGATTGCACTAGCAGAGATCGAGTATAAGAAGGGTAAGACTAAGCTAAACTACATCAGATTTGGTGATGGAGATGATTCTGTTATAATTGCTACAACGAGGCCAGAGTTGATCCCAGCTTGCGTGGCTATAGCCGTACATCCCGATGACGACAGATATAAGCATCTAATCGGTAAGAAGGTTAGAGTGCCAACCACAGACTACGAAGTTGAGATAATTGCGGATGAGGATGTGGATCCAGAGTTTGGAACTGGAATCGTGATGATCTGTACGTTTGGAGACAAGCAGGATGTTAAGTGGTGGAAGAAGCATAACTTACGACTTAGAGCAATCCTTGGCAAGGATGGAAGATTAAACGAATTGGCTGGAAAGTACGCCGGCTTGACCACTTTGGAGGCAAGGAAAAAGATCTTGGAAGATTTGGCGAGGGAAGGTAGGCTTATAAAGCAGGAGGAGATCGATCAGAACGTCGGTGTTTGCTGGAGGTGCAAGACGCCAGTGGAAATAATCGTTGAGGATCAGTGGTTCGTTAAGGTTGACAAGGAAAAGGTGCTCGAAGCGGCGAGAAAGATCAAATGGGTTCCAGAGCATATGCTCTTCCGTTTGGAGAGTTGGGTTGAGGGAATGGAATGGGACTGGGTTATAAGCAGGCAGAGGATCTTCGCAACGCCAATTCCAGTGTGGTACTGCAAGAACTGCGGAGAGATCATAGTTGCCAAGGAGGAGTGGTTGCCTGTTGATCCAACAAAGGATATGCCGAAGGAGCCCTGTCCGAGGTGCGGAAGTACGGAATTTGAGGGAGAAACAGATGTTCTCGATACTTGGATGGATTCCTCGATAACCCCACTGGCAATCACAGGATGGCCAGACGACTGGAAAAAGGATGATTATCCGACGAGCTTAAGGCCGCAGGGGCATGACATAATAAGAACTTGGGCATTCTACACAATTCTGAGATCTATAGCTCTCGTAGATGAGATCCCATGGCATGAGATAGTCATAAACGGGATGGTGCTTGGAGAGGATGGCAGAAAGATGAGCAAGAGCTTGGGCAATGTGGTCGAGCCAGATGAAGTCATTAAGAAATATGGAGCCGATGCTCTGAGGCAGTGGGCGGCAAGCGGAGTTGTTGGTGATGACGTGGCTTTCAGCTGGAAAGAGATAATAGCAGCATCAAGGTTCCAGCAGAAGTTCTGGAGCATTTTAAGATTTACCTTGCTCCATCTGAAGGAGAAGCCTAGCGAAGAAGATGCAAAATTGCTCAGAGATGCGGATCGGTGGATTTTGTCTAAGTTGATGAAGCTCGTCAGAGAAGTGGACGAGCACATGGAGAACTACAGGTTTGCTGAAGCACTCAAAGCTATAAGGAGCTTTACTTGGTATGAGTATGCGGACAACTACCTGGAGATAGTGAAGAACAGACTGTACGCCGGAAGCGAAGAAGAGAAGAGACCCGCTAAGTTCGTTCTTTATACGGTCATGAATGTCCTTACAAGGTTACTTGCCCCGTTTACACCGTTCTTGGCTGAGGAGTGCTGGCAGAGGCTGTATGAGGGAATTGGAGAAAAGGTGGAAAGTGTTCACTTACAGAGCTATCCGATGGTAGCGGAAATATTGATTCCTTTAGCAAAATGTGATGAAAAACTCCACGCAAGATTCGTTGAAATGAAATTAGAAGCTGAAAGTTTGGAGAATGCAGAGAAAATTATAAGAGCTAATTGGAGTACAATTGAGGATATAACTAAGGAAGCTGAGAGGAGAGGAGAATTAATAAAGGAGATAGTCTCAGCGATCAGAAGGATGAAGCACGATAAGGGAATGGCGCTAAATGCTCCGTTAAGGAAGGTTATGATCTACACTCAGATCCCAGTGGATACGAGAGATATAGCCGGAGCTGTGAATTCTGAAGTTGAGTTGCTTGAGGAGATGCCGACGATAGAAGTTAGAGTGAAGACTTTGAAGCCCAAGTTCAACATCCTAGGCCCGATGTTTAAGGATAAGGTCAAAGCAATTGTAAGTGCCGTCAACGGGCTATCAAATGAAGATAAGCTTAAGTTCGTTGAAAATGGAGCCATTGAAGTCGATGTTGGTGGGGAAAAGGTTAAAATTAAGAGGGACTGGTTCGACGTTGAGATAGAGAAGGTAGTTGGCGGAGAAGGTGTTGAAGTGCTTGAACTAAGGAATGCTGTGGTTATCGTTGAGATTTAATCTTAATCAAAGCGATTAGCTAATAGCTTGCTGATGTAATTGAATACGTCCTGGATAAAACTTTGGAAGCCACTCGGTTGTTCACATATACCGTTTTTGTGGTGGTGACACATCGTTAGTGTATAATTTAAATAATTCATCAACATCGTTGTATCACTACCCGTTTTTGTTTCTGTTTTATTATAGTCTTTTATCAATAACGTAGCAGACTGTAGCTTCTATTTTATACGTTCCGTTGTCTACTGGTATCCAACTGATATTCTTACGTATCGTATCGTTTTTA
>CAYMEG010000128.1:0-3336 GCA_964389535.1 uncultured archaeon | reverse complement strand
CCCATAATTTAACGTTTAATAATTTCAATCTTAAAATTTACGATTTTGTATCAACAAACTACTTGCTATGATGGTCAATAATTATGAATTATTTTTATAATTTACCTTTGCATTGCCAATTCGTTTGCAAGTACGTACACGACCATATCAACCTCATCGTTTATCTCGATGTTAACAACTTCACCTTTCTGAGCCTTTACTAAGATTTCACCTCTCTTCCCGTAACTTGAGACTTCAGGTAACCCAGATTTTACACCGTAGTAAACCTTCATTATCGCCGATTTGATCAACTTTGCATCTCCCTTCAACTTATCATCACCCAGTTGCTCGGCTTTGTCGAGGCAGTGCATGAAGTTAACTGCAGTTATTCCGTAGTTCCTAAATATCATAAAGCCCAAGGCTCCCGCTTTGAGATAGAACTCAGCAGCTTTGGCATCACCTCTATTTTCCAACCCCTTCGCCAAGTTAAGGTAAAACGTCGCTTTTACGTCTGGGGGTATCGCATCCCAGTGTTCCTTGATGACTTCGAGAACTTTCATAGCCTCATCGATATTCCCACTGCTCATGTAAAGTGAACTCAGGTTGCTCAGAACCGTTGTGAGATTGCTCAACATCTCCGGGTTGTCCTTCGAAAGTTCGCTGTACAACCTTATGGCTTCTTTGTAGAATCTCTCTGCCCTTTCTAGATCCCCTTTTCTGCTGTAAAGAAAGCCTAAATTGTTTACTATCGAAGCGACGTTTGTCATCTTACTTCTATCCTCCTTAGATTTTCTCAATTCGATTCTCAAGGCGTCGTGAAAACACTTTTCTGCATTGTCGTAGTCTTCTTTTGCCATGTACAGATCCGCCAACGAAAGCAGAATCGATACAACTCCATCCTCGTCGTTCATATCCATCTTCATTCTCAAGCATTCGATGTACGTGCTCTCAGCCTTCTCAAGTTCCCCCTTTGCAAAGTATAGATTTCCCAAATTGTTCAAAACTCCGGCGACGAATTTGGCATACTTAGGATCTTCCTTGATTTTCTTAGAATAGTAATTTAAAACTGTTCTGTAGTTGGTTTCAGCCTCATTGTACTTTTTACTCATAAGGTAGAGGTTCCCAAGCGTTCCTATTATCCTACATCTTGTATCATCGTCCTTCATATGCTTGATCAACTTTTCTCCAACTTCAATTAGTGTACCTATGCATGGATGTCTTCCGTAGAGTTTGTTTGCCGTATCCATAAACAGTTCAAATGCCCTGTCGATTTCTCCGGCTTTCAAGCAGTGATAAGCCAAATATGAGCGATTTTCAAAGCTATCCGTTAGCTTTTCGTAGTATTCGATTGCAAGTTTATGGAAATCCCTTTCCTCAAGATCTTCGAATACCTCCTTGGCAACCTCGTTGAACCTAAGAGTGAGCGTTCTTTCAGTCAGGATGTTCATAGAGGTTAGCTCGTCTATCAAGGTCGGATAACTCTTGAACATTTGAGAGTAGACTTCTTTTGCAACATCCTTTGCTATCCCATCGTTCAGAACGGCCAAGCATCTTGCAAGCTCAAATGCTTCCTTGCTAAGTACTAGCTCAAGGATCTTCCTCAAATTTTCTCGAATCTTCGGCCCGATGTCGATCAGATCTCCGACATCCTCACTTTCATCTTCAAGCATCTTCTTAGCTTTGTTGGATAGATCCTCGATCTCTTCCACCAATTTTCTAATTTCTTCGTTTTCCTTCTTCTCTAGGATCGATCTTGCAAATTCTACATACTTCTCAAACATACAATCACACCCTGAAGACTATGCCAGCGTACCCCACGACACTGCTCTTATCAGCGACATCTCCACTTGTAGAATAGTCAACCAACTCAGCTTGACCGCCATAATGCTTTGCGTAGTTCATCGCAACCGCTATTGCACCATAGCCACATACGCTTGCCTGCAAATCGTAAATGGTCTTGTAGTATTTTGAAACGTCCATCGAAAGTATAGCTTTGATCACGATCTCATCGAGCCTTCTGCATTCCTCATCTGGCAGATAGTGATGCATGTCGGATGATGCAACTACAACTATTTCTCTTCCCGTTTTTTCCTTTGCGGTTATTATCTCCTCGGCAACCTCCCTTGCAGTTTCCTCATCCTGCAAACCCAGACAAATAGGCACGATCTTGAAATTCCTACCCTGATTTATGAACTGAAGGAACGGAACCTGAACTTCCAGCGAATGTTCGTACCTATGTGCTATCTCATCCATATCTATTATCCTCTTCGGCAGAGCTTCGACGAATTCCCTGTCAACCTCGACCTTTCCAAGGGGGGTTAGCCAAGTGTCCGTGGAGACTGCGACGGCAGAACCGTAACCGGTGTGATTTGGCCCAACTATGACGTAGGTTTCTACCTGCGGAAGTAGAGAATACACCCTTCCAGCCGTTCTACCGGAGTACATGTAGCCGGCATGAGGAGCAACGCATGCAACTATGGAAGGATCGGGATTCGGGCTGACGAACTCTCTAAGCATCGCAAGCAGAGAGTCGGGATTTGAAGGGTAGAACGAACCAGCCACTGCTGGATGTCTCATAGTCTGAAATTCACCGTTTCATACTTAAGTATATCGTTTGTTGGAGCGATAGTCTTTTAAGTAACTTCATCCCAATATGATTAGCCCGCCAGCCATGCGTCCCCTGAGAAGCATGATGGGGATTCCACACGGCGGGCTACAAATTCTTCCTCACTTGATCGATCAATCGATGATCGTTGAAAAGCACGTGTTATATCCTAACAAAAATAATAAAATTTAAAGTTAGAACTCACCACCACCGAATTCTTCTCCACCTTCCTTCTCCTTTTCTTTCTCCTTCTCCAAGCCTTTCGCTGCTATGACGTCATCGATTCTCAGTATCATCACGGCTACTTCCGTAGCTGATTCGATTGCGTGCTTCTTGACTCTGAGCGGTTCAAGAACACCTCTCTCCTTCATGTCAACTACCTTACCCGTTTCGATGTCTACTCCTGCGTACTTGTTGCCCTTCTCGTGTGCAGCCTTAAGCTCTACAAGTACATCGATCGGATCCAGTCCAGCGTTCTCTGCGAGTGTCTTCGGAATTATCTCCAACGCTGTGGCGAAAGCCTCAGCCGACAACTGCTCCCTACCTCCAAGCGTTGGTGCCCACTCTCTTACCCTTAGGCTTACTTCAATTTCTGGAGCTCCGGCACCAGCCACGACCTTACCGTCCTCGATTGCACAAGCTACGACCCTTACAGCATCCTCGATACCCCTCGCGATCTCCTCAACTACGTGCTCTGTACCTCCCCTCACCAGTATCGTTACTGCCTTAGGATTCTTGCAGCCCGTCACGAA
>CAYMEG010000127.1:1697-3376 GCA_964389535.1 uncultured archaeon | reverse complement strand
GGTGGGATTCGAACCCACGCGTCCCTTACGGGACACGGGCTCTCCAGGCCCGCGCCTTACCACTCGGCAACCCCGGCCCAAACCTATTAATTACTTTAGAGTTTTTAAAATCTTCCCCTAAGTTTGTAACGTGGAGAAGGTTTTAACGTTGCTGATAGCGGTTGTTCTAGATGTACTGTTCGGAGAACCACCGAGATTTATCCACCCTACGGTCTGGTTCGGTAAGATCGTTGAGCTTGTGGATAGAAGGTATGTCAGAAAGAACTGCAGATGCGATTTTTTTGTTGGAACTCTATTGGCAATTGGGCTTGTAATCTTTGCCCTTTCGCTTGCACATGTCAAATGGCTTGAATTTTACCTGCTGTTTACATCGATATCTATCAGAAGCATGATCGATCATGCAAAGAGGACGATTAAAGATGGAAAGATCTTGAGAGAGGAAGTTCAAAAGATCGTAAGCAGGGATACTTCAAAACTCAACGATAATCAGCTTTCTTCGGCTGTAATCGAATCTATAGCTGAGAACTTCGTAGATGGCGTATTTGCACCTCTGTTCTACTATACGCTATTTGGAGTTCCGGGTGCGATGATCTATCGAGCCATCAACACCTGCGATGCTATGATAGGTTATAGAACTCGAAGATACGAATACTTCGGGAAGTTTTGCGCAAGACTTGATGACATTCTAAATTTCATTCCGGCGAGGCTTTCTGTTCTATTGTTCCTTCTGCTAAGACCCAGTGCCTTAAAAGTTATAAAGAGATATAGAAAGATTAAGCTGAACGGGGGCTATTCAATTTCAGCGATGGCTGGAGTTTTGAATGTCACTCTGATCAAGCCTGGACAATACGAGGTGAGAGCTGGAAGGTTACCAGAATTAAACGACATCGAAAGGGCAATTAAGGTATACATCAGACTCAGTATGATCGCTGTAACGATCTATACTCTGATAAATCTGCCGGTAGAGTCGATTATGTACCTTCCAAATCTCGGCTTTATCTCTGGAATCGAGCTCTGTTCTACTCCGATGAGGTAGGTGTCCCTACCAAATCTAAACAGTTCATCCTCCTTCTTTATCCTCAAAACTATATCATAAAACATCCTTATGATTGTCTCAAGGTTTTTATCGTAAATATGCTCGGGACAAGTACTGAGAAGGGTTATATCACGTGGTATCGCATCGTACAGCTCCATCAAACCTCTTAAGATCTCCCTTCCATAAATTACTGGAATAAGATGCATTCCGAAGAATATCAAAAGATCGTCACCCTTCAACTTCTTAAACGTATGCTCGATTCTGACAAATCCGTCCTCGATCTCATCGTATGGTATAAACTCGTATAGTTCTCCAAATGGGACATCGTAGTTCTTTCCGATCTTTATGATCTTAACGTCCTTAAGAATTTCGCTTACATCTGTGGAGTATTTTAAAAGAGACCGATGAACCTTCTCCAATCCTCTGCAAATGGTTTCAGAAAAGATGAGAATGAACTTATTCTTAAACTGAAATTTGGGAAGATAGTGAAAGAAGATGAAACTGACGGTTGGATAGGGAGAATCGTAAATCAATCTAGTTCTTAAATTCTCAAGTTTTAAAATTAATTCATCAATATTTTCCAATATATCCATAATCTCAAGTGGTGATGTTACACTTATAAACTTTATCAACATTAATTTTT
>CAYMEG010000127.1:0-1597 GCA_964389535.1 uncultured archaeon | reverse complement strand
TAATTTTTCAGAAAATAAATATAAATTAGATAGATAAAAAATTTGAAAGCGACAAGATTTTAAAGATTTGGGTTTATAATGGCGGAGATGATCAGGATAACAAAGATGCATGGAAACGGTAACGATTTCATACTTGTAGACGAATTTAAAAGGGAGATAATCCCAGAAAAACTCAAACCCGATTTCGTTAGAGCTATATGTCATAGAAGGTTTGGCATCGGAGCTGATGGCGTACTGTTCGTTCAGAGATCGTTGATCGCAGATGCAAAATTCAGATACTTCAACAGCGATGGAAGCGAAGTGGAGATGTGTGGAAACGGAATAAGATGCTTCTGTAGATATATAGTCGAGGAGGGCTATGCTGAGGAAGGGAGGGTTAGAGTTGAAATCCTCGCCGGAGTTGTTGAGCTTGAAGTTTGGTTCGATGGTCGGTGGTGGATCAAGGTAGACATGGGTATACCAAAATTTGGAAAGGATGTTCCTGCAAGGGAAGTTGTATGGGGAAAGGATTTTGAAGTGAACGGACAGAAGTTTAAGGTTTACGCTGTGAACATCGGAGTACCTCACGCCGTGATCTTTGTCGACGATTTAAACTTTGACATAGTAAAACCGGCTCGCCACATCAGGTATCATGAGGTTTTTCCAGAGGGGATAAACGTAAACTTTGCAAAGGTACTATCGAAAAACAGGGTTCTCGTAAGAACTTATGAGAGAGGAGTAGAGGATGAAACACTAAGCTGTGGAACCGGTAGCTGTGCTGTAGCTTTAGTTGGACATAGGTTGGGCTTACTCGATGAAATCGTAGAAGTTCAAACCAAGGGAGGATTGCTGAAGATCGAAGTTGGTGATAGGATACACATGATCGGAACTGCTAACAGGATTTTGGATGGTGAAGTTAATTTAAGCGAGTTGAACTTTTACTTCTAGATGTAACTCCCATAGATTAGTTAAATATATAATATTTGATTTTAGGGCTTATATATTTCTGATGAATTTGTTGTGAACTTCGCTCCGATGTCCACATGCATTATAAATTTGTAGTTCTCGATGTCCGGTGAACCGGTCCTAAAAGCATCACCGTAAGTTACATCGACGATCTCTCCAACGTAAAAAACGTGATCGCCGGTTTTAACTGCATTTACGACCTTACATTCCAAATTCGCCTGACACTCCTTTATCGACGGAACCTTAACCTTCTTCGAAGGTACGAACGTAACACTCATCTTTTCTGCCTTGTTTACCTTTGCTCCGCTCACAGTTCCGGCAATCCAGACATCCTTGAGAAGCTCTATGGTTGGAACGGCAACGACGAACTCTTTGTATTCATCGATGAGCTTCTTAGTGTATCTTGTATGCCCGATCGCAATACCGCACATCGGCGGACTGAATGAGAGTGGCACGACCCAGTCGGCGGTCATGACGTTGGGCTTTTCCATTGTTCCGGATACGATTAGATACGTCCTTATGGGATACAGGTACTCAAGCATGTAACTACATCTTTCAAGCTAAATATAACCGTGTCGGAGATAAAAATTTAAAGGTTGTCGTATTCGAATATGATCTCCCTCTTCTCAACCTTAAATCCCTTAGCTTCGAG
>CAYMEG010000126.1:0-3403 GCA_964389535.1 uncultured archaeon | reverse complement strand
GACAGAGTAGACCTTGGCTCTTGGAACCCCGCTGAGCTGACTTACATCGGAAGCTTTGGATTCTCCGCACTGTATCAGGGCTGTCAAAACCTTAGCCTGGTACGAACTCAACCCCAACTCCTCAAACAATCTCTCGATGTCCATGCCGATCATACGTAGACTCAGGAAGATTATAAGGTTTGGGGAAAAATTCATATATTAATTGTTACCACTATTAGTAGTAACAAACGGAGTTGGGTGTATATGACGATATTGGTAACAGGTGCCGACGGTTATATAGGCTGGCCTCTGATGCTTAAACTTGCGAAGGAGTTTCCCAAAGAACGCATAATCGGTATCGACAACTTTGGAAGGAGGAGATGGGTTGAGGAGGTTGGAGCAGATAGCATAATTCCGATCGCCACAATGGAGGAAAGGATAAAGAGAGCCCGTGAGCTGGGATTCAAAAATATAAGCTTCGTCTACGGAGATCTAACGGATAGAGATTTCGTTAGGACGGTTATAAGAGTATTCAAGCCGGATGTCGTTCTGCACCTCGCAGCCCAACCCTCCGCCCCCTACTCACAGATAAATTTGGATAAAGCATATTACACGCAGAAGAACAACGTTCTCAGTACTCTAAATCTTCTCTGGGCTTTGAGGGAGGAGGGCTTGACGAAGACCCATTTCATAGAGACTACGACCACCGGAATTTACGGAGCCCCGAATTTACATATTCCCGAGGGATTCGTTGAGGTTATCGACAAATTTGGAAACAAAGATCTGCTACCGTTTCCAAACATAGCGACGAGCTTCTATCACGTAACCAAAGGATTTGATGCTGTTAACATGTGGTTGATGAACCTCCAAACCGGGATGCCCTGCACCGACGTTAGGACGAGCATAGTCTATGGAACAGATACAGAAGAAACCAAGCTCGACGAGAAACTCGCTACAAGATTCGACGTAGACTTCTACTTCGGCACGTTGTTCAACAGATGGGTTGCGATGATAATAGCCAATCACCCCCTCACGGTATATGGCTCAGGAAACCAAATCAAGCCGTTCATAAGCTTGGAAGATGCCTGTCAGAGTCTCGTTAACATAGTCAAGGAGGGAAACGATGGGGAGTATAAGGTTTACAATCAGCTCGTCGAATACGTCAGAATTAAGGATCTGGCCGAAGAATTAAATAGAGCTGCTGAGGAAGTGTTGGGCAGAAGCCCCGGCATAGAGTTCATTCCGAACCCGAGAAAGGAGAAGGAGGAGAGTGAGTACAGGTTCGACAATTCGAAGTTCATGAAGGTTTTGGGCAGGCCCAAACACAGGCATATGGCCGATGTGTTGCCCGATGTTTTGGAGAGGCTTAAGCCCTTCGAGTACAGGATAAACGCCTTCAAAGATCTGTTCATACCGAAGAAGGTGATCGGGAGATGAAGATCGTCGTAACCGGATCTGCCGGCTACGTTGGAAGTTACCTCATAAGGAAGTTGCTTGAAGATGAGAGGTTTGCGGACTACGAGATAGTCGGCGTTGACAACTTCTTAGTCGGTAGGGAGGAAAATTACGAGCTGATAAAGGGTGACGGTAGACTCAAGCTTATTAGGGGAGATGTGTGCGACAGAGAATTCGTCAAAGAATTGCTAAAGGATACCGAGATAGTTTACCATTTAGCAGCCATATCGGGAGTAGTTCAGTGCTCCAAAAGGCCTCATCTGGCTTTAAGGGTGAACGTCGAAGGAACTCTGAATCTACTCGAAGCAAGCGATGGCGTTGAGTACTTCATTTACCCATCGAGTTCGGCAGTTTACGGAAAGATCGATGGTGATTTAGCTAAAGAGGACATGCCTCCAAGGCCACTCAACAACTACGGTGCCATGAAGGCCAGCTGCGAGGCGCTATGCATGAGCTATCACAACACCTACGGCTTGGGAACCGTCATCCTTAGGTTTACGAACATATACGGGGTTGGAGTTTATCCGAAGTGGAGAACGGTCGTCACCAACTTCATACTCAGGGCTTTAAGGGGCGAACCTCTGATCATCCACGGAACGGGTGAACAGAGGAGAGACTTCATACACATAGACGACGTCATAGAAATCTACAAGCTCGTGCTGACACCCAAGGCGAGAGGTGAGATATTCAACGCTGGAAGCGGCTACACGACAAGCGTTAGGGAGTTGGCCGAGATAGTTAAAAAGGTAGCGATCAAGAGAGGCCTGAACGTCAGGATAACTTTTAAAGAGGCGAGGGAACCGAAGGAGAGAACTTTCGGCTACGATATCAGCAAGATCAGATCTCTGGGATTCGAACCCAAGTTCGACATAGTGAGAGGTGTGGAAAAGACGTTCGATGATATCCAACGTCTTTTGAGAGAGCAGGGGTTTAGGGAGTATCAGAAGGAGATATGATAGCCGTCGTTACGCAAGGCGGCCTAAAGGAGGGGTTGGGACACGTCATGAGGATGCTCTGCCTCATGGATGAGCTGGGATTCGATGCCACGTTCTTGCTGAACGGTTACGATGATGTAGTTTTCAGAATTGTAAGGGATCGAGGTTTCGATGTTCTCTCCGGGGATCAATCGAAGCTGATCGAAGATGTTAAGCCCGATGTCACGATATTCGATAAGTTTGATGTTGAAGAGGAGTTGGCAGCTAAAGCCAAGAGGTTCGGAAAGGTGATAATGTTTGACAGCACAACCGCAAACGAGTTCGCAGATTTAACCGTAAACGCTTTGGTAAGCTGTAAAGGTAAGAACTGCTACCATGGCCTTAGATATCTGATATTGAGAAAGGAATTTTCGGATTTTTGGAAGATGAATAGGATGATCAGAGACGAAGTGGAGAAGATCATGCTCATTTTTGGAGGAAGTGATCCTTCAAACCTCACTGCCAAAGTCCTAAGGATCATGGGAGATTTCGATGTGACGGTGGTTGTCGGGCCCAGATACGTATATCTTAAGGAGCTTGAGAGGGTTGCTGAGGAGAAAAACGCCGAGATCCTAGTTAACCCGAGAAACATCGCAAAATTGATGTTCAGATCGGATCTGGTTATAACTTCGCTTGGCCTGACGATGTTCGAGGCCATGTGTGTCGGAACACCCGTCTTAGCGATATGCCAGAACGACACTCAGAGATGGATCAGAAGTCATATGCCGTTCCTCAAATTCGTCCTTTCAAAGTTCGACGAATCGGAATTTATGAAGAACTTTGAGATTTTGCTCGATGGAGAAGTTAGAGAAAATTTAAGTAAGTTTGGAAAATCCCTATGCGATGGAATGGGTTTGTTTAGAGTGGTAAATCTGATCCAGAATTTGATTTAGGTGGTCGTATGCGGGCTGTTATTTTGGCTGCCGGAGAAGGAACACGAATGCGTCCCCTTACGTACACGAAGCCTAAGGTGATGTTACCGATTGCAAACAAAC
>CAYMEG010000125.1:0-3553 GCA_964389535.1 uncultured archaeon | reverse complement strand
ACATCGTTGACAACTAAGCGTAACCATTGGGCTAGTTTTCATCAAATCTGAAAAAGCTTTTATACCAAGCGTAAACCCAGATCGTATGAAAGTTCTTCTAAGCGAGGATGAGATGCCAAGAGAATGGTACAACATACTCCCAGATCTCCCAGAAAGGTTACCACCACCACTCGATAAGGACGGAAATCCGATAAAGCCCGAGGATCTAACTGCGATATTTGCCAAAGAGCTGGTAAAACAGGAAGTAAGCGAAGAAAGATGGATAAAGATTCCCGAAGAGGTGAGGGAAGTCTACAGGCTTTGGAGGCCTACACCCCTCTTCAGGGCCGTCAGGCTTGAGAAGTTCCTCAAGACTCCTGCGAGGATATACTACAAGTTCGAATCCGTGAGCCCGGCCGGAAGTCACAAACCAAACACGGCCGTTGCTCAAGCTTACTACAACATGAAGGAAGGTGTAGAAAGACTTACTACTGAAACAGGCGCAGGACAATGGGGTTCCGCCTTGGCATTTGCATGTGCGATGTTCGGATTGGAGGCGACGATATACATGGTTAAGGTCAGCTACATGCAGAAGCCTTTCAGAAGGATACTCATGGAACTCTGGGGTGCAAAGGTCTATCCGAGTCCGAGCGAAAACACAGAGTTTGGAAGGAAGATACTTGAGAAGGATCCAGAAAATCCGGGAAGCCTTGGAATTGCGATAAGCGAGGCGATAGAAGATGCTTTAACACATGAAAATACCAAGTACACTTTGGGGAGTGTTCTGAATCACGTGCTATTACATCAAACCGTGATAGGTCTCGAAGCCAAAAGACAGCTCGAGATGCTCGACGATTATCCGGATCTGGTTGTTGGATGCATAGGGGGAGGAAGCAGCTTCTCTGGACTTTTCTGGCCCTTCTATTACGACAAGGTTCATGGAAAAGCTGAGAAGATTGTGGATTTCCTCGCAGTTGAGCCAACTGCCTGTCCCTCCGTAACGAAGGGAGTTTACATGTACGATCATGGTGATACGGCAAGACTCACTCCACTCCTCAAGATGCACACCCTCGGCCATGACTTCGTACCGCCCCCGATACACGCCGGCGGGCTTAGGTATCACGGCATGGCTCCAACGCTCTGCCTCTTGGTTAACCACGGCATAGTTAAGGCTAAAGCGTACAACCAAGTTGAGGTCTTTGAGGCTGCATCGATATTTGCAAAGACAGAAGGCCACATACCAGCCCCAGAACCTGCTCATGCGATAAAGGCCGTTATAGATGAGGCAATAAGATGCAGAGAAACTGGAGAGGAGAAAACGATACTCTTCCTGCTTTGCGGGCACGGACACTTCGACATGAAGGCCTATCAGGACTACCTCGAAGGAAAGCTCGTACCTTATGAATACCCGGAGGAGCAGGTCAAGAGATCGATAGAGAATTTGAAGAGTATGTATCCATGGATAGAGACACGATAATTCAATTTTTTAAGTACTACGGAATAGAGCTCTTTAAATTCGAAGGCATCAAGCTGGGCTTGATAGTCAATCCCATCGCTGGGATGGGTGGAAGGGTTGGGCTTAAGGGAACAGATGGAAAGGTTGAGAGAGCTTTAAAGCTCGGAGCAAAACCCATTGCACCAAAAAGGGCTGTTGAATTCTTGCTAAATTTGAGGGACGTGAAGGATCTGATCGAACTCTACACGTATCCTGGAGAGATGGGAGAGTTAGAGGCCTTGAAGGCCGGATTTAAGCCTAACGTGATTGGAAGCATAGGAGAGGTTACAACTGCCGATGATACGAAGAGGGCTGCAAAGGATCTTTCGAAGATCGTCGATCTCATCGTGTTCGTCGGCGGCGATGGAACTGCAAGGGATGTATGCGATGTGCTTAGGGATGGGTTTCCCGCCATAGGTGTTCCATCTGGAGTTAAGATGTACTCAGCCGTTTTTGCGTTGAATCCAAAGGCGTGTGCAGAGGTTGTCAAAGCTTTCATAAGGGGGAACGTTACGTTCGAGCTCAGGGAGGTTATGGATGCAGATGAGTGCTCGATCGAGAAGGACAAGATATCGGTGAGGTTGTTTGGGTACATGAAGGTTCCGGTTATTCCAAACCTCGTTCAGGGGGTTAAGAGGGCAGATAGGGGGAACAAGGACGGTTTAGCCATTAACTTCTTAAGGATCTTGGATGGAGATACGGCCTACATAATGGGACCGGGAGGGACGATACATCACATCGCAAGGGCTATGGGGATCGAGAAAACCATGCTCGGAGTTGATGTGATCGTGAACGGTAGAATCATCGTTAAGGATGCCAGCGAGAGAGATCTTATCTCGATCCTCGATCGTTACGAAAAGGTTAAGATCGTCGTAACGCCCATAGGAGGGCAAGGATTTATATTCGGTAGGGGAAACCTTCAGATAAGTCCAGAAGTCCTGAGGAGGGTTAAGAAGGAAAACGTGATGGTTGTTTCGACCCTCGACAAACTTAGGGAGTTAAATTCTCTGAAGGTTGACACCGGCGATAGCGAGGTCGATAAGATGTTCGAAGGGAAAATAGACGTTCTAACCGAGATCGGATTTGTTAAGTTTAGGGTTGAATCCGTTTAAGTTATAATTTAACTCAGATCGTGATAACATTTCAATTGAGCCTGAATTAATGGCTCAAGCCCGTGAGTTCACAAGCTGCATTAGTATGTTAAAGCCTTTTAGCACGTTGTTCGATACTTACTTAAGTTATCGTTACAATCCAGATAACATGACACTTGAGGTATTGGGCGAGATCTATGAAACCGTGGCAAGATTCGTCGATCAGACTTTAAAGCAAGAGGTCGTTCATTCTGAAGAGGACGTCTTTCAGGCTTTGTTATCAAAGATCAAAAGCTTTTTTGACGTGATTGAAATAAAGGAGGATACCGAAGCAGAAACATATTACATTTATATAAAATATAAAGGTGAAGATTGCATAATAGCCATCTGTAGCAGATTGATATACCATCCCGAAACCAAGATCGAGTTTCTGGTCGTTAAGAAGGAGGATATCGAACCTAAATGAAAAAAACATCGATAATTTCCCCCGATTAACGATCGATCGAGTTAAGAAGTCGTTGAGCTTAAGAGATATGATGGACGAGATTAAACTGATAATGGAGCTTATGAAGAGGTTACCGAAGTTTGAGGATGGTAGGATAGACTATTCTCATTCGGATGTTGCCGTAGCAGTGACGTGCTTTGTGAAGTATGGGGATGAGATACTTCTGCTGAAGAGGAGCGACAAGGTTAGAGAGGGAAAGGGTAAGTGGTGCGCTGTAGCCGGATACTTAGATGAATTAAAGCCTGCCCATGAGAAGGCGATAGAGGAAGTTGAAGAGGAACTTGGCATAGACAGAAGTCACATAGCAAGGATAAAGGTGGGTAAGGTCTACAAGTTAAGGAAAGCTAGCGGTAAGATACTCTTCATATATCCAGTTTTGGTTGAGTTGAAGGATAAGCCGGAGATAATCCTAAATTGGGAACACACCGAATACAGATGGATAAAACCAGATGAACTTACAAGATTCGATACCGTTCCAGAACT
>CAYMEG010000124.1:0-3584 GCA_964389535.1 uncultured archaeon | reverse complement strand
TGATATCCTTCTTGGCAGCTAGATCGATGAGTCTCTGGGTTATTACTCCATCGAAGACTATGCTTGATGTCTTCGTGTTTTCGGTCTTAAGAACTCTAACCAGATCCCTCACAGGAACCTCCCTGATAACCTCTAGATTCTTGTCCAAGAGCCTTGCGATCAGCTTTCCTTCTACCTCCTCCTTATGCTTCTTTAAAGCCGTGATTAGATCAAGCTTCTCTAATTTCTCCTTCGGCTTCTCTTCCTTCTTGGCCTTAACGAAGTGTAACTGTTCCACTGGGATCTTGTTCCTCAAAGCTTTGATTATCTCCTTCTGAGTTAGATCTTCGACACCCTTACCTTCGGGAGCTCTCGCGATGTAATCTATGTCAGCCACCTGCAGAAGTTCCTTTAGTATTAGATCTCCACCCCTATCTCCATCCAAGAAAGCGGTGACGGTCTTCTTCTTGCAGAGTTCGATTATCGTCTTTGGAATGTTCGTACCCTCAACGGCAATGACGTTCTTGATTCCATGCCTAAGAAGGTTAAGGACATCAGCCCTGCCTTCTACTATTATTATCGCATCCGACTCATCTATAGCCGGCCCTGCTGGTAGTTTGTCCTCTCCGTACTCTATGATCTCCTCAGCCCTCACAGCCTGTCTAACTAGTTCAACTATTTTTTCCGATTCGATTTCCGGCTCTTCAAATAGCTCTCTCAAAATTTCCTTAGCCCTCTCTATTATCTTTTTCCTCTTACTTGCCCTAACGTCCTCGATCTTCGTAACCTTTATCCTTGCCGAGCAAGGGCCGACTCTCTCGATCGTTTCGAGCGCTGCAGCCAATATTGCTGTCTCTATCTTGTCCAAGCTCGATGGAACCTTTATCTCTCCGTAACTCTTTCCACTCTTACTCTCTATTTTAACCTCTATTCTACCAATCCTCCCAGTCTTCTGCAACTCTCTCAGATCCAAATCATCACCCAACAAACCTTCAGTCTGCCCGAATATCGCTCCGACGACATCCGGCTTCTCAACAACTCCGTCAGCAACTATCTCAGCATGAATAAGGTATTTCGTTGTATCCGCTGGCGCCTTCATTGTTTTCGCCTCCGTCTCTGTTTTACGAACAATAGATAGTAAACGCCTATTATAAATAGTTATTTGTCATCAGATGGTGCAGATGGATCTAATCAAGGTAACCCTTGAAACTTTAAGACTACTCAAAATGGTAGTTCCGGTGATGTTTATCGGTTTATTAACTTCGAACGTTTTCTTTTCCCTACCCCATGTTAGGAGACTTATCGAGCCTATCGACAGGTTGACATCTTTTGCAAACTTGAGGTGCGGTAGTGTAATTTTTGCATTCCTAGCACATCCTATAGCTGGTCTTTCTGTGCTGTCCGATCTATACAGAAAAAATGCTCTAAATAGGGATGAGGTTACTGTCATATTTTTGATATCCCTAATTCCGAGGAATATTCGTATAGTACTGATGTTCTTAGCCCCAGTTGCATTTTCAACCTTAGGTTTCATCTTGGGCTTGATATACACGTTGCTCGAAACCCTTTCAAGGTTAGGGGTGATATTGATCGGAATAATCTTAGGACGTAGACTGATTAGAAATGGATGCACAATCGATGACAATCGTTTTGAAGACACTACGATCAGAGAAAGCGTAATCAGATCAGTAAGGCTGTTTTTTAGAACCTTAGCAATTTTTGTACCTTCAGTGTTCATTGTCATGCTCATACTCGATTTAGGATTTCTAAACATGCTTAACAGTGCATGTAGGCCCGTTTTAGATATATTTGGCTTACCTTCATCTGGATTGATTATCATTGCAGCCGGAACATCGAGTATGATCGCTGGAATTGGTGTAGCAGGTTCTTTGCTTGCAAAGGGGATCGTAGATCATTTCTCGGTTTTGGTATCCCTATTTATCGCATCGATGTTTCATGGGATAGTGGAGTGCTTGAGAAGAACTCTAGCTATGAACGTCTCGTTCTTTGGAACTAAGCTGGGAGTTAAGCTTACGATGATAAACTTTGCCGTCAGGGAGGTTGCATGCGTAGTTGCACTGATAATACTAACAATAGTACATAAATTAGAAATCGTATGAGGAAAAATCCGGCGCTGATTCCATTCGCTATTACGCTAAGAAAGATCAAATCTATCCAATTCAATTCCGCTATAAAACGGAAAATTGAAGCTTCGATTGATATTGCCATGAGTTCTTTGCCGATTAGTGGAAACGGTAGAAGAAAGGACACGGGATACGATAGAACGTTCGCCAAAATGATGTAGAGTATCGTCCGAGCGACTTTCAGTTTTCTTATAAGGGCATATGCAAAAGCAACGACCGATTCTATGCAGATCGTAATCACAAGCAGTATCGACATTATAAGGAGACCTCCCAAAAGCTTGGCTTGCATGTACTCGCTTATACTCTGCCCTGGAAGTATAACATCGGCTTTAACCGGTTCAATAAGCAAGATTAAGAGCAACACAACGGTCGGTTCGATTCTATTAACCATAAATCTAAACTAAATTTGTTTTGCGTATTTCAATATTATGTATAATGCAAAAAAGATTTTAAAACCACTTTACAAGCAAGACCCATGTATCAGAAGGTTAAGCCGCCGGAGGAAGGAGAAAAGATAAGATACGAAGATGAAAGGCTAATAGTTCCCGATAATCCGATTATTCCGTACATAGAGGGCGATGGAATTGGTAAAGACGTTGTACCAGCAGCTTTAATGGTTTTAGATGTTGCTGCTGAGAAGATAGGCAAGGAAATCGTCTGGTTTAAGGTTTACGCTGGTGAGGATGCGTACAAGCTCTACGGAAATTATCTACCGGAAGATACGCTTAACGCCATAAGGGAATTTAGGGTCGCTTTGAAGGGGCCACTCACGACACCGGTCGGTGGAGGTTACAGAAGTTTGAACGTTACGATCAGACAGGTTTTGGATCTGTACGCATGCGTTAGGCCAGTCTACTACATTCAAGGAGTTCCAAGCCCGCTGAAGAATCCCGAAAAGGTCAATCTCGTGATCTTCAGAGAGACTACCGAGGATGTTTACGCTGGAATCGAGTGGCAGAAGGGAAGCAAGGAAGCTCTGAAGGTGATAGAGTTCCTTGAAAAGGAGTTCGGAATAAAGGTCAGGAAAGATTCGGGCATAGGGTTGAAGCCGATAAGCGAGTTCGCCACGAAGAGGATAGTAAGACTTGCAATTAAGTACGCACTTGAGAACGGAAGGAGGAGCGTTACCTTGGTGCATAAGGGTAACATCATGAAGTACACCGAAGGTGCCTTTAGGGAGTGGGGTTACGAGGTGGCCAAAGAATTCGGTGATCTTGTCATCACCGAAGATGAACTTTGGAACAACTACGGCGGGGAGGTTCCAGAGGGCAAGATAGTCATCAAGGACAGGATTGCAGACAACATGTTCCAGCAACTGCTGACTAGGACTGAAGAGTACGATGTGATAGTTACTCCAAATCTGAACGGGGACTACTTGAGCGACATGGCAGCCGGACTTGTTGGTGGCTTGGGAGTTGCTCCGGGCTCTAACATAGGAGATGGTATGGGTGTATTCGAGCC
>CAYMEG010000123.1:0-3647 GCA_964389535.1 uncultured archaeon | reverse complement strand
TTCTCAAGTAACAATATCTTCAAGCCACTTCGGAAGAGCAAAAGCTGCTATGTGTACCTCCGGCGTATAATACGTAGTTTCAATCTTTCTCTCTTCGAATCTATCTCTAATTTTCTCTAAATCTAATTCAAGCTTCCTATTATTCGATCCCATTAGATAGCTCCAAAGCCCCATCGGATATGTCGGCACGAATCCGATGTAAATCCTTTTCTCCTTAAAATCTGCATTCCTTAGGATCGCTTCGAAGTACTCACGCTGAATAAACGGAGACTGGCTCTGAGTGACGAAGTAATCTGAAATCTTACCGCAGCAGGAATAAAACTCTTGGGAAACTAGAGGCCGACTGACGGGATTTGGGTCCGTCCCATCAACTATGATAACGTCGAAGTGTTCCTTTGCATTTCTGACAAACTCCACACCGTCCTCATTGACTATGCTAACCCTTTCATCCCTTAAAGCTCCTCTGTCTATGCCTATGAACTTCCTGCAAGCTTCTATCACATCCCTATCAATTTCTACCATAACGACCTCATTGGGCTCGTGCTTTAGAACTTCTCTGACCGCTCCTCCATCTCCTCCGCCGATTACGAGCACCTTTGAAGGATCTTCATGCATGAGCATAGCCGGATGAACTAGCATCTCATGATAGAAGGCTTCATCCCTCTCGGTAAGCTGTATCTTTCCATCCAGAACTAGCATCTTACCGAAATCCACCGTATCGAAAATCTGAATGTGCTGGAGACCTCTATGCTCAAATACCATCCTTTTAATTTTGATCATCAACGCCGAGCCGTTGTGGTATTCGATGAACCAGTCCATCAACTTCAAGGATTTCGATCGAAATTTAAACTTTGATCCTGCACTCTCTAAGCGGTATGTATCTAACGTTGTAGAATGTACTCAGCAGTTTTTTGTGGAGTTCAGCGATCTTTGTAGATAAGCCAGAAACAACCAACGCGTTTATACACTTCTCATCTATGTGTATGTGGGTAAATTCCTTTATTATATCCTTGAATTCCTCGACAACCCTTAGAAGTTGGATGTTATCGTCCGAAATCAGAGTTATAACCCCGTAGCACTCATGTGGGGACAGATAATGAGCATGATCCCTTATATATGTCCTTATGGCTTCGCACACGATCTTCGATCGATCTACATTGAGTTTTTCTGCTAAAAAGTCTAGATCATTCGCAACATCCTCCGGAATTGAAATTCCGAACCTCCTCTTCCTACTCATGGCAACACCTCTTCATCAGGAACGCAGCTATGTACATCCCGAACATGAGCAGGCCTATAACTCCAGAGGGTGCCTGATTTACCATCACTGAAAGTTGTAAACCAGACAAGCCCGATATAACGCTTACTAAAATACTCATCAGAAGCATGCCTTTTGAATCTTTTGCCAGCAACATCGAAACTGCCGATGGAAGCAAGATCAAAACGTGTTGAAGGACGAAACCTACGATCTTTATCATTGCGATCGTCGCAACGCCGAGTAAAGTGTACAGAAGCCAGTCGTAAATTCTGACGTTTATTCCGGTAAGTACAGCGCAATCCCTTTCAATTCCTATGCTCACCTGCTCTCTGTAGCTAAGAAGTGTTGCTAAAAGAGTTAAGATCGCAACTCCGAAGGCGTAATAAGCTTCCCTCCAGCTTACGAGCAACGGATCTCCGAGAATTATAACCCAGAGGTTGTATCCGATTGAATATCTTGTAAGGACTATGTACATAGCTAAAACGCTTAGCGAAGCAGTCAGAGATACGAATATAGCCGTTGCCACGTCCTCATCCATTCCTCTATGGATCGAATATCCTACGGCGTATAGCAACGCCAAACCTATGGCTATCGCCCACGGATATTCGTTTAAGGCGATCCTTGCAAGTGGAATCGATAAAACAACTGCGAGCAACGCTATGTGTGCTGAGGCTGCCGAAAGGAAGTACAACCTTCTTGCAGAAATCAGCGGACTTAGAGTTCCGTAGATAAGCGAGGCCGATAGAACTACCAAAGTCCACTTAGGATATTTCAGGATCGAAGCTACTAGAAGTATCGCTGCAATTATGAACAGAACTATCATAGTTTCCTCAACCCCAGTGCAACAGCAAATCCGACTATCGCCAGCCCAATACGGAATGATGGAGATTCAGCTCTCTCAACCCTTAACCCCTTTACCTCATTGGAAATCTTGATGAGCTTGCCAAACGTGCTACCTTCGGTCATCGGAGACGGAACGTATAGGATTGGGATACCGTATTCCCTTGCCAGATCCTTGAGAATCTTCGAAGCCTTCGAATCTGTAACGACCACAACTTGGACTTCACCATTTTCGATCCCCTCTTCAACTCTTCTTACATCATCTGGCAGAGCCGGTAGATCGGGTTCTTTGAGCAGCAGATACTTTATGCTGACGTTCAACCAGCTGACGGCATACTGAACAACTGGAACATCCGCCACCGCGATGCAGTTGAATTTTTTAGTTTTCTTAACGAGTTCATCGATCTCTTTACATACCTCATTGGCTCTTTCCAGATATCTGCCATTTGGATTCAACTTCGAAAGTTCTTCAGCGATATACTTCAGAAATATCTTGTAGTTTTCTGGATCGTATATCGGCATGTGGTAGTTCGGCAGGCCTGTTACTGGGTTGCTCAGGATCTTGATTCCCGGAATCCTTGGAATCTCGATTAGCTTCGCCTTTATCTCACCTGAATTGACAAGCTCTCTTATCTTCATCTCAAAGGGTGTATGGGCTGTGGAAATTATTACATCTGCATCTCTCAACACTTCCACATCGTTGGGGGTTAGCTGATAGCTGTGAGGATCGACACCGGGTTTCGTAATGGAAAGTACGGTGTCGTTTGGAGCTATCAGCTTGACGTCATCCTTCAAATTTGAAAACGTTGTAACGATATTCAGGCCGTTCGCATTTGACACGATCAGCGTAATCCCTACTATGATTAGGATCCAGCGCATAACAAAAGTTAAATGTGCACAGAGACTTATAAACGTTATTAATGAGTGTGCACAGTATAACCTTAACAGTTGAAAACTTAACAGTCAGGTTGGGATACGAGGTTATACTTTCGAATCTATCACTAAGGCTCAAAGGGCCATCTTTAATCCAGATAATAGGTCCAAACGGTGCTGGAAAGACGACTTTACTCAGAACCATTCTGGGTTTGATAAAGCCTGTGAGTGGGAGGATAACCGTAGATGGTATCGATATAACGGCTAGGCCAGATAAGGTTGGGAATTTAATCGGCTACGTTCCTCAGCTAATGCCATTCGATAGACACTATCCGCTTACAGCTTGGGAGATCGTTCTGAACTCTCTGCTTTTGCATAGGAGAAGATGGCCCAGAATATTCGCCAGAAAGGAAGATGTTAAGGATGTTCAGAACGTTTTAAGGCTTGTTGATTTGCCCGAAGACAGGTGGCACAGATGCTTTTTCGAGTTGAGCGGTGGAGAAAGGCAGAGGGTTTTGCTGGCGAGAGCCTTGGTTTACGATCCAAAAATTTTGCTTTTAGATGAGCCACTGTCTGCTGTGGATCCTTTGGGCAAGGTCGAACTTGCTACGATAATCGGTGAGCTCGCTGAAACCAAGCTGATAATCGTTACAAGTCACGATCCGATCTTACTTCTGCC
>CAYMEG010000122.1:0-3685 GCA_964389535.1 uncultured archaeon | reverse complement strand
GATTTAAAGCTCGGCTTCAAAGTCCTCTACACTGTATGGAAAATCGGTTATTCCTCTATTCTTAAGTACTTCTCTCGCAAGTAACCAGTAAACCAACGCCAACGCTTTCCTACCTTTGTTGTTCGTTGGAATAACGAGATCTACGTTTGACGCTGAGTTGTTTGAATCACACAGCGCAACAACGGGAATTCCTATCTTCGTAGCTTCATCCACAGCCTGGCGGTCTATCGCGGGATCTGTTACGAGCACGACATCTGGCTCTCTGTACTCCTTTAGCATCGGATTCGTTAAAGTGCCAGGAACGAATCTGCCGATTACGTAGTCAGCCCCTACAGCTTTTGCGAACATCATAACCGGCTTTTGCCCGTACTGTCTTGCTGCAACGGCCAGTATCTTCGGCGGATCGAACCTCGCTAGAAATTTTCCCGCTATCCTTATCCTCTCATCGAGCTGTCTTATGTCCAAAACGTAAAGACCATCTGGCCTAACCTTGTAGATGAACCTCTTCATGTCTCCCGTCTTAATCTGGGTTCCTATGTGAACTCCGGCAGCTAGGTACTCATCCGGCGGTATCAGATATTCGTATTCCTCTCTCACCTTCGCCTCCATCACATCACCTGCACCATTTTTGGTGAAACCATCTCCTCCTCAATCCTAATCAATTCGTTGAGCTTGGCTATCCTTTCGCCACCAACTACACCCGTCTTTATTAATGTTGCGTTGAAAGCGACACTCAAATGTGCTATGGTTTCATCCTCACTCTCGCCACTCCTATGAGACACAACGACTTTATAACCGTTGTCCTTGGAAATCTTAACAGCTCTGAACGTATCTGTCAAAGTTCCGATCTGATTCGGCTTTATTAGGACTGTATTAGCTGCTCCTATCTCTATTCCCCTCTGAATCCTCTTTATGTTCGTTACGAATATGTCATCTCCGCAGACCATGCACCTCTTACCGATCTGCTTTGTTAGCTCTGCAAAGCCTTCGAAGTCGTTCTCGTGCAAGGGATCCTCAACGTATATGATTCCATACCTGTCGACGAGTTCGGCAACGTAGGATATCTGCTCCTCCGTGGTTAACTTTCTGTCCTTGTAAACGTAACGCTCTCCGTTCCAAAGTTCCGTTGCGGCAAAATCCAATCCAATCCTTACATCGACACCTGTTTCATCTTTAACCCTAGCTACAGCCTCGCTTAAAAGTTCAAACGCCTGCTCATCAGTGATCTGAGCAGCCCAAGCCCCTTCGTCACCCTTGGCTGCGAAGATTCCTTTTTCCCTGAAAATCTTCTTAAGAGTCTTGTGAACCAACGCATTCGTTCTCTGAGCTTCGAAGAAGTTTTTGGCTCCAACCGGAATGACCAAGAATTCCTGAATGCTTGTCGAGCCTGGAGCATGTGCCCCTCCACCGATAACGTTACCCAAAGGATAGGGGATCTCCTTCGCAAATATCCCGCCAATGTACTCATAGAGTGGTATTCCCAAGAGGTTTGAGGCTGCTTTCGCACATGCCAGGCTAGCTGTAATCGCGAAGTTTCCGCCGATGTTTGAGAAGTTTTCAGTTCCATCGATCTCTCTAAGCTTTTCATCTACGCTGACCTGATCAAAAACGTCCATACCAACCAAAGCTTTTGAAACTTTCTCCTCGATCTCTTTGTATCTGTAGGGATCGACAACTATTGCCTCTTCACTTCCAGTTGAAGCACCACTTGGAGCTATGGCCCTTCCGATTGCATCTCCAGCGTAAATTTCACATTCAACTGTCTCATTACCCCTGCTATCAAAAACGATCCTATATCTGACTTCTTCGATTATCAGAATACCACCCCCGTTGAAATTCGGCAAGAGAATAGATAAGCTTTTTGTCCTTCCGGCAATTTTTAGCTGTGGAAGAGAACGTGAGAAGGTGGATTGAGGGATTTGTTAAAGGCGCTCTCTGGAGATCTCCCTTGGTTGGATTTTGCGACGTTGAAGATGTTGAGATAGTGCGGAGGATAGTTTCACCAAACCATCTTATGCCGGATGAGGTTTTAAGCGCTGCGAGGTCTGTGATCGTGTACTTCATACCCTTTGCCGAGGAGGTAGTTAGGAGTAACATCGGGGGATACTACTCCTCAAGGCTATGGGCCTACGCTTACGTTAAGACAAATGAGCTCATAGTTAAGATCAACGAGTATCTAGCAAGAAAGCTCGAGAGATACGGCTATAGATCTGCAGTGCTACCTCCAACTCACGACTTCGACGAAACCAGACTTATCAGTAACTGGTCTCACAAGCACATAGCGTATCTGGCCGGCTTGGGAACCTTCGGTGTTCATACGCTGATCATAACCGAGAAGGGTTGCTGCGGAAGAATTGGAAGTCTGATCACCCAAGCTGAGTTTAGATATGGAGAACCTCTAAAAGAGGAACTGTGTTTGCATAAAAGAGGGAGGAGTTGTCTGCAATGCGTGAGAAGATGTAAATTCGGAGCTCTGAACGAAAGAGGGTTAGATAAACGGAGATGCTATGAGGTTTTACTTGAGAACGATAGGTACCATTCGGACATTCCATCGCTTACGGATGTTTGCGGAAAGTGCTGCTGTGGTGTACCTTGCGATATGCAAGCTCCTCAATTCGTAGGTCTTTAAAATGATGGGCAGATTTTACAATTCAAGCAATTCTTTAGCCTTCTCGGTCAGATGATCCCTAATTGCCTCTACAGCTCTTTTCAAAATTTTTCTGTTGTCGTAACTACGGACGATCCTTTCCAGTTCAGCTCTATTAGATTGTCTCAACTCTTCGGCTATTTCGATCATGTTTGGGATAGCTCTGATGATGTTATCTACGATCGTAACATCGGCCATCCTTGCAGTTCTCGATAGAGGATTTAGATCGATTGCTATGACCTTCTTTCCATGTCTTTTAAGAACTTCACATCTATCTCCATCCTCCAAAGGCACAAGAACCACGTCTGCTATCATAATACCTCTGCTGTCGACTATCCTTCTACCATGCTCCAGTCCCTTAAGCTCCGCATCACAGCCAGCCAAAACCTTCGCACCAAAGCTCTCTAAATATTCTGCAATTCTGCGAACCCTCTCCATACTGAAGTGAAATACATTAACCTCGAGTGGAGCGTTCAAAATATTCGACAGTTTAACCAGCTCCTCCGGCATAAGTACGGCTGCATTTCCATTTACAGATATAACCGGTCTTTTGGCGAGGAGCATCATGGCTACGGCTACCCTCTCAGCCTCCCATGCGAAGTCGTGGGTTTTTTCACCCAAAACGTAATCGAACATCTCTCCCCTCCCATGTGCGATCAAACCCTGCATGGCAGTGATTCCCTTTTTCACACCTTCAACCAACTTCTCCCTCTGGATTAGAGAATGATAGCGAGGATGAGATTTTGGAATCATGATCATACATCAAACCCAGCAACTAAAAGCATTTTTCTTAATAATATTTTATTAATAAATTATTATTATAATTGATTAACCCTCTCACTTTTTAAGTTTAGCAGTACTTTAATTAACTTTGAATTATAACTAAAATAATATTTAAATTTATATTTAATAAAAATTTTAACTAAAATTTAAATTAAATTTTTTAATAATTTAAACTAAAAAATAAATAAAATATTGTAATTAAAATCTTTTAAAAATTTATTATAAATAATATTACTCAAAAATAAAGCTAAATAA
>CAYMEG010000121.1:0-3692 GCA_964389535.1 uncultured archaeon | reverse complement strand
TAAGACCAAACACTATCATTAAAAATCAGCTCTCAAGTCTCTTTATTCCAATTGCGACCTTCATCCCCTCGATGTCCCACTCTTTGATGTATCCATCGGTGGGCTTTCTGAATTCCAATTTCACGGAGCGAGTTTCGTGCTTTATGTAATCCTCCCAACCCTTCACCAATTTACGATCGATGTCTACAACGCTCTCTATGAACTCCTCGACATTCAGATCGAGTTCCTTTCTCATCTCCTGTATCCTTCTCACCACTTCCCTTGCAAAGGCTTCCCTCTTCAGCTCTTCATCGAGCACTGTGTAGACGTAAACCATACCCTTTGAGAATTCTGCAGATTCGTAGCCTTCAGGAATCTTGTATTCCACGATCAGAGCATCATCCACGCTGAACTTCATTCCGTCAAACTCTATCTCTCCTTTGCTCAATATCTCGGAAATTTCGTCCTTGCTCAGGCCTTCTATGATCTTTGCAAATTCCTTAACCCTCCCCTTGAGCTTCGGGCCCAAAGCTTTATAGTTTGGCTTTATCACGGTTTCTTTTTCGAATTCCTTGACGACTTCAACCTCCTTGACGTTGCACTGAGATTTGATTATGTACTCAAGCATCTTAACAGCCTTCTCAACATCTTCATCTTGCGCTTCAATTACGACCTTTCTCAACGGCCATCTGAGCTTTCTCTTTGCCTTCTGCCTTGCGTTGCTAACTGCTTCGAATATCTCTCTTGCAATGTTCATAGCCCTCTCAAGCTCTTCATCTATCAAGCTCTCATCTGGCTGTGGATAGTCCTCCAAGAATATCGATTCCTTAGCATCTTTAAATTCCTTGATGAAGTGTTGATATATCCACTCAGCCAAGAACGGAGCAAATGGAGCGATGATCTTCGCAGTTTTCTCCACAACTCTCAAAATCGTGGTGTACGTTGCTATCTTGGCTGGAGAATCTTTCTCCTCCCAGACCTTAGGCCTTATGAGTTGAATGTACCATCTGCTGAAGTCCTCAACGACGAAGTCGAAGAATGCCTTAACCACCCTATGGAGGTGGTAGTTCTCCATAGCCTCAACTGCAAGTTTGTTGAAGTTTTCAAGTCTTGAGAGGATCCACCTATCTTCGATGCTCAGATCGACTTCGTTAAGCGGAATCTCCCTGTATTTATCGAGGCTCATATACGTGTACGCAAATCTTACAGCATTCCAATAGATGTTCAGCATCCTGTGGACGTTCTTGGCTTCTTCCCAGCTGAACCTTAGATCTTCCCATAGTGCTGAGGACAGAACGTAAAGCCTAAATCCGTCAACTCCGATCTTTTCAACAACCTCTTCCGGCTCAACAACGTTTCCCAAGCTCTTGCTCATCTTTCTGCCAAGTTCATCGAGCGTAAATCCGTGCATAAGTACGGTTTTGTATGGTGCTCGCCCAAACGCAATGACGCTCGCTCCCAGCTGAGAGTAGAACCATCCTCTCGTTTGATCATGCCCTTCGGTGATGAAATCTGCCGGCCAGATCTTTCTGAACTCCTCTTCGCTCATCTCATGCGGGAACTTCAACGTACCCCAGCTTGCGACACCACTGTCAAACCACACGTCGAAAACGTCCTTGACTCTGTACATCTTACCCCCGCATTCGCATTCGAAAACGACTTCATCGATCTTTGGCCTATGAAGATCTAGATCGTCCTTCCAAGGTACCTCCTTTATGCTTCCAACAACCTTCCACTTCCCACATCTCTCGCATATCCAAACCGGAATCGGAATTCCCCAATACCTCTGCCTGCTTATACACCAATCCTTTGCACTGCTGACCCAATCCTTGAATCTCGAAGCTCCAGCCCACTCGGGAACCCACTTAACTTTGTCTATCTCTTCGAGCATCTTATCCTTAAGCTTTGATACAGCCAAGAACCACTGCTCCGTAGCTCGATAGATTATAGGAGTCTTGCACCTCCAACAGTGCCCGTATCTATGAACGATCGTCTCTTCAGCTAAGAGTAGCCCCTTACGTCTCAGATCTTCAATGATTATACGATTGGCCTCAAAAACGTGCATTCCCGCATACTTACCAGCATCTTTGGTGTAAACACCTCTATCATCGACTGGATTGAAAACTTCCAAACCAACCTGAATGCCAAGCTCGTAGTCCTCCAAACCGTGTCCCGGAGCTATGTGAACGCATCCGGTATTCTCAGCTGTAACGAAATCTGCGATGTAGACTGCATGCCTCCAGTTCCTCTGAATAGGCACCTCATCAGCCAAAGGATGCTCGTACTCAAGCCCAACCAGATCTTCACCCAAATATGTTTCTACTACCTCCCAAAGCTCATATCCACCTTTTTTGAGCACGTTATCGGCGAGTTCCTTCGCAAGGATCAGATACTCGATCTTACCATCCTTCAATGCCTTAAACTTAGCATACTCTAAAGAGGGATGAACGGCAACGGCCATATTAGCTGGCAAGGTCCAAGGCGTTGTAGTCCAGATCACTATGTACGTGTCATCCTGCCCCTTAACCGGGAACTTAACGTAGATGGACGGGTCCTCCCTATCCCTATACTCAACTTCAGCATCGGCCAAAGCCGTTTCGCATCGAGGGCACCAATTTACAACCCTCAACTTCTTCTCAAGTAGACCTTGCTCGTAAGCTCTCTTGATAGTCCACCATGCAGAATCGATGTATTCAGCCTTTATCGTCATGTAGGGATTTTCCCAATCCATCCAAACTCCCAAAGATTCGAACTGCTCTGTCATCGTCTCCTTGTTTTTCAAGGCGTATTCCATACATTTTGCAACGAACTTGTCGATTCCATAGTTTTCGATGTCTCTTTTCGTTTTGAAGCCCAACTCCCGCTCAACCTTAACCTCTATGGGTAACCCATGCATGTCCCAGCCCGGAGTATCTAAAACCCTGTATCCTCTCATCCGTTTGTATCTCAAAATAGTATCCTTTATGACCTTATTCCAAGCCGTTCCAAGATGTATTCTCCCAGTAGTGTACGGAGGCCCGTCTACAAAGAAGAATATTTTATCTCCTCTATTCTTCACCTTCCGATAAATTTGATGAGCGTTCCAGAACTCTGCAATCTCCTTTTCTACATCCTTAGGTGAGTATATACTTGGAAACATGCCTTCCTTCTTCTGGCGGACGATTAAAATACTTATCGAATAACTATGCTTCATGCAACCAGATGAGTTGAGAAACATGATAGCCCTATATGCAAATATAATAAAAACAATTGATAATCAAATCGAATCACTTACAAGGGACAGAGAGAAGTTTATGAAGAGGCTTATCGAGCTTATCGATAAGGAGCTTATTCCTATCGTTAGAGAAGAGATTGGCTTGAAAATATCGGTGGATAAGGCTGAAAATCGCCTTATACTCAGGATAGATGACGATTTAGATTGTGTATTCTGGGATGTCAATTACAACGAGATCAAGAAGTTCATCAAAAACAGATTTCCAGAGCTCTACGATTTACTGTTATAAATCAGCGGTTCTCCCCTCTTCATCGCATGAAGCTCGGTGTAGAGCGTTTTTCATCATCAAATCGGTAACTCTCAAGAATAATAAAGGTTACTTCAAAAGATCTTTTAAAAACTTTAGATCTTCCCTAAAACTACCTACATCGGCTTTCTTCTTGCGATAGCCATCTTTCCAGAAGGTTTCTATGAGGTAAAACTTGCGTGAACCCAAGAT
>CAYMEG010000120.1:0-3701 GCA_964389535.1 uncultured archaeon | reverse complement strand
CCCATCCAAATGATTTCGTTTTAGCTTTTATCAGAACTAAATGATTGGGATGAACTTTGTAAACCTCAATCCATCTTGAAAGCTCAACCGAATGAACAAAGCTCAATTCGATCGCATCGCCGTTTCTAACTAGAAATTCCTCAGTTTTATTCTCGCCATCTATGATTAATGTCGTATATGAGGTGTCGATGATCGTAAGCGCTACAAGAACAATAAACACTACCAACGTTAGCGATCGAATGGACATTACTTCTCTATCAAGGCTTTGATTATTTCTTTGTCATTTACCATCCCTATAAGTCTATCCTGAGCATCCAAAACGGGCATATGATCTATATCGTTTCTCACCATCTCCCTGGCACATTTCGCAACTGAGGTTTGAGGATACACGTAGACGGGATCCTTCATGAACTTCTTAACCGGTTCTTTGGGTAACTTCACGACACTTATCTCGAAGTACTTGATGGTGTAGTCCCTGATCCCATCCCAAGTCCAAGCATCATCAGTATCGCTTGAGGATGCGTACTGCGTCTGCTCGATGAACTCCTCTATCAGAGTTTCGGTCAACATTATCTTCTCATCGATCAGACCAACCAGATGTGCATTTGAATCCAAAACCGGGCAGATTTCAGAGTTACTTAACCTCATGATCTCCCCAACTATGTTAAGAGGTGTATCCTCCCAAACGCAAACGGTTGAATACGTTACGTAATCTTTAACAGGCTTATCTATTCCCAACTCAGCTATCAACTTAATCAGATCCTTAACGGTGACGATTCCAACTAGTTTCTTCCCCTCCACAACCGGTAATCTGTGAAAAGGATTTTTTATGAATATCTCTACGACCTTCTCGATCGGATCGTCAGCCTGAACTGTAACCGGATTTGGTGTCATAAGCAAAGCTAGCTGATCCTCCTCAATCTTTCTCAGAATGTCCTTTCTAGTTACTATACCAACGACCTCATCATCCTTCAAAACAGGAACTGCCGAAATTCCATACTTCTTAAAGAGTTCAAGGACGAACCTCCTACTGTTTGGAAGCGTTGCATATATAACATTCCTTGTCATTATATCTCTAACCTTCATCGGCATTAGCAACACCGTAGACCGATAAATATTTTTTGGAGATATTTGGAAAACTATAAGAATATCTCCGCAAAACTCAAATCGTGATCTGGAGGTATAGAGCTATAAACAATCCCATCGCAAGGAGAAGGTGGCTGACATTTTGTACGATCTTGCTGATAATCGGTTTTGGATACTCCATCTACAGATTTCTGATCACGGGTAACCTGAAGATCACACTCCTATCACTGTCGTTTTTCTCTCTCATGATATTTCTATACACAATAATCACGCTTGGGAAATTCAGATACTACTACATCGACGATGAAGCGATCCGCTACAGGCCATTTAAGACTTACCTATCGAACGTTGAGGATCTTGAGGTTGATCACGATAAGAAGGTTATCAGGCTTAAGCTTAAGAAACCTTCAATTTTTGCGGTAAAGATGCTTTACTTTGAGAACTATGATGATCTGGAGGAGGTAGCTCGATTTTTAAAAAGAAAGATAAGATCTTAATCGATTCTACCTTCAAGATCCAGCATGACCCTCTTAAAACCGATCCTCTTCAGCTCTTTAACTATGGTTTCTCTGAGTTTGAAAGCCTTATCGATCTCATCCTTACCAACCTCGATCCTAGCATTTCCCCGTTCGTATCTGACCCTCACCATTTTAAAACCTAAATCGAGCATGAAGTTTTCGGCATCTTCAACCATCCTAAGTTTATCTAAAGTTATATCTTCTCCAATTATCCTCGTTGCCAAGCAAGAATTTGAAGGTTTATTCCAATTCGGCAAACCAAGCAATCTTGCAAGCTCTCTAACCTCTCCTTTACTTAGCTCCTTCAAAGGACTGATAACACCAAACTCCTCATTGGCCTTTAAACCCGGCCTAGAAGCTTTGAGGTCATCTCTATTTGTACCATCGAAGATAAGACAATTTCCGTATGTACTAACGATGTTTTTTAGCATTGTCCTCTTACAGTGATAGCATCTTTCGGAAGTGTTGGTGAAGAATTCTGAGGGAAGATCGTTGATCCTAATAACCTCATGTCTGAAGCCCAACATCCTTGCAATTCTTTTAGCGTATTCGATTTCCAGCTTCGGAATATAATCAGCGTTGAATGTAACTGCCATAAAATCCAATCCTCTAAGCTTGCAGATGTACGCTACAACCGTTGAGTCAACACCGCCACTGAATAGAACGATGGCTTTGACCATCAAAAAACTTTTAATCTCAACAGATATATAACCTATCACTGCCGCCGTGGCTTAGCCTGGTAGAGCGGGTGACTCGTAATCACCAGGTCCCGGGTTCAAATCCCGGCGGCGGCTTAAAAATTAATGATTTTAATATAAATTTTTAGATGAAATAATTCGTTTAATCGATTTTAGGTATCATATCCCTGTATATTCTCCCCTGCAGGCCGTGGAATTTGGAGAATCCTTCCGCATATCTCTGGTCTATGGCAGTTGTATCAAAGGATGTCAGCTCTGGCTTATATAGCGAGAACTCAGAATATCTCGCCACCGGTATGACCGATCCCTTGTAGAGCTTAACTTTAACCCAGCCCGTTACCCTCTCCTGAGTTTTGTCTATAAAGGCGTTTAATGCTTCGAACAACGGATCGTTTGTCAATCCATAATAAACCAACTCCGCCCACTCCTCTTCAACGAATCTCTTAAACTTTAATTCTCTTCTGCTCAAAACAAGCTTCTCCAGATCTCTATGCGCTGTGATCAGTATTGTAGCTGCTGGATGTTCGTAGCACTCCCTCGATTTCAAACCCAAAACCCTGTCTTCGATCATGTCTGTCCTACCGATGCCATGCTTTCCTCCGATTTCGTTGAGCTTTCTGATGAGTTCAAGTCCATCCATCCTCTCATCGTTTAACGCCACGGGCATACCCTTCTCAAAATCGATCTTTATGATTTCAGGCAAATCTGGTGCCTTAGTTGGATCTGTTGTCCATTCGTAAATGTCTTCTGGAGGTATGAACGTTGCATCTTCCAAATTTCCTCCCTCTATACTTCTACTCCAGAGGTTTTCATCAACGCTGTAAGGTTTATCCTTAGTTGCTGGAACGTCTATTCCATGTTGCTTAGCGTATTCTATCTCCCACTCTCTAGTAAGATTGAGTTCCCTCATCGGTGCTATGACTTTGAAACCGTACTGGTAAAATACGTTTTCAAATCTAAGCTGATCATTTCCCTTTCCAGTACATCCGTGAGCTATTGCATCTGCGTTCTCCTTCTTAGCAACTTCGACTACCTTCTCAGCTATCAACGGTCTAGCTAAGGCAGTTCCGAGCACGTATCCCTCGTACTCGCCATTGGCCTTTATAAGCTTAAAAAGAAGATCGACATATTCCCTCTTTGCATCTATCGTGTAGTGCTTATCTGCATACTTCTTTCCTCTCTCTTCAGCCTTTCTTATCTCATCTTCAGGCTGTCCAATGTCAACCGTAACAGTAACAACCTCATCAAAACCGTACTTTTCCTTAAGCAACGGAATACAGACCGTCGTGTCCAATCCACCGGAATATGACAGAACGACCTTGCTCATACCAAAAGCTCATTCCTAATTATTTTAAACTTTTCAGATGATGTTGTAGACGAGCGTGAAGTATACATCGAT
>CAYMEG010000119.1:0-3810 GCA_964389535.1 uncultured archaeon | reverse complement strand
TTGCCTACATAGACCACGTACTCCTTTGTCATGGCGACCACCCAACGTATGCAAAAAGTGTTTGCTATTTAAACTTTGCCACTTATGGGATACAACCGAAATAATATAATGTAGATAGAACTAATACGATTGCGGTTAGGATTATCGCGATATCTACTATTTTAACACCGATTCTACCCTCCGCAGATGGAACACTGGCTAAATAGACAGCCTTTTCAGATACATTCAAATTTTCATCGAGATAACCTTTTTCTATCAGTCTCTCAATGGCCTTGCTTATCACGATTTCTGGGTATCCGGTTGCTTTTGAAATCCTTCGAACGTTTGCTCCGTATTTCAGAATAGCCTTTATTATGTTTATCTCAACATCCGAAAGGTATGGCTGCACTTTAAATTTGGGTTTTTCTGGCTCTGCTTTGGATTTCACTTCAGATTCAGCGAACCTTTTAACTTCATCTGAAATGGCTTTCTCCAACTCTGAAACCTTAACGCTTATACCTTCGATCTTCTGTTTGATGCTTTCAAGTCTCTGCATTGTTGATCTTTCTTCCTTCTCTTCATCGATTGCTCTCTTCCTGATCGTTTCTCGTACCTGTTTGACGATACCTTCAATCCTATCATCCTTCCTCTTTACGATAAAAGATTCATCATCGTTGAGTAAAACATCCAGTATCTTCTTTTCATCCTTCACAGATATCACCATCCAAGCAGATACCTAAGTTTTCCGTACGGCTTGATCTCAACCCTACTTCCGATGATCTTCTTCGCAAGCATCATGAAGTCCTTCGATACCTTTGAGTTAGGTTTTCTTATCGTCACAGGTACACCTTCCCTCCAACATTCCGCTATCAACTTAGACTCCCTTATGATACCTATGGTCTCAGCACCTATAGCTTTTTCTGCATGATCCACCATCTTCTTTTCACCCTTATATCTGTTGACTATTATGCCTCTAACGGCGATGTCTGAAATATCTGCGACCTTCCTAACCTTATGAGCATCTGAAATTGATGCCTTGTCTGGATTTATGACGATACAGATCTTATCCGAACTCAGCATCGGTATCATCGCATACTTACTCAATCCAGCGGCTACATCCAATACTATAAAGTCATAATCATGCTTAAGACTTTCGATTACATCTTTAAGCCTATCCATGCTGATCTCTTCAAGCGCCTTAACGGACGGTGACGACGGAATTATGTCGAGCTTACCTACATTCTTTGCTCTAATTCTGTATATTGCGTCCTCCAAATATTTCATATCTCTGAGGGCATCTAACAGTGAAACCAAGGGATCCTCAATTCCAAAGAATGTATGGAGATTTGGAAGTGCGATATCACAATCTATAACCAAGGTTTTCCCAAACTTCGATAACAATACTGATAAATTGGCAGCTACCGTTGTTTTACCCACTCCACCCTTCCCAGAGCATATCGCGATCACTGGCATTTTCTCATCATTAGCTAAATCATAAAATATATATTTTCTTTCATCATAGTGGAACTGATGGCTAAAGCCAAGTTCATATTACCGCTAGTGGTAGCTCTTATTACTGCAATTTATCCCGTCCTAGCCCTATCTCCAATCGATTTTGATGTAAAGATCGTTACGTTCGTTCACGATTACGGTAAATACGTTTCGAGATGGGATAACGTCTTTAAGCAGGGTGAAACACTCAAACTCTATTTGGGTGTCGATAATTTAAACAGAAACGCTGGCGCAGTTGCCATCGATTTCGTGATATTCGTTAAGGATCCAAACGGTTATGTGGTCTTTAAGAAGGTAGTAGAGGTTAGAAAGCTCGGCTACATTGACAGGGTTTACGATGTTGTCGATATACCGATAGGTAAAAATTGGCTTGATGGTAGATACGTAATAGATGCTTACGCTTTCGACGTTTTGAACTATACCGCCGTTTTGAGAAGTTACACTAAGTACGACATATTTTCAGCGGAGGGTGGTGGAGAGGTAAAAACTATAGATAGGAAGAATGCTCCTTACGTCAAGAAGGAGTTAACGTTTTACGTTAATTCTTACGCTGATACAACTCCACCGGATAAGTTCGTAATATTCGATTCACAGTTTAAATCACGAATTTTGCCAGTTAACGTCCCGAACGAAATTGAAGTTTCGGTTTTAAATAAGGATTCTAAGGACGGGGAAGTTAAGATAGGTTTAAAAGTTGATGGAGAGTTAAAAGAAGTAAAGGTTGTCGATTTAAAGGGGTATGAGGTGAAAAGGATATCGTTCAAGGTTCCTCCACTTCCCAAGGGAACCCATACGATAGAGATCGTTGTGTTCGATAGGCACTTCAAATTCATCAACGTTCCTCCGATATTCGTCAAACCCTTACTGTACGATAGACCGATTCTAATCGGAAAGGTGTATAGAGGCTCCATCATCTATACACCGAACAACTACATCCTCGGTAGCGTTGGAATCTCCGAAATAAAGGATATAGAAGTTGAATCGGCATTGAAGGTCTTTAACAGAAGCGGATATGTAATGAACAGAGAATCCGCAGAGAGGGTATTGACGAACATACTGGCCTACGCTTACCTAAATAAGAGAGGAACGATAAATGTGGCTCTGCTGAGGGGTAGCGATGAGAGAGCTGAGAAGATCTTTCCAGCCCTGCTGAAATATGTGAAGAAGATGACAAAGGCACCTGTAGCGTACTTGGGCGTCAGAGATTACTATCACTTGAACGATATCGATGTTTTGGTTTACGTCGGAGGTAGTGTTCCGAGACTTGACATGCTTGATTACTTCTTCAGAAATGGCGGTATCCTCGTCATAGATAACACGGCGTATTGGAAAGATTTATCGAGTTCTATCGAAGCTAAGGCATATCTGATGGAAAACTGGAGTGGACTGAGATATTCAGATGAGTTTTGTAAGACTTACTACGACTTCAACGTGAACAAGGTAGTGACGGTAACGGTAAAGGAGAAGATTCCGCCTAAGTTCGTATATTCTGACTTGAACGTTGATAAGTTCATAGCGGATGTCGGTTCACCCGTTACTATCTCATTCAAAGTCAAGAACACGGGAGGATCTGGAAAGACCAATGTTAAAGTTAAGATAAACGATCAGATTGTCTTCGATGAGGATATCACGCTTAAGACGGGTGAAGAGAAGGAGATATCGTTTACTTACACGCCGTTGGATGAAGGAAGTTATAAAGTCCAGATCGTTGGAACTCAACTTGTGAAGGTCTTCTTTGCAAAGTCAAAGGCAAAAGTTTCCGTCGAAGGCGTCAAAGTAACTCCAACACCTGCTAAAAATGAGAAGAAGGGAGCAGGACTTGTAGTTGGTTCAGCGGCGTTGTTGGCAGTCTTGGTAATCATTCGAATGCTCATGCGTGAGTGATATGCTATCGGAAATCGAAAGGGATGTTCTAGAGGCCATAATCTTGGGAAAGAGAACAGTCGATAGGATCTCGAAGTTCTGCAGTATCCCGGAATTTATGGTGAATGAAGTTGTAAGGAGGCTGATCGAAAAGGGTTACCTGTCCGAAGAGATGAGGCCTACTGTGAAAGCCTATAGGGACTTGAAGTGGATAGATCTGAAGCATCCTCCATCGTTTCACGGTGAAAATTTAAGGAGGTTTTATAAGATAATTTTGGATATTATTATAATTTTAATCATATTGATTTTGGTAAGATACGCATTGATGTAGGGCAAGGTTTATCTTCACAGTTGTTCAATCAAAGTTTGAGCCGGGGTTGCAGAGCCTGGCCACTGCGGGGGACTCGAGATCCCCTGCCCGTAAGGGTTCGTGGGTTCAAATCCCACCCCCGGCGT
>CAYMEG010000118.1:0-3849 GCA_964389535.1 uncultured archaeon | reverse complement strand
TTAGCCAATTATATCTTCTTCAAAACCGACAACGTTTAACTTCTCACATGTGAATCATAGATACGATGCAGCTAAAGCTTACAGATTTTGCCAAGCTTTTTGAAGAGCCTAAAGATGCTAATAGGAGATGTCAGGTCTTGTTGGATGAAATTAAAAGTTATCATGCTCATCTGCTTGAAGAACTGAACAAAGCTTACGAGATTGCTAAAAAAGCTAGAGCTAAAGGCTTGGATCCTTCAACAGAGGTTGAGATTCCGATTGCAAAGAACATGGCTGAAAGAGTTGAACAGCTGATTAAGATAGAGGGATTGGCCAAAAGGATAATGGAACTTGAGAAGGAAGGTTTAAGCAGAGAGGAGATCTGTTTTAAGATAGCCGAGGAAATAGTTAAGGGAAGGTTCGGTAACTTCGACAGACTCACGGCAATAGATAAGGCTATAAGAACAGCCGTTGCAATTCTTACCGAAGGTGTTGTTGCCGCGCCTATTGAGGGTATTGCTAAAGTTAAGATCGATAAGAATCACGATGGAACGGAATTCCTCAAGATCTATTACGCTGGCCCAATAAGAAGCGCCGGTGGAACAGCTCAGGTCGTATCTGTGCTCGTCGGTGATTACATAAGACGTCTTGTTGGCTTAAACCGTTACATCCCTACCGAGGAGGAGGTACTTAGGTACTGTGAGGAAATTCCGCTCTACAAGAGGGTGGCGAATCTTCAGTATCTACCGAGTGATGCCGAAATAAGGCTGATAGTTTCAAACTGCCCAGTTTGTATAGATGGAGAACCGACTGAAGATGTAGAAGTTTCCGGTTACAGAAATCTGCCGAGAGTTGAAACGAATAGAGTTAGGGGTGGAATGTGCCTTGTTATAGCTGAGGGTATCGCTTTGAAGGCTCCGAAGCTTAAGAAGATGGTTGAAAAATTGGGCATAGATGGCTGGGAGTGGCTTGACAAGTTGATAAACAGGGAATTCGATGGGCAAAAGGCTGAAGAGGTTGAGAAGTACACGAGCGGTCTTTACATTGCTAAGGGTAAAGAATCTAAGGAAAATGAAGAGGAGTTTGAATCAGAGGAGGAAGAACTGGAGATAGCCGAGAAGTTAGACAAGGATGAATCGGAAGAACTTGAAGCTCAGATAAAGCCGAGAGATAAGTATCTATCGGACATCGTAGCCGGAAGACCGGTTTTCAGCCATCCCTCACGCAAAGGAGGTTTTAGGCTTCGCTACGGAAGGGCGAGAAACTCTGGATTTGCCACGGTTGGCATAAACCCAGCGACGATGATAATTGCCGATGGCTTCATCGCCATAGGAACACAGCTTAAGGTCGAAAGACCGGGCAAGGCTGGAGGGGTTGTACCGGTTACAAGCATAGAAGGGCCTACAGTCAGACTGAAGAATGGGGATGTGGTCAAGATAAACACAGTCCAAGAAGCACTGGCTTTGAAGGATCAGGTTGAGAAGATCCTTGACATGGGTGAGATCCTGATAAACTTCGGAGATTTCTTGGAGAACAACCATCCCCTAATGCCTTCAAGTTACGTCTACGAGTGGTGGATTCAGGAGGTTAAGGACAAAATACCGAAAGGAGATTACAGGAAGATCGATGAAGATACAGCCCTAAAGCTCTGCGACGAATACGGTGTTCCTCTCCATCCAGATCACACATACCTCTGGCACGACATAGGCGTTGACGATTACTTCTACCTCCGGAATTACATAGCTGAGCACGGTAAGATCGAAGGAAGAGGAAAGCCATGCTTGGTTATCGATTACGATGAAAGGGCAAAGAAGATTCTGGAAGATTTGCTCGTAGAGCATAAGGTTAGGGAAGGAAAGATCGTCCTTGATAGATGGAAGGTTCTTGTTAGGTGTTTGGGCTTGACATATGAACTGAAGCCAGTCAGAGCCGGGGTTGGTGACGAGAAGGATGTTTTAAACATCGTGAGAAAGCTTTCTGGTTTGGATGTCAGAGCTAAGGCTCCTACCCGCATCGGGGCAAGGATGGGTAGGCCAGAGAAGTCGAAGGAGAGAAGGATGAGCCCACCACCGCATATCCTATTCCCAGTTAGCTTGGCTGGAGGAAAGCAGAGAGACATAAAGACCGCGATAAACTACACAGAATCGTACAACTCTGTTAAGGGAGAGATAACGGTTGAAGTTGCTTTGAGAAGATGTAAGGAGTGTGGAAAGGAGACATTTTGGCTTAAATGCGATTGTGGTGGATTGACAGAGCAACTTTATTATTGTCCGAGGTGTAAGATCAAGATCGGTAGTGAGATTTGCCCCAGATGCAAAGAAGAGGCTAGAGGATACATAAAGAAGAAGATAAACATAAGGGAGCTTTATGAGAAGGCTCTAAAGAATTTAAACGAATGGGACAGTCTTGAGACGATAAAGGGTGTAATCGGATTGACTTCGAAGATAAAGATGCCCGAAAGGCTTGAGAAAGGAATTTTGAGAGCTAAGCATGGTGTTTACGTGTTCAAGGATGGTACGATCCGATATGACATGACGGATCTACCGATCACGCACTTCAAGCCGAAGGAGATCAATGTAACAGTTGAAAAGCTCAGAGAACTTGGTTATACTGTCGATTGGCAAGGGAACGAGCTGAGAAGCGAGGATCAGATAGTGGAGCTCAAACCTCAGGATGTCATACTTTCTAAAGACTGTGTCGAGTATTTGGTGAAGGTTGCGAAATTCATAGACGACTTGCTTGTCAAGTTCTACGGTTTAGAACCGTTCTACAACGTAGAGAAGCCGGAGGATTTGATCGGACATTTGATAATCGGTTTAGCTCCTCATACATCGGCTGGGGTTTTGGGAAGGATTATCGGCTTCACGGACGTCTTAGCTGGTTACGCTCATCCCTACTTCCATGCAGCAAAGAGAAGGAATTGCTTTACAGGAGATACAGAAATTTTGGTGAATATCGACGGAGAAGTTCAGAGAATTACAATGAAGGATTTGTATGAGCTGTTTGAAAACGAGAGGTTTGAGAAGGGTGTTTGGGTTAGGGATAAGCCTAAGGCGAACGTTAAGGTTTATTCATTTGATCCAGAAAGCGGAAAGGTCGTTCTGACCGATGTAGTCGATGTCATTAAGGCAGAAGCTCCGGAGCATCTAATCGAAATTGAGCTTGAAGGCGTAAAGAGTTTCACCGTTACGCCGGATCACTGGGTTTTGACATACGATGGATCGAAGCTCGTTAGGAAGAGAGCATTTGAAGTTAAAGAGGGGGATCTAATGCTTTCTCCAACGGTCGAGTTTGATGAGTGTGATGTTGAAGAGATAGATCTACTCAAGGAGTTTGCAAAGCTCGAAGATCTGCACGATATCGTGATGATCAGAGGTGCGAAAGGGTTCTTGGAGAGAATTTTAACTAAGGAAGAGAAAAGGAGGTATTACGATGGACTGAGATACGATTCGATATCACTGAAAGATCTGCTCGAAATTTTAAACGCAAAGGGTTTAACGCTTGGGGATATCTCCAAAGATGTTTATCTGGCTGTTAAAAGGGATAGAGTACTGGTAAGGAGGTTCGTGAAAGTAAAGCCTCTGCTTAAGCTTATCGGCTACTATCTCGCTGAAGGTTATGCGAGATGCAGTAAGAATTGCTATCAGATAGTTTTCTCAACTTTCGATGAGAACGTAAAGAGGGAGATCAAAGAATCTGTCAGAGAAGCTTTTGGGGATTGTATTGGGATTAATGAAAGGGAGTGGAAGCTTACGATTAGCTCAGGGATAGTATACCTGTTGTTCACAAAAATCCTGAAGACTGGAAGCAACGCCCACGATAAGAGGGTTCCGAGCTTCGTGTTTAAACTGCCAAAGGAGAAGGTTAAGA
>CAYMEG010000117.1:0-3882 GCA_964389535.1 uncultured archaeon | reverse complement strand
CTCGTAGTCTCTACTATCACCGGATTTACAAAATAGAACTTCTTGCAGATCTCACATTTAAAAACCCTGAAGTGATAGAAGAGTACGTTTAGATTTTTACAGTTCGGACATCTCACTATGAATGCTGGATAAACCTTCGAGTCGTGCCTGAAGAATATTACCTTAACGTCCGAAATCATAGATTAATACAGTTCGGGACTGCTGATAACGTCAGTGGCAAAACCCTTTATTACCAATCGTACAACGTTCAACCATGGTTAACGTTGAGGAGTTCGTAAAGAACGCAATAAGAGAGATTAAGGAAAGGGTTAAAGATGGTAAAGCGATAATCGCGCTATCTGGAGGAGTAGATAGCTCTGTTTGCACAATCTTAGCTCATAAAGCGATAGGTGATAGGCTGATCCCCGTGTTCGTTGACACTGGTCTAATGAGGGAGGGAGAACCAGAGAGGATTAAAGAGATCTTTGGACACATGGGTTTAGTATTCATAGATGCCAAGGAAGAGTTCTTCAAAGCTTTGAAGGGTGTTACGGATCCAGAGCAGAAGAGGAAGATCATAGGTGAACTCTTCGTTAGGATATTCGAGAAGGTTGCCGAGGAGCATGGAGCGGAGTATCTGATTCAGGGGACGATCTATCCAGACGTAATCGAGAGCCGGGGAGGTATTAAAAGTCATCACAACGTGGGAGGATTTCCGACGAAGTACAAATTTAAGGATGTCATAGAGCCTCTGAGGGAGTTGTACAAGGATGAGGTTAGAGAGGTTGCCAGATATCTCGGCTTACCGGAGGAGATATGCGAGAGGATGCCATTCCCCGGGCCGGGCTTGGCTGTTAGGATAGTCGGTGAAGTTACACCCGAGAAGGTTGAAATTGTCAGGAAGGCGACGAAGATAGTTGAAGATGAGCTCAGGGATTACAAGAAGTGGCAGGCTTTCGCTGCACTCATCGGAAAGGCTACTGGGGTTAAGGGTGACATAAGGGTTTACGGCTACATAATCGCCATAAGGGCTGTGGATTCAAGGGATGGTATGACCGCTGATGTGCTCGAGATAGACTACGAAAAGCTCAGGAAGATTGCCTTAAGGATAACGTCCGAAATACCGGAAGTAGTGAGGGTAGTCTACGATCTAACTCCAAAGCCTCCGGCAACGATCGAATTTGAATAACTTTTTTAACAACGATTCCAACATGACGATGTGAAGATCGTCGTTTCAGCTTCAAGTTTTGCAGATGTAGTTTTGGCTAAGAACGTTGCGGACATCATAGAGTTGAGGCTGGATCTCTTCTCAACATTTCCAGATGAGAACAAGCTGAAGGGAATGGGTAAGCCAATAATCGTTACCATCAGAAGGGAGCAGGATGGAGGAAAGTTTAAGGGTGATGAGGATAGAAGACTTAAAGCTTTGGCAAGGTATTCAGCATATGCAGATTACGTCGATGTGGAGAACGATGTGTCGGATGAGTACATCGGGATGATGAGATGTAAGATCATAGAGTCGTACCATAACTTCAAAGAAACCCCAAGCTATGATTATCTGAGAGATCTGGTCGAGGCTAGGAGGGGGGATATCTTCAAGATCGCAACCATGGGTAGAGATAAAAGCGATGTTCTGAAGATCGTTAGACTTCTGTGCGAGTATGACAATCTCGTGGCATTTCTAATGGGAAAGGAGTTTGCTTGGACCAGGATCATGGCCCTCTTCTTAGGTTCTCCGTTCATATACTGCACTGTAAGCAGGTCAGTTGCTCCTGGCCAATTGGAAGCTAATAAGGTTAGAAAAATTTTGGATGCTCTCACCTTTTCTTCTTTCCAACCTCGATCGCCCTAACTCCAACACCTATGAGTTTCTTTATCACAGCATCGACGAACCTCACATGGTTACCCTTCTGCCCGACGAATGCTCCAAACGCCTTTTCACTAACCTTCACAGCCAGCATAGGGCCGGCGAAGTCTATATCTTCGATGTGCTTCCAGATCCATGAAACCGGATGTATTGCCCTTATAAGCTCTTTGAAGTCTAGGGTAAGTTCTACACCTCTGATCCTTTTCTCCGTTTCCTCCTCAATTGCGTTTATTCTCTCACCACCCTTTCCAACCAATCTTCCGAAGTGTCCCTGCTTGACAATTATCAAAGCATCTGGTGTATGCTCCGAAGTTATCTCGAACTTCTCCTTCTCCTCACTGAACTCAACAACCGTTATAACATCTGCATCCGGCGAGTAAATCCTTGTCGATTCTAGTATCTCTTCCTCCTCATCGCTGAGCTCTCTGGTTCTCATCCTATACTCTATTAGAAGTCTCAAACCTCTTTTGGCTCCCTCTCTAACTATATCTTTGATTCCCAAGTCGACGACCTTTGCGTTCTCCTCGCTCATCAAAACGTCCCTGATCAGAGTTGCGGGATCATTCTCAACTGCCCTCAACGACTGGAAAACTGGATCTCCAGCCACTATGAGTCTGCTGTTTCTACCAACCCTTACCAGAACTTCAATGAGGCTTTCAGGCTTCAGCGTCTGCACCTCATCTAGAAATATCACGGCATCATCGAAGGTTCTACCTTTCAGGTAGTGGGAGTCCACAAACACCAATCTTCCGGTATCCATTAGTTCTTCAAGCTTTTTCCATTCCACAAATTCTCCAATAACATCTCTGACGTATTCCTTGGCTAGCTTAAGAAATTCATCGCCAGCTTTGGCCATCGTAAGCTCTTCTCCGGTAACGACATCGATTATCGGTTTAACGACGATGAACCTTTTGTGATTACCTTCCAAAACGTCATTTATACCATAAGCTAGGCTGAATAGTGATTTTCCAGTTCCGGTTGGCCCAAATATTCCGATTATATCGTAATCATCATTCAAAGTATCTACGATCTCCTTCTGTCCCGGCGTAAGAGGTTCGATCTTTTCTAGGATCATGGAATAAGGTTGGATTCTTCTGCATAAATCTATTTCGTCAGCTTAAGGCACCAGCCAAACCTCTAAGCTTTCTCCTCATAGCTTTTGACTCATCAACGATCTTGTCGACATCGGAATCTTTGATCCAATAGTATCTTGTTTCTTTAAGCTTATTGATCACTTCACTATCAAATTCGAGCTTTAAAGCCCGTTTAACACCATCCAATCCGTTGCTGAGGTAAGCCTCAACGATATAAACTTCGGCAAATGCCGTTTCACTTACGATTGCTAAGTTTGAATTTTTTACGGCGTATTCGTTTCCGTTAAAGGAAACTGCCAATCCCTTTTCTTTAGCCCATGAGAGCATTGCAGAATCGGATATGCTGTCTCCGATTGCTATGGGATCTTTTATACCGTAGCTCCTTACAGCCTCAAGTTTTCTTTGCCCGCCAACAGCTTTGACATCCCTCAAAATCTTCCCAGCTTCCATCTTTGCAAGTCTATTCCAGAAAAAGTCGTTAAGCCAATCTATGGATTTCATCGAGTCTTCATCTGGCGGAATCTCAATTTCTGGTAGAGAGGCAATCACCTCCACAGCCTGGAGTATGAATTCCTTCTCCTTCTTCGGTAAGGAGTATCGTTCAGGCTCGAATTTGGTTGCATGGATTCTATTTAAGCCCAAAGGCTTAGCTGAAACTTCTAGGAACTGGACATAGCTTGTTGAGATTACCACCGGCTCGATACCCTTCTTAATTAAATAGTGCATTGCATCCTCCGCATCCGGTGTATAGGATAGAACGTTCTCTGCTAGATCCTTAAGTTCCTCAGAAGTTACATCTAAAGCTACAATGAACGGTGCAAGTAATTTTAAGGTATCTCCAGCTTCATAGCCTTCCTTTCGCTCGATGAGAACTAGATAGTCATCGTATTGGCTTAACCTCTCGAAGAATTCGTGGTTGTTGAAAAACGCAATTGCTACCTC
>CAYMEG010000116.1:0-3903 GCA_964389535.1 uncultured archaeon | reverse complement strand
CATCTGCCCCAACCACCACGATGTCACATGCTCTGACTGCATAGCTTATCGCTGAATCTGGAAATGTCGTAGCCAGCAGTCCTCTTCCCCTCAGATATCTCGCCATCTCCAATCCCTCCCTGCCAGGAGTAGATTCCAGAACTATAACGTGCTTTGCCTTGAGCAATCCTCTTTCAACGATATGGCTTCTGCTTATCGTTGTGACAACTTTGTCTTCTACTATCTTTTCTAGATTCTTTGCACACATCTCATCCATCTTCTCAATTTCAGCTTCGATCTCAGAGATCGCTTTTCCCTCCACAACCTGCTTAAACAACCATCTAAGTCCAGCCATGGCTTTATGCGCAGAGCAAACCTTTTTGCATATATCAATTCTTTCATTCTTCCTTTTTGTTTTCTTCAGCAGTTCGATGGTCATCCTGATGATCTTAGACTGCCCGCTCGATCTGTCCTTTAGAATAGTCTCAAGCTCCATGGTAAAATTTAGCAAACGATATTATTTTTACCTTTTGAAATTCGTTCATGATCGACCTTCACATCCACTCTGTTTTCAGCGATGGAGAACTGATTCCATCTGAGATAATTCGAAGGATGGCTGAAATAGGGAACGAAGGCTTAGCCATCACAGATCATGCGGACTTCTCAAACATGAGCTGGATAATACAGAACTTAAGGAAGTTAATGGATTTCAGGGATGATTACGAGCTTGACGTTCTTTTTGGGGTTGAGATAACTCATGTACCCCCAAAGCTGATTGGCAGAGCGGTCGAATTGGCTTGGAAGGAGGGAGCTGAGATAGTGATAGTCCATGGCGAAACTATAGTTGAGCCTGTTAGGGAGGGAACAAATTTTGCAGCCGTGCAGGAGGAGATAGATATACTCGCACACCCCGGGCTCATAGACATCAAGACAGCTGAACTCGCGAAGGAAAACGGAGTATATCTGGAAATCTCAGCAAGAAAAGGACATTGCTTAGCAAACGGACATGTTGCCAGAATAGCGCAGGAGATAGGATGTAAGCTCGTGATAAATACCGACGCCCACTCTCCAAACGACTTCATAGACACCCAAACTGCAGTAAAGATCTTGAAAGGTGCCGGAGTTATAGATGTTGAAGAAGTCCTTAACAACTCTAAAAGGATTATGAAGAAAAAACTACGACATTAGTTGACTCGCCCAAAAAATTTTAACGATATAAAGTGGATACATATTAGCATGGAAATAAGAAAACTTCAACTCATCGGCGGCTCGAGCTATATGATAAGCCTACCAAAAAGCTGGATCAAAGAGAACAATCTAAATCAAGGTGATGAACTTGTTTTGCAGGTTGATAAATGCGTTGTAAAGATCTTCCCAAAAAAAAGTACTGAAAACGTTTTTAGAGTTAAGATCGAAAGAATTCCAAGTGTTGACGACAAATTTCTGAGAAGGTTCATATACGCCCTTTACATTCAAGGCCCGGACGAGATCGTTATCGAAGATACCCTTTCGCCAAAGGTAATTACAAAGTTAAGTGAAATCGTTAGGGATCTAATCGGACTTGAAATAATCGATGTTACCGACTACAGAGTCGTCATGAAATGTTTAACCACCTCAGACTTTGACGTTTCCGGTGTTCTTAGAAGGATGGGCCAGATAGTCCTTGAGATGATGGACGTCATTGAGGAGTACCTCAGAAGGAAAAATCCGTCGATATTGAGCGTAATCCCAAAACTTGAAGAAGATGCGGACAGATTTTATCTGCTAGCCGTTAGACTTGAGCATAAGCTCCTAAAAGAGCTTTCGTGTCCGACAAAATGGAACGAGATGAAACAACTTTTGGGTTCAAGGATCGTAGCCAAGCTGCTTGAGGAAGTAGCAGATGCTCTTTACGATACCTCGGAGTTCGTTTTAAACGTCGATAACAGTGAAATCCTTTCAATTTTACTCGATCTGAGAAGGATATTCAAAGTCGTTTTGGATTCATACTTCAATGGGAACGTGATCATCTGTGAGGATGGAATAGAGATGGCCGAAGATCTTGAGGACAGGATACTCAAATCGAGAGGGGTTAATGAAGGAGCTCCATGTAAATTAGCCTTGGAATCTCTGCTTGAAGCCTGTAGACACGTTAAATCGATCGGAGAGATAGCTTTTAATAAAGCGGTTAGGGAGACGATGATGGTGTAAGGTATGCCAAACTACCTCGTAGTCTTGCAGGGTGCTTGGATAGTCAGAAACGTTAAAACTATAAAGGATGCCATGAACATCGCAGTCGCTGAAGCTGGAAAGAGGCTACATCCCGATTTAGATTTCGTCGAGATAGATGTTGGTGTCACACAATGTCCGAAATGCCATGAAAATCTTAAAAGCGTTTTTATGGTAGCTGGAACGGCCTTAGTTGGTCTAATCTTCGAGATGAAAGTATTTAACGCTCAAAGCAAGGAGCATGCGGCAAGGATTGCTAAATACGAGATCGGTAAAAGGTTGCAGAGGGTTCCGTTAGAGGTTTTGGAGGTCATCGAGATCGACTGATTTTCGATCATCTTCAATCAGTGTTATCATAGAATTCTTTTTAATCGAAAGTAGTACAGGGCTGAGAGTTTCCATAAGAAGACTCTGAGAAGGCTTTAGAATCTAAAACCAAAGATTGTTTCTTTTTCATTGAGTTAAATCATTTAACAAGATGGTGGGCACGCCTCGGGTCGACCCGCCTTGCGGAAAGCAGTCCGATCCAACCTCTCCTCCCCGAACCCCCGAAAGCGCCGGTCGTCCGGGGTGAGCCTGCTCCCTTCCGGGCCTGGGCCGGTCCCCCCGGCAAACACGGCGGGACATCCCTCCAGATGTCCCCACCGTGACCGCCGACCCTTCGGGACGGGGACTCTGCGAGGCTGGATCGGACTGTAGATTTCCGCTTAGCGGGCCTTCCCTCGGCTTCGGCCCCCGCATATCGACGGTTTCGGGTTACAGGGGACGCCGAACCCCCCGGCCTAGCCCACCGAATAATCATAGCATGTAGAGGATATTAAAGCTTTTTGAATCAACAAATTAAACCCCAAATCGTATAAAATTCAAATATGAGGTGTGAAATCTGTGGAGATAAGGCTACTACGATATGTCCAAGATGTTACAGATACGTATGTGAGAGATGCGTCGATCCAATCACAACTTACTGTATAGACTGTTCATCGTTCAAAAGAGCACAGGAAGAGGATTACATAAGGATTGTTGAAAGCTTAAGGAAGAAGATTGAGTTTATAGAGAAATCAATGGAGAGATGCTTCGATTGTCCGTTGTTAAAGGACGAAATTATGAGAAGTATGAGGATACTGAAGGATTTAGAAATCGCAGCAAAGTCCGAAGGGTTTGAGAGCCTCCACGATAGGATCCTAAGCATAAAAGATAAAGTTCAGAATATTGGAATAAATTATCTTGTTAAATTTAAAATGAAATCACTTGAAAATAAATAAATTTTGTATATTTTTTAATTGTTAGTTAACGCCGTTATTTCCGTTTGAGACAAATAACCATTTTCCTCCCTCCATTTTCATCGGGAGGTTTTTCAGAGACCGCGTTTTCCCCACATCCTGAGTAGATTTAAACAAGCGACTACATCTCTATTCCAAACTATTCTGCATTTTTCACATATCTTAATTCTCCACTGCCCATTCGGGCTAATCTTTCCCCACATATCTAGCATAAACTTGAACTGTTCTTCGGATCAACATAAACAACTGGCAAACCTTCCATTTTTGCCTTATATTCGATACAATACTGCAACTTACGGAATGACCATAACCGTCTGTTTAACTTTCTCCCGTAATCAATCTCAGATACTTTGGCTTACCCTTTGCCTTTTCTTACCTTATCATATATAAAATCTAAAAATTCTACTAATGCGCTTTTATAACTCTTTTTGATTGT
>CAYMEG010000115.1:0-3961 GCA_964389535.1 uncultured archaeon | reverse complement strand
AACTTCCAAACCCCTTTCGGTAACCTTTGCCTTACCGAAAGACCACTCCAACAGTCCCAAACTCTTGAGTTCGTTTAGCTTGCGGTAGTACGTCGTGATGGAGTATCCTAGGGATCTGTCGTACACCTCCCTAGGATTTCTCTCCTCCACAAACAAACTTAATAGGCGTAGATCCAACCTCCTCTCGTTCAATCGACACACCTCGACTTAACAACGTAAACCGTCACCTTACCTTCGAATCCCTCCAACCTATCGAAGAGATCTGAGCCCGAACCTAGAAATTCATGATACCTTCCGTTGATATCGTAGCCTAAGATCAGATGATCCATAGTCTTCAACCTCTTGACCGGAACCCTTATCCTATCGACGAACCTGTCAACCCTCTTAACGTCTACAACTCTGAAATCATCCATACTTCTGATGTCGATCATCTTAAGCCTGTGAGATCTAATTATCCCGATCTTCGATTCACCATCGCTCCAGACTACCCTAACGTTTCTGCATTCGTACTTCACACCGTCCTCGTAGTAGGATATGTCGACGTACACGTCGAAATCGTTCAGAAGCTTGAATACGTTTGGTGAGTTTGGGGTGACGAAGGTTACGACACCCATCAGTCCGATCAAACATATAACGGCGAGCTCCTGAATTGAGTTTGTTCTGATTCGAAACTGGGGAGGGAGTAGGTAGAACTTCGTCTTCATTGGGTAGAGTAACGGAACACCACTCACCGTAAGCATATCCGCGAACAGATGGGAGAAGTAGGAGAGGAACGCTATTAGAAACAGTTCGTAGCTTAAGAGAAGAGGGATCACGGTAACAACCAGCCCCACAAGAGAGTGCGTCCAAGTCCTATGCTTAATCCCAAGAAAACTATCGAAATCTGGAAGAATTGCATATACGGTTAAAATAAACCAAGAAAAATAATCTACAAGAAGATTTGATGATAGAGCCAACTCCATCAATTTAACAAAGAGTATCGCAAATATGATGTGTGTAATCCATTTCATGATCAAATCCAAAAGTTGAATAATATAAATGTTTCTAAAATATTATTTTAACCAATTATTAATAATAAAAACAAATGTAAAAATTTTACCTAACCACATAGCATAATTTGCATCGAGGTTTGGTAAAATAGTTCATAAATAGAGAAAGTTTGACAAGATTTCGACGTTGAGCACCTCTGGATGAAATGAAACTCCGTAGAAGTCCTTACCTTTTACCTTGAACATGCATACCTCGTCATCTTGCAAAGCTAACGGTTCCAGTTTCTCGTTCACCCTTCTCAAAGCGTAAGTATGGAGGAAGTAAGCCCTTACGTTTTCATCAATCAGTGGATTCCCCTTCACAACCCTGACTTCGTAAACGCCAATCTTCTTTATCCTCTCCATGGCGTTTGAATACAGCTCCGCCAGTATCTGATATCCGGCACGTATTCCGAGGACATCCCCTTCGAAATCGATCAAACACTCGAAGTTTTCGATGTGATTTAGATAGTCGAAATCCCTCAATGCCGTTCCACATATTATCACCTTGGAGTAACCGTCCACATCCAATCTCTCATCGTACCTCCTAACCGTGCACTCAAATCCGCAACCCCTAACGATCTCAACTATAGGTCTTACAAACTCCTCCTCACTTAGCCTATACCTGCACGTGGAGACTACCAGTATCATCTCTCAACTAGCTCCGCCCTTCTTACGATTAACGTAGCATCGTAATCTCCTCCAACTATATCGTAATCTACTATTTTAAGCTTTTTAGTGAAGAGGGGCATGTCCAAAACAAGGGTCTCGTACTCCCCTCCCTCACCGGCCGGATTCAGATATCCCCTCATATCGGTGAAGATCTTAACGATGTCTCTGGTCAACCTCCTGCCCAATATGGATTTCTTTAGCGGATATCCGGCTATTCTCGTGAATATTATTTCAAAACCGTAGTCCAAAGCTTCGTTCAGAATGGAAACCTCATCCCTAAGCCAAAGCGGGTTGAAGCACCATAGCCCCAAGCTGTCGCATACCCTCTGAAACCTCGTGGCCTGATATGTGGATCTTATCGCTCCCGTAACCACTCCTTCAACACCGTAGGAATCCTTGGCTCTCTTTAGCACGTTATACAAAGCTTTAAGGCTGCTTTCTTCGTCGTCCGAGCATGTATCGATGATTAGGGGGAGTTTAAGGGATTTTGCTTGTAGCTTCACAAGTTCGGTGTTGGGATAGTGAAAAAGACAGCTCTCCTCAGATCTGGGGCAGACCGTAACCAAGCATACGACATCGAATACCTCGTAAGCTTTAAGCAGAGCCAGATTTGAATCCTTTCCTCCCGAGTACAGGACACACACCCTCATCGTATCCACTTCAACTTCTCATACTAACTTAAATGTGTAACCAAACATGTTTTAAGAAGAGCTCTCGACATATCGGATAATGAATCTGGAAGATGCAGTGTTGCTGGCGATAGCTGAGGGGATGAGCAATCCAAAGTACATAGCGAAGAACATAAACGTAGATTTGGAAGACGTCAGGGTTGCGATAGACAACCTTAAGGCTGAGGGTTTGATCGTTAAGAAGATCAGAGGTTTTATATTTAAGAAGGAGGTGTACGAGCTTACGAAGAGAGGCTTCGAAAGGGTCGAGAGGATCAAGGAGGAGCTGAAAAAGGTTGCCAACGATTTCAAGATCGCTTACGAATCTGGAGATAGGGCGAGGTTGGAGAGGTTGTACCACGAATACCAGCACTTCGTACCGCTCATGATCATGTTCGGATTGATCGATGCGATTTGGCTGAGCATACTCTTGAGCGATTTCGATATCGCCGAGTTGGACGATTCCGGATTCGATGACATAGACTCGGATTTTGACATGGAATTCTGATTATTTAATATATACTAACAAAAGAATACCAGTTATATACATCGTTGCGTACAATCTAACGTGAGCCGTAGGTATCTGTTACCGATAGCCATCTTGCTAACCTTACTACTATTGATTAGCTTCAAAGGCTACGAAACAGCCAACACATACTTCTTCACCGTTCCAAAGGTTTTGAGAGCTGGAGAAGTCAACTACATCGGATACACACTCCTCAACGGAAGCAAGCCAGCGATGGCAAGGGTGGTCATAGAGCTTGGGGACGTTAGGAAAGAGCTAACGCTGTACGGCAGCGGAAGGTTCGAAATTCCAGCACCGAGAGAAGAGGGAACATACAAGCTCAAGATATTGGCGGAGGGATTCAGAGGTGAGGCTGCGGTTGAGGTTGTCAGGGATTCGTTGGTATTCATAGAGACGGACAAGCCTATATACAAACCGGGACAGATCGTTCGCATAAGACTTATAGCCGTCGATTCCATGCTGAGAAAGGCCGAAGATGACGTAACCGTTGAGATCTTGGATGCAAAGGGGATCAAGGTGTTTAGGAGGAATCTGCACATCGATGGTATGGCCGAAATAGAATTTCCACTCTCAAACGAACCTAACGAAGGAATTTGGAAGGTGAGAGTTCTTAGGAATGGCAAAACGATCGATCAGCTCGACTTCAGGGTTGAGAGGTACGTCCTACCGAAGTACGAGGTAAGGGTTACTACGAAAGATTGGGTTCTGCCCGATGAGAAGATAAGGGGTTGTATAGAGGCTAGATACGTGTTCGGAAAGCCTGTGAAAGGTAAGTACCTAGTTGAGGCTTACAGATACCTTGGCAGATGGGAGAGGTACGCCGAAGTTAGGGGTGAGATCGATGGCAAGGCCGAGTTCGAGCTACCTCCGGTTGAATACGTCGTCTCATCTCCTTACCAGCAGGCCGGTGGTTTGTTGCTGAACGTAACTGTTTTTGAAGAGAATACGAGCTACAAGCAAATGATAAGCAAGCTTATCAGAGTGGTGCCATCTGAGATCGACGTTAAGATAATTCCAGAAGGTTCGTCGTTCAAGCCCGGGATACCTTTCAAGGTTCTGATAGTTAC
>CAYMEG010000114.1:0-4008 GCA_964389535.1 uncultured archaeon | reverse complement strand
TGTGTTAAGGAGAGGTTAACACTTGTTGTTGATGTTACTCCAAACTCTTCAAATAAGTCTCTCAGGTTTGAGTACTTATATACTTTAAAAAGATCTCCCGTCATATCGACCACCACATTGTTTTCTTCCGCTTATCACTCTATTTCTCCTTCCTCTTCTCAAGATCTCTTTCAAGAGCCAAAAACATATGAAGATGGTAACAATTAGCACATATTTCATCTTCATCTTCCTCCCTTCCTTCTTCTGATAATTCGTTGAGGGATAAATTCGGAGCAAATCTTTGCATGAGTGCAGGATACTATGCACATCCAAACTGAGCAATAAAGTTGACCATCCGGGAGAATTCCTAATGTTGGAGATCTTCGGGAAGAATTCAAGCAACGATAGCAGCTCGGTTTGACCTTCCTACTTCTCTCCGAGCGCCTAACCAAAACTTGCATGAGAAATCACCTCCAAGTTTGAGCATAAATGAAATTATCCAAAATAAACTCTCCAAATTCTTCATAATCTCCGATGAAGAGTGGATCATCTTTCTCGAAGTTGTAGAAACGTTTGGCTGGGAATCTTCGATTTGTCGGAACATTATAGACTGTAACTTCATCCAACAAGTCATCAACGAATACTACCAATAAAGGAACACCTAAAGCTCTTGCAACTCTCTTAAGCGTGATTAATTGGTAAATCTTGCCGAAATGCCTTTTTGTGTGTTTTTCTTCGATAATCGTAGCTATTTTATTTCCGACCTCAATGACATAATCTATGTTCGTTATAACGATCGGTGGATTAGTCTGAATCCCTTTCAATGCTCGATGAAGTGAATTCTCAATAGGCATACCGCAAAATGGACAGATCATGATGAATCACCTCCAGAATCATCAGAATCGTCAACAGGGATCAAGAACCCGCGAACTTCTTCATCGAGTGCAAGATAGTCTCTCTTTCGAATCTCTATGACTTGCTCTGGAAAAGCTCTGATAACTCGTCCATTTATTTCCGTGTGGATGTAGTCTAGAGCTCTAACTTTTATCCAACCATCTGATGAATCTACTTCAGATTTCTCAATCTTATTGCCATTATTCTTGTCTTTGTCAGTTGAAACCTCCTTTTCATTCCAGAAATCTTCTACACCTTGCTTGTAAAAATCAGGAAGCTTGCCAAGCTCGATAAGCCCCAGAATTCTCTCCTTTATCACGTTAGAATTGCCTAACTTCTTAACAACTAATTTGACAAATGCTTTAGGTTGTTCATAGTCAGCAACTGAGGGTGCTATTATTTTATAGCAGTCTAAAATCAGTCTATCCGTGTCGTCAAGCTTTATATCCTCTTTATCTTCGATATTAATATTCTTGCTCGTTCGTTCATCCTTCTTTTGTTTGCCATCTCCTTCATTGCCCTTAGGTGGGTTTGAAGGATTACTTGATCCAGAATCTCCGTATCCAGTCAGAAAGCGGGCAAAATCTTCGATCTTGATGTGAATAACCATCTTGGGTGTTCCATTTACTTTCATCTTTCGGTATTCCCAACCAAAACGATCTGCCAAGGCTTTGAGGCTTTCTACCTGAACATCTCTCTTTCTTAAAACCTGTAGAATTGATGTAGTTATGAGCATCTCTTCCGAGCTTTTCGCAACTGCCCAGGAGAGATATCCATTGTAAAGTAGAGCACACAACCTTACTTCAATATCTGACTTGTCCTTAAGAGATTCTGGTATCTCCGATTCACGTCCAAAGTAGCGGGAATATAGGGTGTTAATCTCGTCAAGCAATGCGCTTCTTATTTCTTCATCAAAGTACTCTGTAGCGTCTTCTATCGATTCACCCTCGTGGAGCTCTTTAATCCACTTCTGTGGTTCCTCTCCGATTTCCCTCCACAGGCTTTCAAGGATGTGTGTGGCTAAATCATGCCATTTTTTGAGAAGCAAAGGATTTTGTAAGAGCTGTTTTGCAACCGCAAAGCCAATATATTTAAGAACATCGATTTTGGACAATACCTCGCTTTCAAACTTTCGAATAGTCTCTTCAGGCAACCGATCTGTTTTAGTGAAAAGGATTGGGATGATTCTCCTTACGAATGCATCGTCGTGAAGTGGTATTGCACCGTTTGTAGTCATGAAAAGCGGAGATAAAACCGGTTCTTCTCGGTACTGCCCTCCGTGATATTTTCCTCGCAGGGTTAACTGTTCAATGGCGTTTTTGATTCTTTCTCGAACATCTGGATTGTTCAGAACATCAGAAACTTCATTGACAATCTGCGGAAACGTTGTTTGACTTACAACATAAGCAACTCTAGCTTTAGTTTCAATGTGACCTCCAGAAAGCTCGTCAGGTTGTAATCCCTATATTGCACGAACAATTTTACCAAGTGTCGATTTCCCAGTTCTTGCAGAACCGTAAAGGACAATCCATGGGAAATGGATTTTGTAAGTTCCTTTCAATTGTTTTATAGCATAACTGAAAGGTGCAACGATGCCCTACTTGATGATTGTCGTAAACCGAGCACCTAGGTGTGAATACCAAATATTTCTAAGCTCATCCAGCAGTTGCAATGCATCTTTTAGTTGTTCAATTGTATACTCGTTAACTTCCCATTTTATAGCTTTGATTTCCCCGTCGAGATAGTAAAAGCCCGGCTTTTCAATCTCTTCTTTAATCTCAGCTTTACCACTTCTTTGAAACGCAGAGATGATCGTACTCAAAGCATCCTCAATCAATCTGCGGTGCTTAACAACTCCCACTGCTCTCAACCACGCTATGATTTCATCGAGTGTTGCAGGTCCAATCTTCTTTCGAATTAACCCAGTGAACTCGATCTCGTATTTCCTGTCTGCAGTGAGTGGATTTTCGTAAACTGTAACCGAAATTGGAGCACATTCTGCTACGATCTCTTTGTATCTGAATTCTCCATTCTCTGTTTTTTGTGCTCTAACTATCCAGCCCTTACGAGGGTTACTTAAATAATAGAGCCCTCTTGAAAGATCCACGACACCAAAAACAGTATCTGCATAAGGTGATGCTCCTAAAATAGTCTGCAACTGTTCCAGAATCTCCAATGCTTTTTGCTCTCCGAGAGTGTTCTCAAGAATCTCCTGAATTCCGCTTCGAGATTTCAGTTCTTTTCCAGTTCTTTCAAGATATTCTTCGTAGCGCTTTGAATAATGACATTCAATTTGACGGATTATTCTCTTGAGTTTCTCTTCTCGATCTTCATTCTGATCGTTCTCCGCGAGGATCTTAGCAATTTTTACGACGCTCTCTTTAGAGATTTTCTTTTTGTAACACCAAGCAGCCAAATAAAGTCCTACGAGTAACTCCCTATTACCCTTCCTATAAGCTGGTTTTAGTAAATCGGCAATTTTCAAGATTTCAGAATCCGATAATTCTCTAAATTCACCTTGTTTTTCTTTGTCATGACCAGTAATCTTCCTGATTATGTTTAAAATGACTTCAAACTCTTCATCTTCTAAAACAACAATCTCTCGTTCATGAGGATCTTTAACAAACTCGTAGAGTTTACCAGATGGATGTAACGACGGTGGTGCAACTACGTAACCACCTTCACCCTTAATGTCAACCCCTTCAAACCATCTTGTCTTGAGAAATTCTGAATTCTTCACTCTCACATATAAGTGGAGCCCCTTACCCGTTAGAACTGCCCAGGTTTTTCTCAGTTTTTCTTTGAGTTCTTCAGGGGTGTTTTCGATGAATTTTTCGAAGAGCTCTAAGCTGTCGAAATCAAGAACTACGAGATTTTTGCTGATTTTTCCGCAAACGATAGCAATTTTTCTCCACTCACCACTTCCAAACCTCTTTCGTAATTCTTCTTCGGTTGGCAATCGTTCTTGAAATTCCTTCCAAGAGAATCCTTTTGGAGGTTCTTTTGTGCCAAAATGCAAGGGTATTACGGAAAATCCTTGTGAAAAGTAGAATTTGACCCACTCGAAAATGTTATTAATATCATTGTTTTTATTATTATTAGCAGCTTTAATCTCAGTCACCACACGCCACCCCC
>CAYMEG010000113.1:0-4012 GCA_964389535.1 uncultured archaeon | reverse complement strand
GGTAAATCGATTAAAAAATGGCTCTAGTTTAAGAGAAAAGTTCCAGAAAGAGAGATCTCAGAGGAAATTCGTCCGGTTAGATATGTCTTGCGGTTTACAAGGTAATAAGCCTACTTCTTTCTATAAGCTTTTGTTAGACCGTTTAAATGACGAAAGGAGATATTATAGGGTGAGATCATGACGGATCTTATTGGTGCAAGTCCTTTTATTGTTTCAATCGGAGTAACAGTTACTTAGACGGTATTGTTAGTTATTGGCTTGCAGAAGCTTTAGGTAGTGATGCAACATTGTTGATGAGGTACCCAAATCTTCCGCAATGTGGCGTCACGACCCCAGATTCCAGCGCAACTGTCCCGACATCCTGAAGCACATCGACGAGCCGTACTACGCGTGCAAGCACATCCAAGCAGTATACGAAGCTCTGAAGGTCGGCATCGAGGAAGGTGAAAGTCAAGATCGTAAAGAAGCCAAGGAGAAGCAACGAGTAGCTAACGGATGAGGAGAAGATCAAGCAGTTCGTCGAAGATCTGTTAAGATGGAGGTAAACTATGCATGGTTCGACGATCCGAATATCGAACAAACTGCTCTCTAATTTTTTATTTTCTTTTTATTTACAAAAAATTTTAGACTTTGGGGAAGGTCAGATACCGGAGCCTTGTGGCTTAGTTCTGGGCAGTTCTGAGCTTCCCCACCCGCCTAACTTGTGCTTATTTCTACATCACTGAGATGTTAAATTAGGATCAACGTTTTCTTTTAGCTTCCGCTGGACAGTATAATTTCTTATGTTTCTCTATTTTTGGAAAGAGTTACGCTCCAGTTTTCTTTATTTGTTATAAAACCAATTTATGAAAGCATCAAAAAGTTTATATCGTTATGTTTGTTCATACATAACGGTGGTAAGATGAAGAGATTCACAGTTTTGTTGATATTGAGTTTAGTGCTATGCGGTTGTGCACAGCACCCTGAACAAAAACCCGAGCTAAAGAGGATTACGCTTATTATATTCCACGCTGGATCGCTGTCGAAACCATTGGAAGACTTATCCAAGGAATTTAAGGAGTATATGAAATCAAAGGGGTATGATGTTGAAATCAGAACTGAATCGAGCGGTAGCGTTGATGCGGTTAGAAAGATAACGGACTTAGGTAGAAAAGCTGACGTAATAGCTGTTGCGGACTATCTACTGCTTAGAGGCATGATGTATCCTAAATATACCGACTTCTATATAGCATTCGCAACGAACGAGATCGTATTAGCCTATACGAGTAACAGCAAGTACGCCAACGAGATCGATGCAGATAACTGGTACGATATACTGACCAAGGAAAATGTCATATTCGGATTTTCTGATCCAAATAGAGACCCCTGCGGTTATAGAACCCTAATGGCTATCAAGCTCGCGGATTATAGGTATGGAAAGAAAGTGTTCAAGGAATTGATCGAGAACAATACGAACATAAAGGCTGAAGATGGAGAGATATTGGTTCCGCCAGAAATCTCAATTAATGGCAAGATAGTGATAAGACCAAAATCTGTTGAGCTTCTGGGATTGCTCGAAAGTGGAACCATCGATTATGCATTCGAATACAAGAGCGTAGCGTTACAGCACAATCTTAAGTTCGTCGAGCTTCCCAAGGAGATAAATCTGAAGGATCCTGAGCTTGAGAAACACTATGCCAAGGTAAATGTATTCTTGGAGTTCAAAAACAAGACCATTCCTGCAAAGCCAATAGTCTACGGTGTCGCGATACCGAAGAATGCAGAGCACAGGGATTTGGCAATTGAATTCCTGAAGTTCATGCTGAGTGAGAAAGGCAGAAAGATATTTGAAAAGAACTATCAGGACTTCCTTCCGAAGCCTATAGCGTTCGGTTCCGTTCCAAAAGAGATTACTGAAGTGATTGGATGAGGAGGAACTATGTAGACTATTTTTTCATATTTCTTGGATCGTTTTTGATCGTATATATCATTTTGCCGATAGCTGTGACTATCGTATTCCAGATCTTCGACTTTAACATGCTCTTAAAAGCTCTGCAGGATGACAGCGTGCTTAAGGCTCTCAAGAATACGCTGATAACTTCGATGGCCACGATGCTCATATCTCTCGTCTTTGGTGTTCCTTTAGGATACATCCTTGCGAGAAAGGATTTTAGAGGTAGGAGTATAGTTCAGGGCATCATAGACGTTCCTATCGTGATTCCTCACTCTGTTGTTGGTATAATGTTGCTCATAACGTTTTCATCGGCCATAGTTGACAACTACGTTGGAATAATTTTAGCAATGCTGTTCGTTTCAGCATCTTTCACGATAAATTCGGCAAGAGATGGGTTTTTAGCGATAGATGAAAATCTCGAGCATGTCGCAAGAACTCTGGGTGCTTCAAAGCTTAAGACGTTCTTTACAATCAGTCTACCACTGGCTTTACCTTCGATACTCAGCGGAGCAATAATGACGTTTGCGAGGGCTATGAGTGAGGTTGGAGCGATACTGATCGTTGCCTACTATCCAAAGACTGCTCAGATTTTGGTCATGGAGTACTTCGAAAATTACGGCTTGCGAGCTTCGAGACCCATAGCCGTTCTTCTTATTCTGATCAGCTTAACGATATTTGTTGCATTGAGATGGATCGTTGGGAGGAGAAGATATGCTCAAGCTTAAAAACGTAAGTAAAGACTGGAAGGAATTTAAAATTAAGAATATCGAGCTTGAAGTTAAAAAGAACGAGTACTTTGTTATTTTGGGTCCAAGCGGAGCTGGGAAGACACTATTACTTGAAATCGTAGCTGGGATTTATATCCCAGACAGTGGTGGAATTTACATAGATGACGTTGATGTTACTGATCTTCCACCCGAAAAGAGAGAAGTAGCATACATCCCACAAAACTACGCGCTTTTCCCGCATATGAGTGTTTACGACAACATAGCATACGGTTTAAAGATCAGGAAAGCAAGTAACATCGATAAGACTGTTAAGGATCTTGCCAGAGTTCTTGGAATTAGTCATCTTCTTCATAGAAAGCCAAAAACGCTGAGTGGTGGTGAGCAACAGAGAGTTGCGATTGCGAGAGCTTTGGCCGTTCAGCCCAAGATCTTGCTTTTGGACGAACCGTTCTCTAATTTAGATGTTCTAATTCATTCCAAACTAATCGAAGAAATGAAAGAGTGGCAGAAAGAGTTTGGATTTACTGCTGTTCACGTAACTCACAGCTTTGAGGAAGCTTTTCGCTTGGCGGATAGAGTTGGAATCATGTTAAACGGTAGAATAATTCAAACAGGAGAGCCGGGCAACGTTTTTCTAAAGCCGAAAAATGAGGAGGTTGCAAGATTTTTGGGCTATGAAAACATCTTTGAAGGTTATGCAGATGGTTCGACTATTAAAATTGGTAGAATGACGTTACGTTCGACTATTGCTACTTCTGGCAATGTTAAGGTTGCCATCAGGCCCGAACATGTTATCGTATCGAAAGGTGATGGTGAGTTCGAGGCGAAGGTTGAATCGATAGAATCCTTCGGCTTTGCTTCAAGGGTTAATCTCAATAAACGGTTTAAGGCTCAAAGCTTTGACGACAACGTCCAAAATCATAGAAGAAAAAATAAGAGAGGGTGATAGAGTCTACGTCTCCTTTAGAGGATTTAACGTTTTATAGTTTCTAGTATAGGTGTAGATATGGAACTAAGATGGCGTCTTTGGTTCGAGAAAGATGGAATGCACGTTATGGGTAAGGGTGGTGCAAAGATTTTAAAAGCTATAGAAAAGCATGGTTCAATCTCAAAAGCTTGCAAGGAATTAGGAATGTCGTATAGATTCGTCTGGAACTATCTAAAAAGGATGGAAGAGGCTTTGGGTGATGCTGTAGTTGAAAAGAAGAGGTGGGACCAAAAGAGGAGAAACCAAACTCACGACATTGGGCAAAGAGCTTCTAAGGACTTACGAAAGGATGGAAGAACTATTTGAGTCCGCTATAAACGGAGTCAGAGGTAAGATCAAGAAGATCGATGGAAATTTAGTCAC
>CAYMEG010000112.1:0-4067 GCA_964389535.1 uncultured archaeon | reverse complement strand
GCTCCGAAATACCGATTATCAAACCCAACCTAAATGCGTCTATGCCTAAGGTTGCTAGAAAAGGTCCCAGAACACTTCTCGCTCCTTCGTACGTCACATCACCTAAGAGGCTTACGATACCCAGTAGTAGGATCAGTCTAAGCATGAGCTTGCGTAGTTCATAAGTATTTTATAATTATGGGTATTAAAGCAGAACTGTGCTCGGTACCGTCACTCTAACCATCCCCACGAACGGGAAAACGTTAACTTCATTTAATAATATGTTCTGTAGTCATTCCAATCGTAAACGTGTCTCGGTATGTCCATCTTGACATATTTCTTACCATTTTCAATTATTTTATGTGAGTAATATGTTGGTATAAATAATATTATTATCAAAATTATGATGAACGATGTTATGAATCCTATAATGAGATGTGTATTTAAAAGCTGCGAGAATCGTTATTAGAAAGGGTATGTAGGCGTATGACAGATTCAACAGCAGTTTTTTACATTCTCTGAAAATTTTATGAGTCTTCTCCGATTTGATTTACGCAACATTTTTAAATAGCAAAATTATATTAATTATTATAATCATTAGGTAAACCATCAAGAACTACTATCCGAACTTTGAAATCAGACACAATATTATATATAACTTTAAATATTATATAGATATAAAATTTACCATTGTGGCTATCGATCCCACGATTGAACAATTGATCGATTTTTAGTCGAGAACATGGATCTTACAGCATTAGATAGAATACAGCAGTACCAATCGTCACCCAGATGTGCACGTAATCGTTCAAGATCCAGTTAACCTTTTATGTAACGTATATATTATTGTTGAACATGATACTCAGTATAACTCCACCGGCCGAGAATATCCAAACAGATAGTAGGGATCATGTAATTTCTTGCAGAGAATTTCGATATACAATTCGTATTTTTACCTACTAAATTTTAAACTTTTCAATTATTATTTATAAAATTTAAAAATAAATATAAAAGAATAATCAAAATAGTTATCTTTATTTTGACGATCTCAATCATAGTCGGAGGTGATGATGGAACGTAAGAAGAGGGTGTTAATAGTTGTGCCCGTGTCTCCATCTGAACCGGATTACGTTATTATAAATTCAGCTGAGTGTCTAAAAGGTATAGATCTCAACGATGCTGATTCAAAGGTTGTATATATCATAGATTTAAATAATATATATGATCTAAAAAAAGTCAAGAAGGTAGAAGGTGTACTGAAGGATCTTGGGTTTGAAATTATTAGGAGAAAAGATAGATGCGGTAGGAAAGCCGGAGCGATAAATATAGTTCTGGATACATTCAAATCGTTTGATCCCGATTACGTGGTGATATTTGATGTAGATACCCGGCCAGCGAAAAACTTCGTAGTTGAATGCATCAAGGCACTTGAAAACGATGACGATGCTTACATAGCATCGGCACCAAGGTACGTAAATAACGTGAACAACACGATAACGGAAGTTATCAGCATGGAGTACAAGATGTTCAACTATCTCATGAGTAAGTTCTCCTTTAAGAATTTTAATGGGCCGATAGGTGTGATAAGAGCCGACAGGATGGTTAGACTCAACGAGAACTCCATAGCCGAAGATTTGGATTTCTCTATAAGAATGCATTTAAAAGGATACAAATCTATATTTGTGAAAAATTCATATATATATGAGCAAGCTCCAATGACATGGAAGGATTTGTTCTACCAAAGGAGGAGGTGGTATTACGGTGGCTTACAGGTGTTAAAGGATGGTATAATATTTAGAAATAAGAAATTTGCTTTAAAGATAGTTGTGATCACCGTGCTCAGCCATCTACCCATATTCCTTTTACCATTTTTAATTTTGTTATCACCAATAATATTATATAAATTTAAAAAACTGAAACTTTTATTTGGTTTCGTCACATATCTAATCGTTAATCAACTAGCAGCGATTTCATCGTTGTGTAGCTTTCTCATGAGGAGGGAAATCGAATGGAAGGGAGTAAGGAGAGCAAAGCTATAAGAATGGCCATCATCGGTATTGTGATAAGTCTGCTAACCATCATAGTAATTCTGAAGTTCACAGAAACGAAACTGACGCTGAGCATGGTAAGAAGAATGAACATCTGGTACGTTCTTCTTGCCGTGCTCTTTCAGGTTTTATTCTGGTTGTTTTGGGCTATAAGACTCAAGATGGTTGTATCCTACCTTGGACATAGCATATCGATGGTGTACTCACTTGAAACTACCATATCAAGTATGTTTTTAGCTGCAATCACACCCTCCTCTGCCGGCGGTGAGCCGTTGAGGATAAAGATGCTTAAGGATGACGGTATGAGTGTCGGCGCTGCTGCGGCGTCTGTTTTAACTGAAAGAATACTTGATTCGATCTTTTTCGCTGTTTCTCTTCCAGTTTTCATAGTTATCTCTAAATTTGCCGTTAAGTTCGGATTCGAAGTTTCATCGATATTCTCGGTTATCCTTGTACTTTTCTTGTTATTTATATATTTTATAGTAAAAGATCAAAAAAATATTGATAGGATTACAAAATATATTTATAAAATTATTAAATCTGTAAGTAAGTCGAGGGCTCAAAACCTGACCGCTCATATCAGGGACGAACTGATCGCGTTTCGAGAGGCTCTCATTAAACTTGTCTCTTCTCCAAAAAACGCGTTCAACCTACTGACAATTACGGCGGTGATGTGGACGATCGGATTTCTGATTCCGTCTGCAATCCTGCTGGCTTTTAATTACGACCCTTGCCTCTTACTGTCCTACACGGCTCAGCTCATAATTGTCATAGTATCCTTGATACCTCTGACACCGGGTAGTAGTGGAATAGCGGAGGTTAGTATGGCGTATCTCTATTCAAAGTTTGTACCTCAGGAGATACTCGGCCCGTTGGTTGGATTGTGGCGATTCATAACTTACTTCTTGAACATAATCGCCGGTTTCGCTGTAAATATAAAGATATTCAAGAGGATTTGTGTTGGTGTGTAATGTACGGTTAAACTTAAATGTTCTTACCTCGGTACAGTCTAAGGGGAGCGGCGGTGGGCGGCTGCCCGTGAGGAGGAAAGTCCCCCCACCGTTAAAAGGCGGACCCCCGCAAGGGGGTGCCCCGAGAGGGGCGGCAACGGCACAGAAACGACACCCGCTTGGGGAAACGCGATGATTCCGAAAGGATGAGGTCACCCAAGCGGGATGAAACGTGCCGACCCCGCCGGTGCAAGGCCGTAAGGCCGCTCAGACTGATGCCGCCTAGAAACAGAAGGGGGCTTACTACCGCCACTCCCCTCGATGGATTTTCAACTTTTTTAAAGCTTTTATAATTCATCGAATCACATCCGAGCATGAAATTTAGATCGCTTTGTGTAATTTTAATAGCCATACTGCTGCTTGGCTGTGCGGGGAAACCGGCTGAAAACGTCACAATCAAATTTGGAATTCTACCGATAGAGGATGCCTTGCCGGTAGTCGTTGCTGAAAGGGAGGGGTTATTCAAAAAGCACGGAATAAACGTCGAAATTGTGAAGTTTAACAGCGCTTTGGAGAGAGATTCCGCTTTGATGGCTAAAGAGGTGGATGCAGTGATAACCGATCCTCTTGCGGTGATCCTGCTCAGAAGTAAGGGCTACGACATAAGGATAGTATCACTCTGCTTAGGCAAAACTCCGCAAGAGGGTGTATTTGCAATCTTGGCATCACCGAATTCAAGCATCGATAGCATCGAAGATCTCAACGGAAAAAGAATAGCGATTTCGAGCAACACGATAATAGAGTTCGTCACAGACGTACTACTCTTAAGGTACAACGTGAGTTACGAGAAGGTGGAGGTTAGGAAGATACCTCTCAGACTTAGGATGTTACTGGATAACAAGATCGATGCCGCCACGTTGCCGGAACCTCTGGCAAGCTATGCAGTGAGTAAGGGCGCGAAACTCATCATAAGCGATGCCATGGTTGACGAAAGCATAACCCAAACGGTAATAGCGTTCAGAGGAGACTTCGTAAGGGATCATAAAGATGTCGTTGAGAAATTCATTGAAGCATACGCTGAGGCTGTTGA
>CAYMEG010000111.1:0-4088 GCA_964389535.1 uncultured archaeon | reverse complement strand
TAGCGATTTATATTCAGACTTCATCTGTGAGGAGGGCTGCAAAGATTTTATCAGAGTTTCATCCGGTTTCCAAATCGGCTGTAGGTGGATAAAGAAGTTTGAGGAGAAATTACCGATTGCAACGGAAAGAAAACCGAGAAAACTTATAGCGATAGACGAAACTGTTAAAGCTAATAAAGAAAAATACTACGTTTATGCGGCGATAGACGTAGAGAGAAACGAGATTCTAATGAGAGTCTATCCTTCTAGAAACTATTTAACTACTAAGCTTTTTATAACAGAAGTTCTAAAGTATTGCGAGAATAAACCTAAATTCATTATTGATAAAGCTCCTTGGCTCATCAAAGCTCTACAAAGCTTGGATTTAGAATATGAACATCAGTCCTTTCGGTAAAAGAAGTCTAATTGAATCAGCCTTCTCTTCCCTAAAACAAAGAATTAAAATATTCTTTCGCTCTATCTCTGCTAAAAATCCAGTTAAATGCTGGAATTTATGTTGTATTACAATTACCTACGATGTCCGTGTTAAGTGGACACGTCTGAATTAGTACACTCAAGGATTTTCCTATATACATCTCCAAACTCAAAATCGGCAAAATCGTACTGATCATGGATCAAGAAAATGACCCAATCAATCTACGAACAAATTGAGAGTAACTTGCGCGATTTAAACATCGGATTTGACTTGTCTGAGGATAGAGATCAAATGAGAAAGTACAACTGTAGACTTGGAAGCAGGTCCTTTGAATTTATCTTAGTTATCAGCGGATTGGAAGAAATCCCAGCAGATATGCATAGAATTGAAGATCACTTGGTTAAAGCTGCGATGGATCCTAATAAAATCGATTCTCCAACTGAGAAAATAGATACTAAAATAACTTGGAAGACCCTTGACGAATCTGTGAAGAGTGAAATTTTAAATAGACTTAAGGGGAATGAATCTTTCTCACGTGAAATATTTCCTCGGCACTTTAGTAGTTTAGAGTTATTAGAATAGTTTTATGGCATGAATGTTTGTTCTTCTTGCGTCAAAATGCAATTAACAATATCAACAATCTTCTCTAAAATCTCTAAAGGGAGTCCAATCTCACGTTCCCTAAAAACTAAAAAAATAGTGCTTTCATTTCTTTGTTACAGACACATCTTCGACTATATTTTCACCAGCATCCTTAAACCTTATAATCAAATATATATTTACTTCATATCAAAAGGGAGAGTGGAGTGAAGATGATTATAGGGTATGGACTCAAAGAATAAGCTTCTGGCGGCGCTATTTTCGATTTTCTTCCTTTTTACATTTATCGATGGGGGTGAATATGGTAACCTTTCGATAACATCCATTTCTCCTCTTAATAAGACTCTGTATTTTCATTGCTATCATTATTATCTATATTTACGTACAGCGAAACCAACACTAAAAATTTTTTTGAATATTTATTAATCATTTTATTTAATTTAAAACTTTCATAAAAAAGAGTTTACAGAAATAAAGTTTAAATATCTTTTTAGAGCAATTATATATGTATGGCGGCGGGGAGAAGAGTTAAGTGTAAGCAGTGTGGATATGAGTGGCTGTCGAAGGCTAAGAAGAAGGCTCCTAGATGTCCAAAATGCAAGTCCACTGATGTTGAGGAAGTTAAGGAGTAATTAACTTTCATCGATTTTAATTAATTTTTTGAATTTCTAAAATTAATTTTTATTTTATCGTCCAAGTTAAATAACATTTATGATTAAAATAATTTAAAAATATAAAAATTAAAGTTCAATTTCAAGTTCCTTAAGCTTCTCTGGGGTTGGTACACCATCCACCCATCCTCTGAGCTTGTAGTATTCTTCCTTCATCTTATCAAGTTCAACCACCTGTCCCTTTGCCGCACCTTCTGGCATAGGCTCCTGCAGCAACCTCTTCGGCAAGATGTCATCCTTGCCTGTGAATCCAAACCTGTTCATTATGACTCTCTCCAAGTTGTATATCCTCTCTCCAATTCGCATTATCTCATCGGTTGTTAGATCCCATCCCGTAACAGCTGACAGCAGTTTAGCATAATCTTCAGCACCCAACGCAAACGTCGTGAACAGGCAGTTCACCGTGGAGTTTACAACGCATGTGAAGTCTTGGAAAGCTTTAGCCCACTGAGCCTTTCCTTCAGGTGTTAGCGGGTCTATCTTCTCGGGTATTCCGAGGATCTCGGGTGATATCGTATAGCCGGTGACGTGGCAACCTCCCCTGTTTGCCGTTGCGTAAGTTAAACCTATTCCCTTCGCACCTCTTGGATCGTAGGCTGGAAGCTCCAATCCTTTCACACTCATCGAAAGTTCTGGAGCTCCGAATATCTCCGCCAACCTCTTTGATCCCAAAGCTAGATATCTGCCGAATCCTGCCTTGTAAGCCGTTCTCCATACAGCCTCAACCATCGCTGCGGCGTTTCCAAATCTTAGATCTAAGCCCTCCAGAACCTCATCTGGGATGTACCCCTTCTCTCTCAACTCCATCGCACATGCGATGGTTGAACCCATCGAGATTGTATCCAGTCCAAGCTCATCGCACAGATGGTTCGCCTTTATTATGGCATCCAACTGCATAACGCCGGTGGCGTTCCCCAAAGCCCATATCGATTCGTACTCTGGCCCTTCTGAGTAGAGGATCTGGTAGCAACCCTCCTTAACTGCTGTAACTCTTCCGCAACCGATCTGGCATCCCCAACAGGCTTTGTTCTTTAACAGATACTTCTCAGCCAAAGTTTCACCGCTTATCTCATCTGCCTTTTCATTATAGCCAGTCTGCCAGTTCTTATACGGCAAGATTCCGGCGTTGTTTATGATGTTTACAAGAATTGCGGTTCCGTACTTCGGCAAACCCTCACCGGTTACGGGATCCTTCTTCAGCTTTTCTAAGGCTTCCTTTGAAACGACATCGAATTCATCTGGCTTTGCCACCATCGGTCTCTGCTCTCCTCCAACCACTATAGCCTTAAGCTTCTTTGAACCCATTATAGCACCAACACCTGTTCTTCCAGCTGCTCTATGCTCGTCGTTCATTATGCATGCAAATAGAACCTGATTCTCTCCAGCCGGCCCAATGCAGGCAACGCTACATCTCACTCCAGTCCTATCCTTTAAGATCTTCTCAGTTTCGAATACGTTTTTACCCCAGAGATCTTTGGCGCATCTCAACTCTGCGCTACCATCGATAACTTCCAAATAGACTGGCTCTTCAGACTTACCTTCGATTATTATCGCATCGTAGCCCGCAAATTTAAGGAAAGGTCCCCACCTACCACCAGAGTTTGCACTCGCAATGGAACCGGTTAGTGGAGATCTCAAGGCCATTACGTGGTATCTGCCAGAACACGGAAAACCTACAACACCCGTAGCTGGGCCTGTGGCGAAAATTAGGATGTTCTCATCACCGAACGGGTTTATGTCCCTTGGGGCAACACCTTTCTTCTCGTACGCCTTGAGGTAATCGTATAGAATTTTGACTGCGTAACCTTTGCCACCCAAGTATCTTTTGGCAACTTCCATGTCCGTAGGAATTGTTTTAATCGTGCCGTCGCTGAGATTTACCTTCAAAACCTTTCCCATATATCCGCTCATCATGATCTGTATCACATTAAACTATATAAATTTACACAAAAACTTCCGATATGCATATTCGGGAATAACGATGGGCTAAGGGTAAGAAGGTTGTTAGGAAGTGAAGTTCAGAATCTCGATTGCTTTCAATATTCCGAGTTGATACTGTGAATTAAGAGACCTTATTAAGGAGCTACCAACAATCAAAACGTTTATAGCTCAGCCAACTAACGCATGATTATGATTGCTGACGTTTACATAGAGCTTAAAGAGGGTGTGGCAGATCCTGAAGGAGAAGCGACGAAGAAGGCTTTAAGATTGCTGGGTTTCAGGAAGGTTAAGAATGTCTCATCAAGAAAGGTTTTCAGAATAGAGATCGATGCCAAAAGCAAGGAGGAAGCTGAGAAGGAAATTAGAGAGATGTGTGAGAAGTTGCTCGCTAACCCGGTGATTCAGAAGTATAGGATCGTTTGGGTGGAATGATAGAATCGTTTAAGATCAGAAAGATTGCT
>CAYMEG010000110.1:0-4118 GCA_964389535.1 uncultured archaeon | reverse complement strand
GTTCTTATGACCGGTAGGATCGTCGTGTCACCCCTTATATCCTTGATCTTGTTAACGTACTCTACCGTGTCGTCATTTCCGTAGTAAAGAACCCAGCTTCTGTAATCTCCGACTTCACAGAATGAAGCGTAACTTATCAACTCAACTATCGCAAACTTTCCATCGATTATACCGTGAAGTGTATCGTAATCGACTAAGAATAACCTTCCGTTCGAGTAGAATAACCTCTCAGCCTCCAACGCAATAGCCTGTCTGACAAATTCATCCAAACTAAACTCTTCAGGCTCATCGAGCATTACTGGGCCGATGTAGATTATTTGATCCATAGCAAACAATCAGCAGAATGTTAATTAAAGCTTTTGCAATACAGAACTTCGGCCACAGTGAACTTCCATTTCTCCATCCCAGCCGATCTTCGGGTATGCGTTATATATCTCAATTAGATCGCCCACGTCAAGCTCTTTGTAAAGCTTTGCATGTTCCCCCCAAAGCAAAACCTTTACTCTATCGGTTTCATCGGAAATGAATATCTCTGCTAAGTCCTTTCCTTTAACCAGCCTCAATCCGTTTAATCCGCTAACTCTACCCCTCAAGTTCACCTTCTGCAGTGGGATTATCTTAGATATGGGTGTAAACACGTTCAAAAAATCAGCTTTAACGTGATTGATTACCCTAAGCTCGGTAACGATGAACTCTTCATTCCCAAAGCCGAGAGCTTCGATTACGTCTCCCCTCTTAAGGTTTACTCTGCACTTTAAGAGGCAAACCCTTACGGAGTTTCCATGCTTCAGTGCAACTCTGACACCGTTTGTTGCCAAAACTATTCCTCTAATCTTCTCTCTCGAATCTTCCAAGATTTCAACATCTGAAGGATCGTTTACAGATAGCTCGATGTCATCCCTTCTCTTGATGAATCCCCTAAGCTTAACCCTGCAACCTTCGGCTATATCTCCAGTCTTAACGAGTTCTGCAGAATCGTTCCAAAATGTGACCCTAACCCTTGCATTCTCATCTTTGAGAATTGCGCTTGCAACCAATCCCCTTTTTCCATCTTTGATAAATTCTCTGACACTCAAAATTTTCTCAATAACGCCTTCAACGAAGACCTTACCCTTCTTATTTGCGAGTTCACTCAACTTTGTAATTGGAAGTTTCCCAAAGCTGTAGTCAACCAGTAGTTTTAGTGTATCCTCATCGATCAGATCTCCGAAGTGCTCTCTGAATTTCCGCATCCTCCTCCCATATTCGTCCATCATGATTAAGTTACAGTTCCAACCGATATAGTTTTTCATATTTTCTAAGTTTACTTTAGGGTTTCAAAACGTATCTCAGCGCTTGTCTTACGTTTCCAACTTCGATAACCTTTAAGCCCTCTATCTTCACCTTCTGACCCTTCGGTACGAGGAAGATCTTAGCACCAAATCTCTTAGCGGCAACTCCCTTTTTGTAAACCTCTCCGACCATTCCTATACTACCGTCACCCCTTATAGTTCCCGTGATCAGAACGTCTCCTCTAAGGCTCTTGTTTTCGAGTAAGGCTACCATCGAAAGGGCGAAGGCTGAACCGGCACTTGGCCCTACGATGACCAACATCTTTTTTTCAAAATTTACAAACGTAATGTAAATGTCGTATCGATTGAAGGTTTTTCCAGTCAAATTTTCGGCGACAGCCTTCGCCGTTATTATCGATTTTTGTGTTTCAACGTTAAGCAAAACGTTTGTGACGTTTATGAAGACGCTACCGTTCCCGTTTCTCAATGTAACCCGAAATTCTACAACCCTTCCTCTGCCATTCTCATCAACACCAACCGCATAGTATCTTACGGATCTTTTAAAGCTCAGACGCTCGATCAAACTTTTGAGTTTTTTATTCTGAGATTTTATACTCCTAATCTCCTCGCTTAAGACATCTATTCTGTTTTCGACCTTCGTCTTTTCTTTTAGTATCTTGTCGATCTTAAATCTTAACGTCTTTAACTCTTTAGAGGTGTTGTTGAGCTTACACTTGCAATCGGTCAGCTCAAATCTCAACTTGCCCAGTGCAGTTTCATCCTCGTAAACTTTACATCCGAGAATGATCATGATCGCTATCAGTGATATCAGGACTAGGATTAAGCCTCTCATATCTCTGATGACTCATCATGCCGTATCTCTTAAATCTTTGACGATTCATGGAAACGTTATAAACAGCCATGACTGAAGGATGCTCATGGAAACCATCACTTCACAAGAGATGATGGTCATCGACACAAACTGTGAGTATTACGGGTTATCGAGGCTTCAGTTGATGGAAAACGCTGGTAAAGGGGTTGCTGAGGAGATCGCAAAGAGGTTTAACCCCTGCAAGGTTGCGATATTTGCTGGCTTGGGCAACAACGGGGGTGATGCTTTTGTTGCGGCAAGACATCTTAAGGGCTTTAACGTTGAGATATATTTAATGGGATCTGCAAAAGACATAAGAACAGACATAGCTTTAAGGAATTTCAAAATTTTGAAGGAATGCGGTTTCAAGATCTTCGAAGTCAGAGATTCGACGATGCTGAAAGATATCGATGCCGATGTAGTTGTAGATGGTATGCTAGGCACGGGGGTTAGAGGTAAACTCAGACAACCCTATGCGAAAGCAGTTGAAATTATAAACAATTCTGATGCAACCGTTTTTGCCGTCGATGTACCTACTGGCCTGAATCCGGATACTGGAGAGTATGAGGATGCCGTAAGGGCGGATTATACAATTACGTTCCACAAAGCAAAACCGGGATTGCTCAAAGCCAAAGAAATAGTCGGTGAACTCATAGTTAAGGATATAGGAATTCCAAAGGAAATTGAGATGCTCACCGGGCCTGGAGATGTCAAGATCACGTACAAGAGGTTTGAAGCGGGGCATAAGGGCAATCATGGTAGGATTTTAATAGTCGGTGGGGGAGAATATACCGGAGCTCCAGCTTTGGCTGCTTTGGCTTCTTATTACACCGGGGCAGATATAGTAACCTTGGTCGTTCCAGAAAGTATCTACAGCATAGTAGCCTCGTTCTCACCAAATCTGATCGTAAGAAAGGTTAGTGGGGATGCCATAACTTTGAAGCATCTGAACGAGATAGCTGAAATTGCGAAGAGGCATCACGTCGCTGTGATAGGTATGGGAGTGGGAAGGAATGAAGAGTTTAAGGAATTCGTTGCAGAGTTTCTTAAGGATGTAGATAAAGCCGTGCTCGATGCTGATGGCTTAATTTCAGATATTCCGGAAGATGTCGAATGCATTTTAACCCCACATGCTGGAGAATTTAAGAAAGTCTTTGGCTTGGATGCCAATCTGGAGAATACTAAGAAGGTAGCAGAAAAGATGGGGGCAACGATACTGCTGAAGGGGAGGGTGGACATAATAACCGACGGCAATCGAGTTAAGATAAACAAAAGCGGAAACGCTGGAATGACCGTTGGAGGAACTGGCGACGTTTTGGCTGGGATCGCCGGAGCATTCTTAGCTTTGAACGATCCGTTCCGGAGTGCATGCGCTTCAGTCTTCGTTAATGGAAGGGCTGGTGATCTATGCTTGGATCACTTCGGCTACAATTACACAGCATACGATTTGATCAAGATGATTCCAAGAGCTATAAAAGAGGCGCTGGAATTTTAATCTTGCTCGGTTTTCACCCTCTCGATGATAACATTTCCGGCTACGATTTCATCAACGCTGTGTATCACCGCCCCCAAATCTTCAATAACCTTCTTTATCTTCTCAAAATCCATGTTGTTACCTACTATCGTAATCTTCAACGTTTCGGTATTCTGATCCATCTCGGATAGGCTAAGGTTAACTCCCTCCACATTTTCGATTTCGCTAAGTCTCAGAGCCAAGATTATGTTGCTCGGTTCGTGAGGCTTTAAAACATCCAATACGAGTCTTCTCAACCCCGCCACAATCTTACATTTTTCAACGGAGTATTTAACTGTTGTCAAATTCAAGGAGTTCAATAAAAAAATCATTAAAAATTTATATCGCTCATGTTAATGGAAAAATATGGGTAATATCGAAGAGTTCTTATCAATTCAAAGGAGTAAAACAATCAAAAAGAGTTATAAAAGCGCATTAGTAGAATTTTTAGATTTTATATATG
>CAYMEG010000109.1:0-4257 GCA_964389535.1 uncultured archaeon | reverse complement strand
TAAATTATCACATTGCTATATTAATATTTCTGTTAAAGGGTCAGCACCATTGCTCCTCAAGTATATTCAGCTCATCGGCTCTGTTGATGAATAATTTACTCATGAGTAAATTAAAAGATTAGGTCATTCATTAATTTTGTCAAGATAACCAAACATGAAACCCACTTATTGGGCTAGAAGCTTGAATGACTAGCTATTCTTCCTTAGCATGGGCAGTATACCTATGTATATCAAACTTCTCATGACCATCCTATTCAAATCCATCCAATCTTCAGTTGGATTAACATAGGCAATTACTAAAATCTTGCCCTTGGTTTCGTGATTTATAACTATGCAAGCTCCTCCACGAGTTACGATAGTCCTATAGAAATCTTTGGCATCTACGACTTCCTCATCTGGAATTTCAGCATTCTTAGGGGTTTTAGCAATGATCACCGAAATGTCAGCGTCGAATTCATAGAGATAAGCCAATGCCTTAAATCTTGCCTGAACTATGTATCCCAGGTCGTCAGTGTACTTGTAATCTATAACTATCCTTCTCTCTTCATCTCCTCGCTTAATGAGAATCATCGTATCTGGAAGTCCTCCCAGTTTACTAACTTTCAGAGAGTTTTTGATCAATCCATAGACTTTTGCATGTCGCAATCTACTGCCAACACCTCTTGGAATGGCATTGTACGCTATATTTATTGTGCAATCTGAAATCGTCAGTGTAATTACCTGCCCCTTTTCGTCGACATCTACCTTCAGCTTTTGGTCGTTTTGAATGATCTCAACAAGAGAATCAAGAAAAAGTGTGAAACAAAAGAGTTCATACAGTTTACTTCCTCCAATATCCAACAGTAGACTCTCCTGCAACTTGTTGCATTTAATACCCTCAAGGATCCTTACATTCTCTTTAAGGCGCTCACGGAACTCCAAAAGCTTCATATATGCTTGATACTCCCTCGGCCTAACCGTAGCCTCGAATCTAACCTGAGCTTCCAGCTCTTTTAACTTCTTCGGATTCCTCACCATTAATTTTGAGTGTGGAATCAATGAATGGAGCATAGGATCCATCAGTATCGTATTGCATAGGCTGATCAGCTCATCTATCTTTTTAAGCAGAAAATCCTTCAGTGGTCTCATGATAACGCTTGTATTTAGTGCCTGAATAACTTTCTTTACGTCATACAACTTATCAGAGATTTCTAAGACTGTAGATGTAAGTAGAACGTTGGCGGGGGTATTTACTGACAGAGAGGTTATTTTGACGGGTATTGCCGTCGGTAGGTACTTAGCCACAAGATTTGCCAATATCTTACCTCTTATATCGCCACTCGTTAGGCGTACATCTTCGATTATCGTCCTCTGCATTCTTTGTAGAATATTTTTCACAATGTGGAAGAGGTCCATTAGCATCTTCAACATTTTAAGTGGCTCAGATGCTTCTACTGGCAACTCTATGTAGCTGTTTGGGTCTACATTTCTAAATACAATGTGTTTATGAAGTCTTAGCTTCTCGTAAAGGGAGAGTAAGGTTGGCCACGTGTAATTGGCCATAAACTCAAGTTCGTTATGCGATTTCTGGGAAGTATAGTTTGAATGACTGTGCTGATCTCTCATATTTCTTCTCTCCGATATAGTCTCTAATTTTTTGCAACTTATCGATTGGCAAACCCTCAAGTTGTGGGACTATGAATGTTGCAATAGCCATATCTACTGCGATATCTGGAGTAAATTCGTGTACGAGTTGATTGGCAAACTTTATCGCATCAATTAGCAGTGCAACACCGATTTCGACATCATAAGATCTCAGCTCTTTAATTAGATCTATCATCCTCTCTGCAATTTGATCGTTTCTTGCATGCATCTTTAGTAGGCTGACGATCTCGTCATCGGTAGGATTTGGAACTTCTATGACTGCAAATCTTCTAAGTAGTGCGTATCCCAATGTAAACAGATATCGACGGTCGTATGTGTTCATCGTTCCTATAATCCTGAATCCGTTTGGTACCTTCAGGCCACCCAACCGTCCCTTAGCTTGTTTCCATAATTCAAGAGCCTTTCTAGCGAATTCATCGACATTGTCTTGGTACTCCTTAATTTCATCCATTATCGTAGGCGGAATTTCCCAATCGTCTGGGTTTGAGGTGCTGAAAATTGTAAAGAACTCTCCAAGCACCCTATCAAGATTAGCTCTATTCAATTCGTCGATTAAGAGTATTGAACCTCCTTCGTAATACTTCACAATTGACTCTATGAGCACGCCACTCTTCCAGATCACGTCTCTACCTCTAAACATGGGTCCGCCTATGAAGTCTATACGAGTCCATTCTGCGGTGGCGGTTCTGACAATCGGTTGCAAGCCGTGAGCCTCAGCTATTGCGTACGCCAGCGTTGTTTTTCCGGTGCCTGGTGGGCCTACTAAAATTACATGCTTTCCAGAAGCGAGAGCGGCTATTGCAGAATACACGCAATCTTTAGGGATCTTTACGTTGTACCTCTCTAAAATTTCTAGAACTTTATCCGCAATCCAGCTGGGTTCAGTAGTCTCAAACGTACGTCTAGCCTGTACTTTTACTATTACTTTTGATTCGTTGGCTAAGAAATCCTTTACTTTTGGTTCTAAGAACCTTCTTACAGCATTGACTTTATTTTCGTCGGCAATTCTCTGGAGTCCCGGTGCTCTTACAGAAGCGTATCCGGCAATTTCTGGCAGTTCTGTGGGGAGATCTATTCCACTCCACATATCTGGCTTATCTGGATGATTTACAACGCTTTCATGAAGCCAGATAACTCTCATCCTATAGCGAAGTGGGTATATAACTCTGTTTTCCTCATACTCATCTGCCCAAAATATTTCGTTATAGTTGAACTCGATGGCTGTAACCAATCCAGCACCGATCAATCTGTTTACCGGATTTACGCAGTAAAATAACACCACATTCGGTATGTCTGGAAGATAGTAGTTGATGAGCATGTTTTTATACGCTTGAATTGGTCCCTTGCTTTTGCGAATAATTTCAAGTATTTCTTGCGCCTCGTTGACTCTTACACCCCAGTAGGTGTATTTTAGTCCAGTATTCAATGCGTAGGATATACTACATAGCCAGTTATCCACTGAGCCACCAGAAAACCAAAACTGGGCTTTATTAAGCATTTCATTTGGATTATTAAGCCACCTTTCAATGTTAGGTGCTAATTTAAGACAGAAAGAGGTGCTCATTATTATATTGAACATCATTTTAAAACTTTTACCTTGCTTTTGAGACATTGGACACTTTGAACAAGTTGTTGCATGTATGGTCTTTAATCTTCCACCAACGGTCTTTTAAATGACGTTCGACCAATTTACCTTGACAAGAAAGTTATGGCATATCCTAAACCGGCATTGGTAGAAGTATTACGAAAACTCTTATAAAGGTCTGTATAAATTTGATGGCTCGATACTCAACGAATGGCCTGCAAATAATACTTGGTTCCAGTTGGAAGTGTAAACAATATCACCAAGCCCAAGAGTACCAAAAGCCAGTAAAAGAAGGCTACAGCTTCTTTTTTACTTGTACCCATTCTGCGAGCAGAGACATTGTGAAAACATCTGGAATCACTGTCAAAGTGAAGACTTCAAGAGCCACAGCTTTGATCAGACCTTAGAGGTCAAATCTATACAACTTTATTCCATCTATTCTTTTGAAATGCTTCAAGTTTCTCGTGTAAAGGGTTACATCATTTTCGATCACTATTCCAGCAATCATCACATCTCTAAAGTCTACAGTTTTTCCCTTCTTTTCCAACTCGGACAGTATTCTTCCAGATATCTCCGCCGATTTATGGGTGAACTTAAGTACTTCGATTCTTCTTGCCAGTTCGTTAACAGCTTCAACGTTTTTATCTCTTCCAGTCTTGTATGCTCCATAGTAAAGTTCAAAGAGATTTATTGCTGTCGTTGCAAGCTCAAATTGATTTTCGAGCTGTTTTATTTCTTCCACAGCTTTAAAGTCTCCCCTCAAGAGATCTATCAGAACGTTGGTGTCTAAGCAGATGACTTCCAAGTGCTCCACCCCCTCTTTAGGGATTCTTTGATCTCTCTTACTTCTTCATCGCTAACGTCCCAGGAACCAGCAAGATCACTGATCTTCCTTCTCATCAAGTACCTTATTGCATCCTCTATTGAGACTGGCTTCTTTAGTTCAGCCTGTAGTTTCCCGGCCAACTCAACAAGTCTTTTGTACGTCTCCTCACTCACCTTTATAGACTTAGTAGTCATAGTAGATA
>CAYMEG010000108.1:0-4265 GCA_964389535.1 uncultured archaeon | reverse complement strand
ACTCCGACTCCTACTCCACCTCCATCTCAACCACCAACTCTATCGGCTAGTTATGTAGGTAACAATATGTACATAGTCAAATACACCGATCCTACACCACCAAAAGATGTGGGATTCAAGATGGAACTTAACGGCAAGATCATAGACTATACAAACGGCAGTTTCATACTGACCTACTTCAGGAAGAACTACACCACTTGGGTTCTGGAGATTACAGCCCAATATAACTTCACGAATAACTTAACGACTCAAAGTATCTCAATCAATGTGACATTCTACAATGAATCTGGTAATCGTCTAAATGAAACCACGATTTTAATTAATAAGACAAATGTAACATTGTATCCCATAGTTCTCAATCCAAATGAACTTAGTAACTTAACCGTAAATTGGAATGGCAGTATAGGTTATCCAATTCCACTGTACATTGGAAGGATGGTTAGTATCAACGTTACATTTGTGAACGTCACTAGAGGTAACGTAACCGTAAATGGAGAAGATATTTGGAATAACACTAAGCAACTACCGGTAGTATTCATACCAAATGCAGCTGGAGAGTACACCATTGAAATAAACGCCGTTAACACTACAACAGGAAATATGACAACACTACAATTATGGAAAGATGTCCCAATAAGAATTAAACCAGTGACTCCCTCTTAAAAATTTTTACTTAAATTTTATTTTTTTTCGATACATTTTTTAGATACTACTTACCATTATAATTATAATGGCATATGAGTTTGAAATAGTGATTCCAGATCACTACAGGATCCTCCTCAAGATACGTGAGGAGTTTAAAAAACCGGTTTTGGATGTTGAGATTCCAGATAACGTTCAGATCATCGATGAGTATTGGATAGTACCCGAATTCCTAAAGGTTCAGATCAGGAAAGATCTTGACACGCTTCAGCAGGTTTACTACGTTATAGAACCTCAGCTGGCTGAGGATGAATACGAACTCATGACAGATCTGTACAACGATCTTAGAAAGATCCTCGTTTTGAAGGAACTTGATACAAACTTGGATGCCAGAATAGAGGCTCTGATAAAGACCTTGGATGATCTCTTGGATGAGTACGCCGTTGAGATGAGGAGTGAATTCGCCCTAAAGATTCTTTACTTCCTTCTCAGAGATTTCTTCGGATATGGGCCGATAGAATGCTTCATGAATGATCCCTATTTGGAGGACATCTCATGCGATGGCTACGACATCCCAGTTTACGTCTTTCACAGAAGGTACGGCAGCTTGAGAACAAACATAAGTTTCTCAAAGGAGCAACTCGATTCTTTAGTTTTGTTACTATGTCAAAAGTCTGGAAAGCACATCTCCTATGCAACACCGCTCATAGACGCAACATTACCAGACGGAAGCAGATTGCAGGCCACCTACGGAACGGAAATCACTACGAGAGGAAGTAGCTTTACGATAAGAAAGTTCAGAGCTGAACCTTTCACACCTATCGATCTGATGAGGTTCGGTACGATGAACTCCGCGATTTTGGCTTACTTCTGGTTGCTCGTTGAAAATAAGATGAGCTTCATGGTGATCGGCGAGACTGCTTCGGGCAAAACTACGACTATGAACGCCCTTCTCATGTTTATACCGCCGGAAGCTAAGGTCGTATCGATCGAAGATACAAGGGAAATCCAACTTTACCATGAAAACTGGATCGCAGAAGTTACGAGAATGGGAATCGAAGGACAGGAGATCGATATGTACGATTTACTGAGAGCTGCCTTGAGGCAGAGGCCGGATTACATAGTGGTTGGAGAGGTGAGGGGTAAAGAGGCTCAAACCCTTTTTCAGGCTATGAGCACGGGTCACGCATCCTACGCTACATTGCATGCCGGAGATATAAACCAGCTCGTTTACAGGCTTGAGAATGAACCTCTAAACGTTCCAAGAGTCATGATCCAGTTTCTTGATGCTGTCATAATCCAGTTCATGTGGGTTAAGAGGGGTTTGAGGAAAAGGAGGGCGAGGGAGGTAAACGAGATATTCGGAATAGATCCCGCAACTAAGAACCTGCTTGTAAACCCGTTATTCAAATGGGATCCAGCTGAGGACAAGTTCGTTCAGGTTAACGATTCGAGGAAACTCGAAAAGATAGCTCAGATAATGGGTTTAGACTTGTACGAGGTTATTGAGGAGCTTAAGAGGAGAAAGGAGTTTCTCGAGCTTATGAATTCTAAAGGAATCAGGCATTACAAGCTCGTTACGAGGTTCATCCACGAGTACTACCGCAGCCCGGAGAAGGCGTTTGAGGAGGTGATGAACTTTGATAGCTCGAAGGTACAGTAGACTCATCAGAGAGAATCCGGAGAGGTTTGCAGATCTGGGCAAGTCCCTTGTCGGTGCGAGAATTCCGATGACCCTTCAAAGATACCTAGCATTTACATTCAGGTTATCTTTGTTATCTGGAATCCTCGGAACTGTATTTGGTTTCTACTTACTCTCGTTTGTAATTCCGTTTTCATCGGTTACACCTTACTTGGCCAACCTTATCACGCCGAGGTTCATAGCTGAAAACTACGGGACTCTAAATCTATGCTACGTCATCGTAGGTTCACTTTCATTCGGGTTCTTACTGTTCAAAGTATCTTATCATCTGATCATCCTCTATCCGTCGTTCGTATCTGCAAGGAGAAGGCATGAGATAGATCTCTATCTACCCCATGCGGTTAACATGATGTTCGGCATGGCTACGGGAGGTGTGAGGATATACGACATAATCAGGTGCATAGCCGAATCAAGGGTGATGTGCGGTGAACTCAGTAGGGAATTTAAAATTGTAGTGGATCTAACCGAAAACTTCAAGCACGATCTCTTCGAAGCTTTAAAGTTCGTCAGAGATACGACGCCAAGCGATAAGCTCGCAGCCTTTTTGGACGATCTGATATTCGTTTTGAGCGGTGGTGGAAGGCTTACCGAATTTTTAAAGGGCAAGTCAGAGGAGTTGCTTGAAGAACAGGAGGTTAGCTTCGATTCCTACATAGACTTCCTGGGAATCATGGCAGAAGTTTATTTAGCCATTTTCGTCTTATTGCCTCTATTTCTCCTAATCGTCTTGGTTGTCATGCAACTGATAGGTGAGAACGTCATAAACCTATACAGAATAGCGATGGCTTTGGTTTTACCGTTGGCAACGATCTCGTTCATATTTCTGATCAGGTCATCGCTGCCGATTCCAAAGGTCAGGGTTGGGGAGATATTGGAAGAGCCAGAGAAACCGATAATAGGCGTCAAATCCACCAAAGCCATGTCTTTCAGAATAAACAAGACTAAAAGAACTTTAAGAAGGATCAAAAAGATAATTCTCCATCCGTTTAAAGAGAGAACGATATATACGTTGAAATTGAAGTACATGGCGTTTCATTTTGCTTTAATAGGAGTCATAGCGTTTGCAATTTCGTCAAGATTTTTGAACTTGGAAAGATCAATAATCCTAGCGGTTTCAGCCGTCGTTATTCCTCTGATCGTACTGATTGAACTCAGAACGAGAACGATAAGGAAGATCGAAGAGAGAGTTCCCGATATGTTCAGAGAACTCTCAGTTCTCAACGAGGCTGGATTAAATATTCTGGAAGCCTTGAGGGTTTTATCCACCTCAGAAACAGGAATCATGTCCAAGGAGATATCGATCGTAAAAAGAAGGATCGAATGGGGCACGACAATTCACAAAGCTTTCAATATATTCGGTTCAAGGGTGAAGAGCGACGTAATAATGAAGATCATACCGATAATCTCAAAAGCTTTAGAGGTTTCTCCGAGCTTCAAGGATGCGTTCGTCACGGTGGCAAGATTCGCGGATGCCGAGGTTAGATTCGCGAAGAGGATTAGAAATTATATGTTTACGTATATTGTAATAACATATATGTCAATATTTATATTTCTGTTCGTCGTTTACATAGTTATAACGAGCTTCTTCTCAACCTTCTCGGTAAACGTGACGGCAACTGCAATTTCGTTTGTCTTGAATGTAGAAGGTATAAAGGAGGTGTTCTTTCAGATATCAGTACTTGTTGGCCTTCTTTCGGGGATTATAGCTGGAGTGATCGGAGATGGGAGAATAGAATCGGGCTTGAAGCACTCCTACTTATTCCTGATGGCGACCTATATCGTGTTTAGGGTTTTGTTGGGGTGATGGTATGAACAGGAAGGGAGTCTCAGTTTTGGTTGGATTTATACTACTCATGATGACTCTAATGCTGTTTCTAGCCTTGCTTCAAACTCAGATGATTCCAAGCATCTGTAAGGATGC
>CAYMEG010000107.1:0-4304 GCA_964389535.1 uncultured archaeon | reverse complement strand
GCAACATCCTTGCTGTAAATTATGACTCCCACCTCTCTGTTGAGCTTTAGGCCGTACTTATTTAGATTCGCCGATGTTATTATCGCAACGTCGTCTGCGACTATCAGTTTCCCATGCAGGTTATCCATGGTTTTTACCTCCAAATTCAGATCTTCTATCTCTGCCAGATCTTCGAGTATCTGCCTAGTTGCTTCATCCCTATCCGATAGAATGATTCGAACTTTAACACGCTTAGATGCGTTAACTATCGCATCTAACAACGGCCTTTCATCTCCAAACCATTCAAAGCCCATGTATGGCGCTTGAATAAGTAACCTCCTCTTAGCCGATTTGATAAGGTCAAATATCGGATTGCAATCCGGTAAAACGAAAACACCGACTTTAGATCTGAAATGCACACTTTCTCCATGTTTTAAAACCTTGATCTTCGTTTTTGCCTCGCTGAATCTATTCACATCAGTTGAATAGATTTTATCGTGATTTAAAACGGATTTGAGAAAATCAGCAACCTTTTTACTTTTGAATTCGACGATGTATCCCCTCTTATTCCACTTCCAGTTTTCGGTGGTTATTATAATCTTGCAACCGTCGCAAACCGCAAACTTCCAGTGAAAGTGCTTGAACGATTTCGATCTCAGAAACGTTACATTGAACTTCTCGGACAGCAACATCTCGTTGATCGGAACTCCACCGACCGGATTTCCATCCAAAAATATCGTCACATTACTGCAATCCGTGGGGAGGTCGGTTAAGGTGTAGGATGCTAGGATGACATTATCCGCATCGATCCTGTAATCCGTCGGGGAAATTATAACCATACCAGACACGTAATCTTCAACCATGCTGAAGTTCGTCCAATCCCAGTATTTAAAATCCCAACCTTCATCCGTTCTGTAGTATACGACTCCTCTATCCTTATATAGAGCCTTCCAGTTAAACGAATCGACTATTCTTCCATTCTGAATGATGTAAACGTCTTCACCATCGTTTGCCAACGCAAATCTACCTTTAAATTCATAATCTGGGTATAAGCCGAACAACCTGTAGAAATCATTCCGATCTTTTGCAACGTACACGACTCCACTTTTGTTTAAATTTACACGACCTTCACCATCGCTAAGTGTGCAGTTTGAATCGACGTAAACCTTAACGTATTCAACTCCATTTGGACAAACTTCGAGCATATGAGATGCGTTGACCGGAAAGATGGCGATAAGGATGAACATCAACAACTTTTTTAACATGCATCGACTTTTACGGGTGCACTTTTAATCTTTTCCAAAGATCTCTCCCCTAAGCTCACCCATCGTCGCTATCCTTTCGGCAACGACGTTATGCTGATGGATGCTCTCCTCGTTCTCCTGCCTGAAGAATACTAAAATATCATCTGGAGCATCCTTAAACTCCTCAACCATAAACCTTGCCATAAGCCTAACACAGTCCTCAACGAATCTGGGATTTTTATGGGAGTTCCAGATTACCTCCAACTCGTCTTCCCTCTTCAAAACCTCAAAAACCTCGTAACTCATAGCCCTCTTTGCTATTTCGATCAGCTTGTCTATGGGAGGAGAGAAGTTATCCTTAACCTGCATCTTTATCGTCGCAATTCCCCTCTGGTTGTGGGTTGCTATTGGGATTGCATCGAGGATCTTTTTGATCGTATCATCGTCGAACCCCAACTCTTTTAGCTTCTCAGCCGATTTTGCTTTGACAAGCTCCTGAGCACAAGGACATGCTGTAACTCCCATAACCTCCGCTCCAACGAACACGTTTTTTCTACCGTTTCTCCATACGATAGCTTCACTCAATATTTTAACTACCTCCTGCGTTACCTGTCCTGTTACCGGTGTCCTCTTCTTTAAGATTAGTTCCGAGTTCATTCTAACCTCAGCTTTCGTCGCATACTCGTGCCTATTCAGCAACATCTCAGAAATCTTTAGGCATAGATCCTCGATCCTCTTTACGGGCTTAGCTGTGAGACTTTCCAAAACCTCATCTATCACCTCGAAGTTCCTGCTCAAATTTGCCCCCTTCATATTCGGCGGAAGATCGACGAATATGTCGAAGCTTGAGATAAGAATTATGGGTCTTCTTTCTCCCCTCTCAACCTTAACGAGTTTTTTAATTCCCACCGCCCCAACCCTGTTGAGTTTGATCGGAATTTCGGGCTTCAGAAGTTGAACATCCGGAAGCACATGCTTAATGAGATCGTCGGTTATTTAATCTTTTAGGGAGAAGAAAATTAAGTCAAAACGGCACCCTCATCGGCCTGGCTGACAAGCTTAGCGTACTTAGCTAAAAAGCCCGTAAGCTTTTTCTCCTTCGGTTTCCACCTTTCCCTCCTTTCCGCAAGTTCATCACCATCAACCTTAAGCTCAAGCCTTCTGGCTGGGATGTCTATCGAAATTGTATCTCCATCTTCAACCAAGGCTATGGTTCCGCCGACTGCAGCTTCGGGTGATACGTGTCCTATGCAAGGTCCTCTGGTGGCACCACTGAACCTACCATCTGTGATCAGTGCAACCCTTCTCAGACCCATACCGGCTATCGCAGCAGTTGGCAGCAACATCTCGGGCATTCCCGGGGCTCCTTTCGGCCCCATGTACCTGATCACAACGACATCGCCCTCTTCAATTTCACCACCCAAAATCGCCTTTAAAGCTTCCTGCTCGGAGTCAAAAACCTTGGCATATCCTTCAAATTTTAGCATGTCATCGCTTATCGCAGCAGTCTTAACTACAGCACACCTTTCGGCGAGGTTACCCCTTAAGATTGCTATTCCTCCTTCCTTATGCAACGGATTCGATGGATCTCTGATTATATCCCTCCCCCTGACGATTGCCTCATCTGCTATCTCGTATATCCTCTTTCCGCTTACTGTCATCTCGTTGCTGAACAGATCTTTAGCTTTCTTAATGAGCATCGGAACACCGCCGCTCTCATCCAAATCTGCAATGGTGTATTCGGATGCCGGATCTATCGCAACCAAATGGGGTGTTCTTCTGCTTATCTCGTCGAAAAGATCTAGACTTAGCTTTATTCCAGCTTCTCTAGCTATCGCTGGCAAATGAAGAACGGTATTTGTTGATCCTCCGATGAGCATGTCCATCGTTATCGCGTTCTTAAAGGATTCCTCCGTAACGAAGTCCAAAGGTTTGATATCCCGCTTCACAAGCTCAACGACCCTCTTACCACTCTCCTTGGCGATTCTAAGCTTTCGCGATGATGCGCATGGAGATGTCGAGCAGTAAGGAAGACATAAGCCCAGAGCTTCGGTTAAAATCTGCATGGTGTTTGCGGTGTAAAGCCCTTGACAGCTTCCGCAGTAAGCTGCACAGAAATCTTCATAAAGCTTCAGCGTTTTCTCATCTATCTTCCCAGCCTTGTAAAGTCCTGCAGCTTCGAAAGCTGTCTTTATCGTCGCGGGCTTATCCTTTACCCTTTCGGCGAGCATCGGTCCGCCGCAAACTACGATAGCTGGAATGTTGAGCCTGAGAACTGCCATTAGCATTCCCGGAACTATCTTATCGCAAGCCCCAACGACAACGAGCCCGTCAAACTGATGTGCTTCAACCATCGCCTCTATGCTATCCGCTATCAGCTCCCTGGTAGGTAACGAGAACTTCATGCCGTCGTGTCCCATTGCGATACCATCGCAAACTCCAATGACCCCAAATTCGAAAGGAACTCCCCCGGCTGCATAGATTCCCTCCTTAACGGCCTGAGTTATCTTGTCGAGATGCATGTGCCCCGGAACTATCGTGCTATAAGCGTTTGCAACTCCTATGAACGGTTTACCCATTTCTTCGTCGCAAACACCCAAAGCCTTCAAAAGAGCCCTGTGGGCCGTTTTCTCTACTCCCTTCCTAACGACATCGCTACGCATGTCAAAAGTTTTACATCGGTCTAAATAGCTTTCCCATTAAGCTCAACGTCGTTAAGATTACGATCGGAACTGCAACGGATATAGCCGCCCTTGTCGTGTCGAGGTTTCTCGCGTGCTTTATTGCAAACGTGAGGATTGCAAATTGCCAGATCGTCGATGCTATTCCGACGACCATCAGTGGTACGTTCGTAAGTTCCTGAGTCATTTGAACGATCGAAAACGTTATCGGAAAAAGGACTATGCTTGGTATGTAGCCGAAGGCTGTAAACTTGAAGGTCTTTGAAAAGTCCCCCTTACCCCCAAGTAAGGCTGAAACTCCATGTATCAAAGCTGCCAGAATCAGCCAACCGATGAAAGTTCCAGCTATGGGAGTGATCAGAAGCATATACTTTATACTCTCAACTATAAATTTGGCCTG
>CAYMEG010000106.1:0-4372 GCA_964389535.1 uncultured archaeon | reverse complement strand
TGATGACTTTAAATATCTAAACAAAAATATAAATAAAAATAAATTATCTTCTATAAATCTCTCCGATATCCAGATTTATCCTCTCGCTGATCAGATCCACGATCTCGCCTAGAACAGCTAAAAGCCTGTTATAAGCTTCAAGGAAATTTATAACACTCTCTCTAGCGTTCAACTTCGACTGGATCTCCGTGAGCTCGTTCAGCAGATCTTGGTCAAACTCTCCAGAAAGCTGCTTCGTGACGAAATCCTGCTGTTTTTGCTGGAACTCCACCAGAAGTTCCTGCGCAACTTTGTCTTCTTTCAACCTCCTTTCCATCTCGACGAATTCCTTATACTCCTCCAATTCCAAGATCGCATCAGCCAAAGCCAAAGCTTTTTCCCTAACAACATCTATAGACATTTCCGAACACCTAACCCCCTTTCTTTCGAGTTCGCATTAGTCATATATCAACTTTTCTCTTTTTTATTTATTGATTTTATTAAATTTAAAATATTTTTCAATGGTGTTCGTTTTTTTTCCTTCTCGGCCGAATTGGTATCCTCCGCTCGTAGCCGCAGTTTAAGCATGTGATTATGACTCTCGACTTCCTGATCCGAACTCTGAACCTCCCCTCCTTGTAGGGGTACAGACACTTCTTACAGAACAGTAGTTTGTACTTCTTAGGCATCTTCAGTCTGTACTTCATAGCAATCCTCCTTGCAAGCTCAATGTATCTCCTAGCCAGTTCGTAATCCTCGTACTTCATCTTCTCCATCATCTCAAAAAGTATCTCGATCCTCTCCTTTGCGATCTTCCTTTCAAGCTTCTTCTCCCTTTTAAGCATATCCCAGCCTCATCGAGAAGTTTAAAATAGTTGTCAAAGCTATCGGGTTATATGATCGTACATCCCATAGATTACCGCTACGGCACGAGTGAGATGAAGAGGATCTGGAGCGAGGAGAGCAAAATAAAGAGGATGATCTGGGTTGAGATCGCATTGCTCAGGGCTTTGGCTAGGAAGGGTTATTTGGATGAAGAGAAGGTAAAGAAGGCTCAGGAGCAGGCGCTAAAGGTCACTCCGGAGAGGGTAAAGGAGATCGAAAGAGAGATCAGGCACGACGTTATGGCTTTGGTTAAGGCCATCTCTGAGGTTGTTGATGATGAAGTGGCAAGATGGGTACACTTTGGAGCAACATCGAACGATATAACCGATACAGCCGTAGCCACACAGCTCAGAGATTCTCTAAAGATCTTGGAGCTCAAGCTTAAGAGGTTGATCGAGTTGTTCGTTCGTAAGGCTTTGGAATATAGGGATGTCGTTTGCCTGGGAAGAACCCACGGACAGCCAGCTTTGCCCACAACGTACGGCTTCAGATTCGCCGTATGGGCTTCTGAATTGGCAAGGCACTACATCAGACTTCAGCAGATGAAGGACAGACTTCTGGTTGGACAGATGAGCGGTGCCGTGGGAACTCAGGCGGGGTTTGGAAGGGATGGAATTGAGATCGAAGAAGAGGTTATGAAGCTTTTGGGCTTGAAGCCAGCCATAATCTCCACGCAAATCATTCCTAGGGACATTTACTGCGAATACGTTGAATTCCTAGCAAATCTAGCCACAACCCTCGAAAAGATCGCAACGAACTTCAGGATTTTGCAGAGGGGGGAGGTTGGTGAACTGATGGAGGAGTTCGGCAAGAAACAGGTCGGAAGTTCAACGATGCCGCATAAGAGGAATCCGATCGATTGCGAGAACATATGCGGTATTGCAAGGGTTGTAAGAGGCTTCGTAGAGCCTCAGCACCAGAGTTCCATACTTTGGGAGGAAAGGGATCTAACGAATTCCTCAGCTGAGAGGATAATTTTGGTTGAAGTTACGGTTTTGACCGATCACATCTTAACTAAGATGATTGGGGTGGTTGAGAGGTTAAAGCTCGACTTCGAAAGGGTAAGGGAAAATCTTGAGAGGTTGAAGGGATTGAACCTCAGCGAGGCCGTGATGATCGTCTTAACCAAGAAAGGCTTGAGTAGGCAGGAGGCACATGAGATCGTTAGAAACGCCTCGATGCGAGCTTACGAAAACGACACGAGCCTTCTTGAGGAGTTGCTTAAGGATGAAGTCGTTAGGAGTTATCTGAGAGAGGAAGAGCTTAGAGAACTGCTGAAACCGGAGAACTATCTTGGAACAGCCAAAGATAGGATCGATATGGTCGTTGAATGGATCAGAAATGTCGTAAGGGATTAGCAGATTCATCTTTTCTTCCGGCAATTGAATGTCGTAAGGGTAATTCCCTAGATCTGATAAGCATGTTTTCTATGGGTTGGCATAGGCAAAACTCAGCTCAGCAGATTGTACAGAGTATCTCTCTGTCTGGGAATCCTTCCAGCAGCTTCTATAATCCTGATCATCTCCTCCTTCGGCAAAAACTCTCCACTTGTGGCTCCAGCAGATTTTGAGATGTTTTCCTCCATCAGAGTACCGCCAAGATCGTTCGCCCCCACGTGCAGTGCAACTTGAGCGAGCTTTATGCCGAGTTTAACCCAAGAAGCTTGTATGTTCTTTATCTCCGGATACAGGATTATCCTTGATATGGCTATAACCAGGAGATCCTCAAAACCGGAACTCCCCTTAACCATCCTGCCGAGTTCGTTGTTCTTCGTCATGAACGGAAGAGGTATGAACTCCGTAAATCCTCCTGTCTTCCTCTGTATCTCCTTTATGATAAGCAGATGTCTTATCCTGTGCTCCCAGCTTTCTACATGTCCGAACATCATCGTTGCCGTTGTAGGAATTCCCAATTTATGTGCTGTGGTCACTATTTCGATCCATTGGGCTGTTGTGATCTTATCCGGGCAGATCTGCCTTCTTACATCATCGTCCAGTATCTCAGCAGCCGTGCCGGGCATGGAATCCAATCCAGATCCCTTCAGCTCCTTCAAGGTTTCTTTGATGCTTAAGCCAGAATTTCTGGCCATGTGATAGACCTCCATTGGGGAAAACGCATGTATATGTATATCCTCGCTCACCTCCCTGACGGCTTCGATTATAGATACGTAGAAATCCAAACCGGCGTTTGGTAAAAGACCTCCCTGTATGCAGACCTCCGTACAGCCGTAATCCAAAGCCTCTCTAACCTTACGCTTTATATCATCTAACGTCAGAATATACCTCCTTCTGTTGCGAAATGCACAGAACTTGCACCTGTTTACGCATATGTCCGTGAAGTTTATGTTTCTGTTGACAACAAACGTTACGACATCTCCGACTGCCTTCTCCCTTATCTCATCTGCGATCCTAAAGGTTTCGAACGGATCTTTGAGGAGCTCTAGATATTCGAGCATCTGAACCCCTCTCCATCCGCAAGTTTATAAATCAAGTCTGAAATTTCATCGCTGAACCATCCCAGCCTAACGTACTTTGGATATATCGGCAGTCTTTCCCTCAGCATGAACTCACCCCTTAAGCTTTCCTTAAGCTCGCCTATTGAAGGCCATGGATGCTCTGGATTTATGTAGTCAGGTGTAACTTCCGAAATTCCGCCCAAATCTCTTGCTCCAGCCTTAATAAACGGATAGACATCTCTAACAAGATTCGGCGGGATCTGAATCGGAATATCCTCCGGCAGGATTTCTCTTGCATCCTTAACAACTCTGAGCAACTCCTCAGCTGATGGTGGCTTCCAGTTCTCCATCGGTGTCCCCTTCTTCGGCACGAAGCTCTGAACTATGACCTCCTGGATGTGTCCGTAGTTCTGATGTATATCCCTTATGACCTCAAGCGAATAAATTCTGTCGTAATGAGTTTCACCGATTCCAACCAATATCCCAGTTGTAAATGGAATCTGAAGTTTTCCAGCATTCTTTATAGTTTTTATTCGAACTTCAGGCTTCTTGCCCGGGCTTAAGGCGTGGCATTCCAACTCAACAGCCTGTTCGAGCATGAGACCCATGCTGGCGTTGTAAGGCTTGAGCATCTTCAACTCGTTGTAGCTTAAAACTCCGGCGTTCGTGTGTGGGAGGAGTCCCATGCCTACGGCCAACCTGTTCATATCCCTAACGTACTCAAGGAAGTTGGAATAACCCATAATCTTGAGCTTCCTTCTTATATCTTCATAAACGTCCGGCCTCTCACCAAAAGTAAAGAGGGCTTCACTTGCATTTTTAGCCTTGGTTAAGAGTGCTCGAACCTCATTCGGAGTCATAAGCTTATGCTCATCACTTCTAAATCCGCAGTACGCACATCTGTTTCTGCAAGCGTTCGTGAGAGGTATGAAAACGTTTCTCGAAAACGTAACCACATCCACAGCTCAATGTCTTCCATCGTCCAGTAAAGCTTTATGATTTTGAATTCGGTGAAACCTAACAGCTATCGTGATCTTCTTAACTAGAGTTGGG
>CAYMEG010000105.1:0-4414 GCA_964389535.1 uncultured archaeon | reverse complement strand
GATCTAAAAAAGTTAAATCTTAATGAAGTCCAGATATGTTTTAATTGGACTGATATCTCTGTCTATGTTGCTATGTGGCTGCATATCAACGAAAGTTTATACGAAAGTGGGCAAGGACGGCGTGATAGAAAGGTACAGAGTGGAGATGACCATCAATTCCCTGTTTTACACTGGATTAAAGGAGTATGCAAAAAATCAAGGCTATTCATCTGTCAAAGATTACATGATCGCGAATTTCAGTAAGATGCTCAAGGGGGAGATAAGCTACGACGAGAGGTGGGAGAAGGATCAGGTAACGATAATAGTTGAAGCTAAGAACGCCATTCCCCAGCCCAATTCGAGGATAAAGATCTCCAAGGAATGGAATTATTTAATATTTAGAGATCTGTCGTTCAAGTCGAACGAATCGAGTAACATGAGCAAAGCATTTCTTGGAACCCTAAGACTCGACTACTACCTGGAGATGCCTGGAAAGATCGTCGATTCCAATGCAAACGTAGTTAGGGAAAATGAAGCTGAGTGGCATCTAACTGGAACGGATGCATTAAACGCTGAGATTTACGCGAAGAGCGAGGTTCCAAGCATCCCCGGGATGGAGTTGGCGATCGGAATCTTAGGTCTTTCGATCGGTTTGTTAGCATTCAGAAAACGTTTAAGCTGATCCCTTTAACTTTATCCGATGAAACCACTTGGGATATGCGATGGCTGTGGAGAATTCGAAGGATGCTGTAGATGTGGAAAAGGGAGGATCCTGCTAGATGGAAAGAAAAGAGAGCTTGTAAGTAAGTTTTTAAGCGGATTGCTTAGGCATTTTCCACATACCTTTGGAATCGAAGTCGATGAAGAGGGGTGGGCAGATCTGGATAAGGTAGTTGATGTCGTTAGGGATAGACATGGCGTGGGTAGGAGGGAGATCGAGCTTATCGTCAAATTCGATCCCAAGGATAGGTTTGAGATAAAAAACGGAAAGATTCGAGCCAAATATGGACACAGCATAAACGTTAAGGTTGATTGGAGTGAAAGCTCTGAAATTCCACCCGTTTTATACCATGGAACGCATCCGGCAAACGTACAATCCATCTTAAGGAAAGGTTTGCTTCCGATGAGGAGGAAAGAAGTTCATCTATCCGAGACGATTGAGGATGCGATCGAGGTTGGGAAGAGGCATCATCCCAATCCGGCGGTTTTGGCTATAGATGCAAAGGGTCTTATGAAATCTGGATTTAAAATTAGGAAGAAAGGCAAGGTCTATACGACCGATTACGTTCCACCGAAGTTCATAAGACGGATCATATGAAAAGTATATATATCAAACGTCCTAATGAATACGAATGAAACTTATCGTTGTGACGGCTGTCATACTGCTAACGATACCTTTAGCTTCAGCTCAGGTTGTTAAGGTTGAAATCAACCCTTCAACCCTTCTCCCGAACGATGTTGCCGACTGCAAGCTGATAGTTTCGCTACCTCAGCTAACTTACGTGAGCGGGATAACTTTCTACCATCCATCAGAGATAGAGGTTCAGCCAGATTCGATCTCGAATGTAGGTTGGATACAATCCTACGAACTCCCATTTACCGTTAAGGCAAAGAAGAGCGGAACGTACATAGTTGAAGTGATCGTAAACACGATGAACGGTAGTATAAGGCAAGCATTCGTCGTTAGAGTTGAAAGTAGGATGCCGAAGATAGTTTTGGATAAAACAACATTTACGCTTAATGAGGTGAACGAAGTTGGATTTACCGTTTCATCTCCACTCGACATAAGTAACGTCATCGTCGTTCCGTTGTTCGATGCCAATCCGAACGTCATATACGTTAAAGAGGGGAGAGGTAACTTCAAGTTCGAGCCGAGGAATCCGAAACCGTTAAAGTTCAAAATCGAATTCTACAATGGAAAAAATTATCACGAAGTCGTTCAGACGATAAACGTCGAGTACAGAAAGAGTAAGGGTGTCTTGATCAACGTAACACCAGAATATCCAATCGCACTGATCGGAGATGTTATGAGCATAGACGTTCAAATTTCAAATCTTAGACAGGATAAGATATATTCTGTCAAGATCAACGCTTGCGATGGAGAATTCTCGATGAGATCGATGAAGATACCGATCATTTTAGCTGGAGAGACTAAGGTTGTTAGGTTCAAGTGGTGTCCGAAGTCTGCCGGAGTTGAAAATTTAACGATAGATATCACATTCTTGGACGAGTTCAACAACGAATATTCGGAACAGAAGACTGTGAAGGTTGAGGTCTTGAACAAGACTACCCTTCAATTCAGCGGGGTTGAGATCGAAAGAAAGGTAGGAGGAATAACGATCACGGGAGACATCTGCAATAACGGTAGGAGCAAAGCTTACAACATCTTTATCTCAGCCAATGGAAAGACGTACTACATAGATTACCTAGATCCCTCAGACTTTGACAGTTTTGAAATCGTAGTTCCATCCAACGTAAGCAAGATAGAACTCAAAGTTGCTTGGACGAACGAAATTGGAGAGAGGTTCGAGAAGATCGTTGAATTGACAGTTCCAAAGGGTAAAACGATGTCACATGAGGAAAGATACGATTTGCTCCCGCTGATCGTTTCGGTAGTTACACTCATTGTCGTCTTGATTATGGTGATATCGGCTTGGAAGAGAAGATGATAGAGCTGATAGATGTTGTAAAGAAGTATAGAGTTGGAATCCATGAGGTAATTGCTTTGAATGGGATAAGCCTGAGAATTGAAGACGGAGAATTCGTCGCCGTGATGGGTCCGTCCGGAAGTGGAAAATCTACACTGTTGTATCTGATCGGCTGCCTCGACAAGCCTACAAGTGGAAAGGTCATAATAGACGGTTTAGATACTTCAAAACTTAGCGATAGGGATCTTACGGAACTGAGAAGGGACAAGATAGGCTTCATATTTCAGCAGTACTATCTTATCCCTACGCTTACGGCCTTAGAAAACGTAGAACTCCCTATGGTTTTCAAAAAAGTCCCTAAGGCTGAGAGATTGAGAAGGGCCGAAGAGTTGTTGGAGATCGTTGGTTTGGGTAATAAGAAAGATAGAAAGCCGAACGAGCTTAGCGGAGGTGAACAGCAAAGGGTGGCAATAGCCAGAGCGTTGGCAAACGAGCCGTCGATCTTGCTCTGTGACGAACCTACCGGGAATCTGGATACGAAGAGTGGTAAGGTCGTCATGGACATAATAAAAAGACTAAACATTGAGAAAGGTGTTACAGTCGTTCTCGTCACCCACGATCCCTCGCTTTCGGTTTACGCTGATAGGGTTATCAGGATCAGGGACGGGAGGATCGTGAATGCTGATTGAGCTAGCCTTAAGAAACCTTGCAAGGATAAAGGTTAGGAGCGTTCTTGCGATAATCGGAATAATAATAGGTGTTATGGCTATAAGCTCCATAGGCATATTCGGAGAGAGCTTAAAAGCTGTCATTTTGGAGAATTTTAAGGATGTCGTGAACGAGGTGATAGTAACCCCAGATTACACCCACGGCTACACTTCGATAGATGCCAGAACTGTGAAGAAGATAGAGAACCTCCCATTTACGGAGTTGGTGGTTCCAGTTAAAACCGAGTCTGCGGTCGTTGAGCATAAGGGAAAGAGAACGTACGCCACTATATACGGAATGGACGTCAAAAAGGCTGAGGAACTTTTCGAACTAAAAAAGGGGACTTATAAGGGATGCTTGGTGGGTAGCAAGATTGCAGAATTCTTCAAACTTAGGGTGGGTAGTAAGATCACGGTAGCCGAAAAGGAGTTTAGGGTGACCGGAATTATAAAGGAGGAAGCTAGGTTCGACATAAACCCGAACTACGCTGCAATTCTTCCGCTTAAAGATTTTGACAGAGTGTTCAACAAGGAGTATTCGATGGTCATAGTTAAGGTTGAGGATATTGACAAGATCGATGACTTTAAAGATGCCGTGAATAGGGTTATCAATAAGAAGGAGAGCAAGGTCTCGGTCTTCGAGATGAGGATGATTATAGAGAGGATAAAGAATGTGTTCGGAAAGGTGACTCTATTTCTAATGGCGATCGCTGGTGTTTCTTTGCTCGTCGCTGGTGTAAGCATTTTGAACATAATGCTCATGTCTACGATAGAGAGAACGAGGGAGATAGGTTTAATGAGAGCCATCGGAGCTCAAAGGGAAACCATACTGAAGATGTTTCTAACAGAGGCCCTGATTTTGGGTGTAATCGGAAGTGTCATAGGCGGGCTCTTGAGCTTTCTGGGAGGATACTCCATAGATATGCTTATACTGAAGACTGCAAAGTACGTGTTCGTTCCTTCTTCGATTCTCTACGTTGTTCTGGGAATATCATTTGGGATCTTTACAGCTTTGATTAGTGCACTTTATCCAGCATGGAAAGCTAGTAAGCTTGAGCCGATTGAAGCTCTGAGATATGA
>CAYMEG010000104.1:0-4472 GCA_964389535.1 uncultured archaeon | reverse complement strand
TTCCCAGGAATGAGATACAGGAAGACGATAGGTTTGCCGGATGTTCCAGATTAATTTTTAAATTTTTATAAAGATTCTAGGAAAAATGTACCTTATCGTACTGTAATACACGTATGCCTGTAATAAGTGTCCGAATCGATGATGAGTTGAAGAGGAAAATGGATAAATATAAATTTATAAATTGGAGTGAAGTTATAAGATCGGAGCTTACAAAGTTCATAGAGAGATTGAAAAAATCTTGCCGAAGCTTTGCTTCTGAACGAGAAAGTTAGAAAGAAATCTGAAAGGGATACAACTGAAATAATCAGAGAATGGAGGGCTAGGAGGTATGGAGAAGGCAAGCTTAATGGTGAAGTGGTTCGTAGATGAAATATACTCAGAAAATGCGAGAAAGCTGAGAGATGAGTACATAAACGGAACTTTGGAGATCATAGCTCCAGAACTGATGCCGTACGAAGTCTTAAACGCTCTGAAATACACCAAACTTTTTACGAAGAATGAGCTAATCATGATTGCAAGATCTTTAACGCTTTTAGATTGTTTTCTTTAGCTGGAAAACTCGCTGAGAGAACGATTAAAATTGCCAAGGAAAAGTATATAACGGTTTACGATGCTTCTTACATCGCCTTAGCTGAAGAACAGAAAGCAAAATTGTATACAGCAGATGAAAGGCTGATAAAAAAGGTTAATTTCGATTTCGTTAGATACATTTCGGAATTTTAAAATTTTTCACCTCTTACCCAAATTGAATTCATCGTGAATGACCTGTACGGCCCTCCTACCATCCTCCTTGGCAACTGCGAAAGATACGTTGTATTCGGAGCAACTCTGGCTTATCATGATCACATTTATGTTGTTCCTTCCAAGAGCTGAGAATATCCTTCCCGCCACTCCCGGAGTTCCCGCCATCCCAGCTCCAACGGCACTAACCACAGCGACATCCTCCTTCTTTGTAACCCTAACCACACCGTTGTTTATTCCAGAAAGAACCTTCATAGCCTTATTTATGTCGGCCATATCGACCACGATCGATAGGTTCAGCTCTGAGGAACTTTGGGCAACCATTATCACGTTGACCTTGGCTTCAGCCAACCTTCTAAAGACTTCTGCCATGATCTCAGCGAAGTCGAATCCGGCACCACTTACGTTTATAATTCCAGCCCTCTCGATCAGACTTATCGCCTTCACGATATCTTCCGTCGAAGTCGTTTCCTCCTTGATCACCGTCCCCTCAGCATCGGGGTTGAAAGTGTTCTTTATCCTCACCGGGATCTTCTTCAACATCACAGGCTCCAACGCACGGGGATGGAGTATCTTGGCTCCGAAATGCGACAGCTCCATAGCCTCCTGATATGATATCTCAGGAATAACCCTCGCCTCCGGCACTATCTTGGGATCTGTCGTCATTATCCCGTCCACTTCCTTCCAAAGCCATACCTCATCAGCATTAAGAGCTGCCGCTATCAGAGTTGCCGTTAGATCGCTTCCCCCCCTACCCAAAGTTGTTATGATTCCATCCTCAGTTACTCCTATGAAACCCGTGACGACCGGAACGGTCCTCTTTATCGCTATGAGAGGTTCGAGCCTATTCTTTATTATTTCGTAAGCTTCTGGCAGGGGCTTAGCCCTTCCGAAGTTGTTGTCCGTTACTATCCCCGCATCTCCTCCGGTTAAAGCTACGGAATCTACACCTATCGAAAGCAGGGAGGCTGAGAAGATGGGTGCAAGCAATCTTTCACCAAATGAAAGGATGTAATCTTCGATCCTCTTGGTTAACTCACCCAGATAGCTTATACCGGTGAGTACCTTCTCGAGCTCGTCTATGAGGTTGTCTATGGTCGATAGAACCTTGGACTTTATGTTCCTATTCTTGACAGCTACCTCAACTGCCTCGTAGTGTCTCTTGGCCAGATCGGCTATAAACGATTTGATGAATCCCAACGAGCGTTCGTAACAACACTTGTAAGCTGCATCTAACAAAGAATCGGTAACACCAGACATGGCAGAAACGACGACAACGACCTCATTATCCTTAGCGTACCTCTTAACCAAATTTGCGCAATGAAGAATGTTTCTTCCATCCTTCACACTCACGCCGCCAAATTTCATGACTACCCTCATGCCCGAAACCGTCGAATGTCTAAGAATATAAATGTTAAGATTATGGATTAAAGAATGACCGTTATTGTTTCAGCCGTTATTAGGCAGCATACCTTTTAAATTTTTAAATTAAAAACTATAAATAAAAATAAAACGTAAATGTTATAAAGGTCATTGCAAAATGCTAACATGGATCTACTTAAATTTCTGTGTAGATCTCAAGTGAGGAGACAAATTTTATTTCAGCTCAAAAACGACCCAAAAACTCTTAAAGAATTAGGTATCAGCTAAAAAGGAGGTATTAGCCCGTGAGTTAAAAAAATGGAAGGTATGGGCCTAACTTATAAAGAGAGATGTTGGAGCTTAACTGAAAAAGGATATTTAATTGTAGAAGAATTTTTTAAATTTGGTATGTTGTTAGATATATTGAACAAAGATGAGGGATTCTGGAACGGAGCGGCAATCGACAAAATTCCTGAAGAATTTCGATTGAAGCTGTGGAAGATCAAAGATTACGAAGTACTTCGGATTCATCCAGGGAATATTGATGTAATCGAAAGAAAGTATGAAAGAGAGCTATTGAAACCAGAAGTCGAGTGGATAAAAGGTGTTTCCCCGGTATATCACCTGAATTGGCCCAAACTTTACGTTAAACTTGCAAGGTATGGTAAAATAATTTCGCTAGTTTTAACTGAAGATGTTTTGAGACATGTGATTGAAGAGTATGGAGAGAAAATTGCGGAGGAGTTCTTTGAGCGTTGTAGAAACTGTAAAGTATCTATCTGTAGAGAGATCGTTGGGCTATCCTTCACAGTTACCAATCGATTTCTTACACTTGCTTTATTTAGAAGAGATGGAAGATATAGGGGAAATCAGGTCTTATGGAGCTATGAGAAATCGGCAGTTGAATAGGCTTTGGGACTTTTTGATTACTATGTGCAAATGTCGGAACAGCTCGGGTATTGATCAGTTTGATCAATTTTGAATTTAAAGATCGACATTGACCTCATTGATCAAGAAAGATTTTTATATAGAAAGCAAAGATGGGTAAAAATGTGAGGAGGTAAAAATGAAGGTAATTTTAGCGTTACTGGTGTTAGTTATGCTTGGTATAGCGCTGGATGCTGCAGCGGCGGAAGAAACTTGTAAGCTACATACAAGATCTATCGGTAATCTACCAGGAGTTATCAAATTGGATAAGCTAAATAGATACATGAAAATCGATAGGGATAACAGCATTCACTTCGATATCAAATCAGCCATTGAAGATGGTTTACCGCCCAGAGTTATCTATTTCGGGCTAAAAGCTGAAAAAGTCATAAACAAAATGATTTACGAATTAAAGACCTACGAAAAAGTGTCTGAAGAAACCATTAGAGAAATAGATGCCTTATTTGGCCCATCATTTAAGTATACGAGTCTGTCATGGGGTGAGGCTTGCGGTGGGGGATATGACAACCCACATACTTGCCCACCGAGGGAGAGTTCTGGTATTTATAGAGATACATGAGATAAGGGAATATCTTCTGTCCCAAGGATTCCATGTAGTTCCAAGATATTCTACCTATTCTTACGGAGACGACTTTGCGAAAGTGGTATATGCATATGGGTGGGGATCATTTAGATATGAAGCTTGGCCAGTTCAGAGTGGAGCTAAATGGACATATCAATATCAAACATCTGAACCAAACCCTGAAATTTTAGCATACCGGTGGCCAGCATGGTGGTGGGGAACGTTAACTGGTGGCATAGGAGTTACTGCTGAGGGTTTTGGTTATGAAAACTAAAGTTATAGAATTTGTCAAAATTTTTTCTTTTTCCTATATTTTTATTGGAATTAGTTATGTAATTTTTGAGCGTCTCTATGCATTTATCAAAGGCTATGAAACTACATTCAGTATATTCGTTGATCTCATTATAGCAGCACCTTTTTGGCCGCTGATACCGGAGGTAAATTTGATCGGCGCAATGGCGATGATAACAGTTGGCATGATGCTTCTGAAGTTCAAGGCGTTGAACTATAAGATGATCGAAAGTATCGTTACGGTATTTCAAATTTTTCTCTTTACTGCTATAGTGTTTACTTCTGGAATATATTTACTTGGAATTTACGGTATCTTTCTTAACAGCTCACTTCTGTTTCTTTTACCTTTTATAACGGTTGGAGTTATCTATGCAGTAATTAGGTTCAAGCGGTCGCAATAGAGAGTTGAAAGATAACGAGCGAATCGGGCAAGAGTAAATAATAACAACAATAGATTCAAAAATTCTGAAGATGCTCAAGCTATGCACGAAATGCCATAGAAGGCTCAGGATCTACTGTGAATTGGTTCAGCCCGAAAGCTGTATGATCTGCTCAGGCTTACTCTGGA
>CAYMEG010000103.1:0-4482 GCA_964389535.1 uncultured archaeon | reverse complement strand
TAATTTTAAAAATTTAGATGAAATTGTGTTAGATACCCGTTTTAACAAAAAGAATTTAAATCTCTGAAGTATAAAGCTTGATGAAGTCAGATAAAGGATCGTAAAGCTTTGTAAAGGGTTATGTCAATCTTAAAATATTTTAATTAAAAGTATCTTTATATTTTTCAAGCTCATAGTTTGTATTGAGGTGATGTGAGGTGCGATGGTTGGTTTGGCTCGGTGTGTTGGTGATAGTGATGGCAATAGCAGGTACGGCTAGTGCTAAGCATATGGAACATGGGAGCGCTCCGATATTGCAAGGTATAACACCACATGCAATAGATGGTCATCACGGGAATAAGACCCTCTTGGAAAAAATTAGAGAGAAGATTCATGAACGTCAAATGAAAAAAGAAATTAAGGAGAGAATTAGGGAAGTTAAGGTCAAGCAGAGAATTGCCAAAATTCAGATGGACGTTCAGAAAGCCAGGCAGATGTGTGAAAATGCTAAGGTGAGGTACGAAAAGGCAAAGAGGGAGTACATGAGGCTGAGGGTACATGGGCTCGATAATCCTGAGACGTTCAGATACGCTAAATTGTACATTTGCTCTGGTATAGATTACATCGAGAGATGGCTTGAAAGACTGATGGTTCACGTGCAGAATGCAAATATGGGTGAGGATCAGAAGGAGAGACTGATGATCAGGATTCAGAACTGCTTAGCTGCTCTGAATGAAAGCAAGGAAAAGGTAAACTCAAGTGAAACACCAGAGGAACTTGAAAACGCTACCAAAGAGCTCAGAAAGACTTGGAACAAAATCAGAATCGAAATTAAATCGATCATCGGACAGATCGCAGTAGCTAAGCTCGAAGTGATAGTTAGCAAGACCGAGGATCTAGCTTTAAAGCTCGAAGGAGAGATCGAAGAGTTGAACGCTACCGGCGTTGACGTTACGAAGCTTGAGGAACAGCTCAATGATTGCTTGGAGAAGCTCGATTTAGCAAGACAGAAGCTTGAGGAGGCCAACGAGAAATTTGAAGACATGCCGAATGCAACCGATCCAAATGAACTTTACATCGAAGGCAGACTTCTGCTCAAGGAAGCGATAAATCTCATCAGAATGGCCTTCGCCGATATCAAAGAGATCTATTATGAGATCAAACATCTCAGAGTAGGACATCTGTTCTTCGGTAACGAGACAGGCGAGTTGCTTGTGGTTGGAAGTGGAACTGTAGAGATCAACTTCACGGGCGTGGCGGTTATACTTGCAGACGGCAACGTTACGATCTCACCGGCAACATCGGCCGTTACAATTGTAGGGTTTGAGGGCGGGGTTGAAGATGGAGTGGCGATGGTGAGTGGACATGGAAAGGCTGTCGTGAGGGGTAAGGATGTCACGGTAAGAGTTGAGGGGGAGTTCATGAGGATCTTCGTCAAGGGTAAGGGAACAGCAACACTCAGCGGAGAAGGGATCTACAAGCTGAAGAGGACTCCTAGGGAGAGGATGGAAGAAGGGACGTTTGGAAACGTAACGCTTGAGTTTGGGGTGGTAGGATGAAGAAAGCCTTGATCTTCCTCCTAATTTTTGGATTGATCGTACTCGGATGCACAGAGAAGAAACCGATAACTGAGAAACCAACCGAGACTCCAACAGAGCAGCCTTACACACCAACTGAGACACCGGTGGAAGATATAAACAAAACGCTGACGGATGTCGACGAATTGCTTAAGGAACTCCAAGAGTTGGAAAACATTGATTTCAACATTTAATTTTTTAGTTTTTCTTTACGGTAAGTAAAAGATCGTTCATACCTCCTTTTCAATCCGATCGCAATTTATAACTTCTCATCAGGCAATCTAGCCTTATGGAACTTATTCGAGACATCAGCGAGGAGCTAAAAAGTTCGTACATCGATTATGCAATGAGTGTCATCGTTGGTAGAGCTTTGCCAGATGTTAGAGATGGCTTAAAGCCCGTTCAGCGTAGGATCCTTTACTCCATGCACGAAATGGGTTTGAGACATGATAAACCTTATAGAAAGTGTGCAAGGGTTGTGGGACACGTTCTTGGACACTACCATCCTCACGGTGATGCTCCCGTTTATGAGGCTCTAGTCAGGATGGCTCAGGATTTCGTTATGAGGTATCCCTTAATCGATGGACAGGGGAACTTTGGATCGATAGACGGAGATGAACCGGCCGCTATGAGGTATACGGAATGTAGACTCACCAGATTGGCTGAAGAGTTGTTGACGGACATCGATAAGGAGACAGTGGACTTTCAACCGAACTTCGATGCAACGCTTAAGGAGCCGGTTGTTTTACCTGCAAAACTTCCGAATCTGCTGGTTAATGGAAGTAGTGGCATAGCGGTGGGAATGGCCACAAATATACCACCTCACAACCTCAAGGAGGTTTGCGATGCTATAATTGCGTACATAAGGAATCCTGAAATAACAGTAAAGGAATTGATGAGATACATCAAAGGTCCAGATTTTCCGACCGGTGGAATTATAGTTGGTGTTAAAGGTATCAAGGAAGCCTACGAAACTGGAAAGGGTAGGATCGTCATCAGGGGAAAGGTCGAGATCGAAAAGGGAGCGATAGTGATAAGGGAGATACCTTATATGATTAATAAGGCTAAATTAGTTGAGAAGATCGCAGATTTGATAAAGAGCGGAAAGCTTGAGGAGGCTAGGACTGTTAGAGACGAATCCGACAGGGAGGGTATCAGGATTGTTGTAGAGCTTAAAAGCGGGGCGGATGTAAATATAGCTCTAAAGAAGCTCTACGCACATACACCACTGCAAACCACCTTTGGAATAATTAATTTGGCGTTGGTCGATGGGGAGCCAAAGATATTAAATCTAAAGGAGCTTATAGCTTGTTACGTAGATCACAGAAGAGATGTGGTTAGGAGAAGGACGGAATTCGAGCTTAAAAGGGCAAAGGACAGATTGCACATCGTTGAAGGTTTAAAGATCGCTGTTGAGAATTTGGAGGAAGTTATAAATCTGATTAAAGAAAGTAAATCTCCCGAAATTGCGAAAAAACAGCTTATGGAAAGATATGGAATGAGTGAAAAACAGGCTGACGCTATTCTGCAGATGAGATTGCAGAAGCTAACTTCAGCTGAGATATCTGCTCTTATGAATGAATATGAGGAACTGAGAAAGAGGATAGCTGAGCTATCTGCGATACTTGCAGATCGGGCAAAGATAGATGCAATAATCGTAGATGAGCTCAGAGAGCTTAAGCGCAGGTATGGTGATGATAGGAGAACTGAGATCTTGGAGAGAGAGGAGGAAATCAAGGCGGAAGAACTTGTAACGATGGAGGAGAACGTAGTTGTTTTCACCAAGGATAGTTTCTTCAAGAGGTGCGAGGTCGAATTCAAAGCTCAGGGGAGAGGTGGAGTAGGGGTTTTGGGGATGCCCGTTAGGGAGGGAGATGAGCCTGTGTTTGCAGTTTTGTGCAACACCAAGCAGAAGCTTTTGATATTCAGTGATGCTGGCAAAGCTTACTGGATATCAGTGCATGACATACCGAAGCAGGATAGAACGGGAAAGGGTGTGAACGTGCGGAAGTTCCTCGGATTGGCTGAAGATGAGAAGGTTGTTTCAGCTGTCGCCGTTGACGATTTCAGCGATGAAGAATTCGTCGTCATCTTAACTGAGGATGGTTACATAAAGAAGACGAAGCTTTCAGAGTTTGCAAACGCTAAGAAGGCTGGGATAATAGCTTCAGTAAGCAGGATAGCGTTTGCAAGGATGTTTAGGGAAGGAGAGGTAGTTATAGGAACAAAAAACGGTTATGTTGTCAGATTTAAAGCTGAGGATGTTCCTGAGAAGGGCAGAAATGCAAGAGGAGTTAGGGCCATCAATTTGAGGGAAGGGGACTCGATAGCTTGGATGAGTGTAGGTAAGGGTAGAGATCTTCTGATCTTAACCGAGGATGGCCTAGGCAAGAGAACCGATTTAGATGAGTTTAGACTCAAAAGCAGGGGCTCGATGGGTGTGATAGGGATCAAAGGTTCGTTGGCGGTCGTTGAGTTCGTCAAAAGCAGTAAAGACGTTCTGATTTTCACGAAAGATGGATACGCCATCAGAGTATCTGTGAGGAGAATTCCGAAGCAAAGAAGGATCAGTAAGGGTGTCGAAGTGAGTAAGAAGGGTGTAGCCTGTGCAATTCTCTGTGGGTAATCTTCTTATAAGTTTATGGGGAATAGGATCTGGCAGTATGAGGGGAGAAGTAGCCCTAAGAATGGAGGAGGCTGAGAAGTTAATTGTCGAGGCTGAAGAATCTTTAAAGGCTGGAGATAACGAGCGTTGCTGTATTTCAGCCTGCTATGCTATGTTTCACATAGTAAGGGCACTCGTTTTGAGTGTGGATATCAATCCGAAGACGTACGAGGATGCTGTTCACGTTCTGTGTATAGGTAGGGAGGACTTCAACCTTACAAACGATGATTGTGCAAGACTCTATCGAGCCTTAGACATCAA
>CAYMEG010000102.1:0-4601 GCA_964389535.1 uncultured archaeon | reverse complement strand
GACTTCTGCAACTTCCTTCAGAATTTCTTCCTTCGGAAAGAAGCTTCTACGTTCGTTTATCTTGTTCGTGGTTCTTCCGAGCTGACAGTAAACGCACGAGTAGTTGCAGGTCTTAAACGGGATAACGTTAACGCCTAAAGATCTACCGAGCCTTCTTGAGGGAACTGGCCCATACACGAACCGCATCCCATTCATCTTGAATGTCGAGTTTATAACGTTTGCTCAGATGATTTTAAAGAGCTTGAGCGATAGGATCAGACATCCAGTCCCCAGAACATCCATAAGCGATGTTATGAGAGGTATCCCTATGTTATCTGGATCGATCCCCTTCATGAACGAGAGTATCGAAAAGTAGTATGCCATGAAGTTCAGTAAAGCCGTTAGCAGTTGACCGGCCATAACGGTCGTTGCTATCATGTATGCCGTTGGAATCGTTGGAATTGAGAGGATGTAGTTTACGATCTGCCCAAATACACCAACCAATGCGAAAACTACAAGGCCCAAGAAGTGCGTAACTGCAAAGCTCCTCAAAACTTCCCTCTCTGGAAATATCTTTGGCTCAAGTAACCCCAAGTGTAGCATGGACGAAAACCTTGAAGCCAATATTCCTCCCATCGCTCCTCCATCCTCCAAAAAGGCTGGGATTATTGTAAGAATTCCCGCAATCGTAACAAGACCTTCAACCTCTTTGCCGAGTATCGTTCCGGCGCCGAAGTTCATCAGGGCACAGGTTATCAGGATCGGTGTGCTCTCTCTGATTATCCTCCAACCTACCTCACCTCTACTGAGTCTGTACAGAGTTAGAGTTGCGATGACAACCATCATCACAGATGTTAGCTTTAATGAGAGGTCTATTGCAAAAACGACATCTACCGAAGCGAAGATCAGTGGGAGTGTGATTACATCACCCATCAGCGTTATCAGCGGAGCTGTGAGGTTGTCAGGATCCCAACCCCACTTGTAACTTCCTATCGCCAATGCCAAAGTCGTCGGAACCATGAATACTGCAGAGAGGAAAGCCGCCAAAACTGATATCAGAATCAAATCCAAAACTAACTCGAATGTGAACGAATGCAGGCCCAGAGCAGAGGCTATCTCGGCAGAGACAAATCCGTTGAATATGCTCAAAACTAGCAACAGAAATGTTGAAGAATGGATGTTCTCGGTGATGATCGGATTAACTTCAAACTTCGGCTCTATCCTACCTGTGTGCAGATATGTGCTCAGCCTCGAACCTAAAGATGCGTATATGTTCCCCCTTAGGCCTATACTCGGCGGTATAAGTACCATCAGAGCTGGCAAAACTACGAACTCGTGTGAAAGGTAGCCCATCGTGAGTCCGGTGATGAGATCCCCGAATGTACATAGGATCAACGAGAAAAGGCTTTCCTTAACGTCCCTCAGCTTAACAACGATTCACCCCCTAAATCAGTCCTTTCTTCCTAAGCTCGCTGTAGCACTTTCTAAGGATCTTGCGGATTATTCCCCTCCTCTTAAGCCCACCGAGCTTCATCGCAGTCTTCCTTATGCTTCCCATCCTAACGAACAGTTCGAGGATCTCCCTATCCTTCTCATCCAGCTTGAGATTTTCAAGCGCTAGCTTTGCAATTTCAACAAGATCCGCATCTCCGTAATACATCTCGTGCGGATTTATCCCCTCCTTAAATTCTTTAAATTTAAATCTAATTATGTATACCTTTTCGGGATTTCCATACAACTTCCTGAGTTCTTCAAGAAGATCCTCTAAGCTTGAAAATCCGTCCGCCTTTGCATCCTCCTCGCTCAGCTCTTCAAGCTTTTTCTCCTGAATATCGATGATTTTGGCAGTTCCTATTATCTCTCCACCGCAATGAACGAAAACCTCCTGCCCCTTCTTATATGGACACTGCAGACGAATCGTAGCTGTTTTCTTTCCACTCCTAAGCAGATCCCTGTACTTATCCTTGAATTCTAGGTGTTTCATGCCTAAGCTGATAACGTTTTGCTATAAAAATACCTTTTGACAACCGTTATATGACCTACTCATTGATCCATATCCGTGTTCAGACCGAAGGCGATAGCCATAGACATCGACGGAACACTTACAGATAAAAGGAGAGCTATAAACTGTAGAGCTGTTGAAGCTCTTAGGAAGCTTAAGATTCCTGTGGTTTTGGCTACTGGAAACATCTCATGCTTCGCCAGAACAACTGCAAAGCTCATCGGAGTTTCGGATATCGTGATATGTGAGAACGGCGGAGTTGTCCGCTTTAGCTACGACGGAGATGACATAGTGCTCGGAGACAAGCAGAAGTGCTTGAAGGCTGCGGAGATATTGAGCAAACACTTCGAAATCGAGTTTTTAGATTTGGAGTATAGGAAATCCGAGGTATGTGTCAGAAGAACCTTTCCGATCGAAGAAGCCCGAAAGCTCTTGCCTAAGGATGTTAAGATAGTAGATACTGGCTTCGCCTATCACATAATGGATGCGAACGTTAGCAAGGGTAAGGCTTTGAAGTTCATCGCAAATGAGATAGGAATCGATGTTAAGGATTTTGCGGCCATAGGCGATTCTGAAAACGATATAGAGATGTTGGAGGTTGCTGGCTTTGGGATAGCAGTCGCTAACGCCGATCTGAAGCTTAAGGAGGTGGCAGATCTCGTCACCTCGAAGCCGAACGGTGACGGTGTAGTTGAGGCTTTGGAATTTCTGGGTCTGCTTTAGAAATCTATAAGTAGGATGGACTGGTGGATGATTTCTATGAGGTTTAAGATAGTTAGAATCGAGCTTAAGGACGATAAAAACGTCTTGCTATACCTTAAAAGTGTTGAAAGGAGTGGAGAACTTTTGCCCAAAGCCGATCTATCCAATCCCGCAAATCTGATAGAGTTCAGCATGCAGATGGGGATGGCGATCTCTAAGAAACTTGAGGAGTTGGCGGCCTTCGATGCGTTCATAACGCTTGAGTTCGAGCAGTATGAACTCTTGGATTTGAAGGTCGGAGACATAGTCGAGATAGAGATCAGGCATGTTGATTGACTATATGAGTTCTGCAACCTTTTCACGTTCCGGATAGATTTCGATGAGCCTTCCCTTAGATTCGGCCAACGATATCTTAACCTTGATAACGTATCTGTCTGTATTGATGAAATCTTTCAGATCCTTCCATGACTCCTTTGATATGTATAGACAGTCGTAATCGAAGAACTTCTTTAGGATGAACTTAACTCTATAGCCTATCAAACCTCTCAATTCCTTTACGGTTTTTCCAAACCAGTCCAAAACTTCGCAGATCTCTCCGATTACGGTATCACCATCCTCCAGCCTATAACGCTCCGAGAGACACTTACTTCGAATTACGACCCTCAAGTTTATCGCACCGTCAGGTGGGTTCTCTCCACATCTCAACAGATCTTTGAATACGAGTGGCATAGCTGTACGTTCAAAATTAAAATTTTAACTGTCTTTTGCTCGATCGTAAATTTTGTTTCCAAGTTCTATCTACTGCTGTTATTCCTTTAGTTGTAGGCTAACATTTGAGGAATCTCAGCATTTTAATGGATTAAAGAAAGGATAGCAACAGATTGATCTTTGCTCGTTACGCTTACAGCTCTGAAGATCATGAAGCCTACGATTCCCGCCTAGCGATGGACAGCGAAATTGAGATCATTCTACTTCAGCTATCGGACAAAGTAGCTGAGATTAAATGGTCGAGGGTTAAACCAGTAATCGCTAAATTTTATCGCATCGACTTGAGATTATGGAGATGCCCACGATTCCGGATGAGAGAGGGGATGATATCCATGGATTGAATTTTCTCGATGAGGCTGAGCTGATTCTTTTTATGGCTGGAAATCAGTTCATGGTGATGAACGAGCTCATTCAGGCCTTTAAGGAGGAGACGGGCATAGAGAAGATATTCTACGAAACCCTTCCTCCAAGGCTGATGCTCAGGCAGATCCTAGCTGGAGGAGCAAAGTTTAAAGATATCATTCTGCCCGGGACTCCAGACGTTTACTCATCCGTGAGCGAGGATTCTATGCAGATTCTAAAGGAGAAGGGAATAATTGAGGATTACTTCGTATACCTTCACAACAGGATAGTTTTAATGGTTCCGAAGGGTAACCCAGCTGGGATTAGATCGGTGTTAGATTTGGGGAGAGACGAAGTTCGAATTTCTCAGCCAAACCCTGAGAACGAGGACATAGCAAGGTACATCATCGAGATGTATAGAAGAGCCGGTGGAGATGATCTGGTCAAAAAGATCATGGATGAGAAGGTGGAGAAAGGAACGACGATGCTTACAACCGTTCATCACAGGGAAACTCCAGAGAGGCTGATGAAAGGGATATGCGATGTCGGCCCGGTTTGGGCAACCGAGGCTATGTATGCGAAGATGAGAGGTTTGCCTCTGGATTATGTAGAGGTAGGAGAGGAGCTGGACATGAGAGATAGGGTAAACTACTACATTGCAAAGCTGAAGGATTCTCCAAATCCTGAGAATGCGGAGAGATTTTTGGAGTTTATCAAATCAAGAAGAGCTCAGGAGATCTATAAAAAGTACGGCTTCGTTCCACATTTTTAAACGTCTTTAGTATTCTATTTAATTTCCACTTTTGCT
>CAYMEG010000101.1:0-4650 GCA_964389535.1 uncultured archaeon | reverse complement strand
GCAAAGCTAAATATTTGGATTAGAGATAAAAAATGTAGGATCGTTGAGAGGCGAGGGCATTTGCACATCTATAACTGCTTGGGAGAAGAAGTATTTAGAGGTTGGGTCATAGTGGATGGACATGCGGAAGTTAAGATCCAACCCGGATGCTACATGGTGAAGGCTGGTATAAACCTCCCCCACCGGACTAACCTGTACACCGACAGAGCTGTGATCATCGCTGAATGTGATGATGAACTCTGTCTAAACTTGATTTTACCGAATTTCGTGGAGGAGAAGATAGGAAGTACTGGACTTACAATGGAGAGACGATTATTGGGTAAGGGAGGCTGTGTTCCACCGGTGTTACTGGCGCTCGGGATAGAGGCCTTACGGAGTGGAGGCATCGATCCAAAAGAACTGACCGTGGCATTTAAGGTTCTCATGAGGGCTGCAAACATAGATGTAAACGAGCTCGTTAGAGAGATCGATGTCGAAATCGAGGATACCCATCAGCATTTAGATGAGATGTCCGATGAGGAGGCTGAAGAGGCTAGAGAGTACATGGACCTACTGGAAAAGATCAAAGATTTGCTTAGGGAGATCAAACAAAAAGGCAAATGATTTAAGTATTTTTTTTAGGATCCCTTAAGATAGCTAAACAGAGCTTCCAAAGCCTTTCTTCTATGTGAAACCTCGTTCTTTTCCTCTCCCATCTCCGCAAATGTTCTTCCGTTGTATTCGAATATCGGATCAAATCCAAATCCCTTATCTCCTCTCATCTCTTTTGCAATCCTTCCGTCCACTTTGCCTTTGAACGTCAGCACCTTTTCTCCGTCAAAGAATGCAACTACAGCTAAGAAGTAAGCTTCTCTATTCTTTACACCTTCCATGAGCTTTATAATTCCCTCATTCCCTATCGTTTTGAACACGAAAGACGAATAAGGCCCCGGGAAACCATTCAAGGCTGGGATGAAGAGGCCACTGTCTTCTATGAAGAAGGGTTCCTTTATTCTTTCAGCTAAAAGCTCGGCACTCTTTCTTGCAATCTCCTCCAAGTCGCTTCCTTGTGGCTCGAGATATTCCTCCCTTCGCCATTCAACCTCTATTCCATACCTCTCACCTATGCTTTTGGCTTCTTTGAACTTACCCTCATTGGACGTTATGAATATGACTCTCATAAATATTGCAATGTGCATAGGTATTTAGCTCATTCGATAACCGTAAAATCTCAGCGTGGATCTTTAACACGGATGAGGGTGATAGTACCGTTCAAGCTTAAGAACCCGAAGTCAAGGCTTTCATCGATTCTAAGCTTAGAAGAGCGGATAAACCTTGCAAAGTTCATGTTGATGGACGTGATCGATGTGATATCAGAATTCACAAACGATATCACTGTTTTGGTTCCTCCAAACACAAAGCTCGATCTCAACATTAAGATCGAGGAGGATTCGAGGGATTTAGATTCGGCGATAAATGCGAGGATAGAAAAGGATGTATCCATCATCATGTCAGATCTCCCCCTGCTTAACTTCAAGACTCTCGAACGATTCTTCAGCTCTGAGGGTGATGTAGTGATAGCTCCGGGGAGGAAAGGTGGTACAAACATGCTTCTAATTAGAGATGAGAGATTTAGAGTCTCTTATCACTATGGTAGCTTCTTCAAACATGTTGCAATCGCTAAAAGGTTGGGATTGAAGGTTGAAATCTTCGATTCGTTTTACGCAAGCGTAGACATCGACGACGAGATCGATCTTCTTGAACTGCTCATGCATGGGGAGGGAAAGAGATCGCACAGATATCTAAAATCCATAGGCTTCAGAGTTGACTTTTCAAAGAAGGATCCTGAGCTTGTCAGGATATAAAAAATCAAAGCCTGTTGTAGGCTTCCATAAGCAATCTTTCACCTTCTTTAAATTTCTCCACGGCCTTGACGATTAACTCTGCTATATCCGGTCTTTCATCCTTAATCTTCTCAGCCCACTCCAAATACTTGGTATTGTGCTCTCTGCTATGTTCGATCCAATGCTCCAAAAGATGCTTCAGTTTTTCCATGCTCTAAACGTTTGCATGGATGACTTAAAATTTTCTGCAGTAGATACTTATAAATTTGAGGTGCCACAGCCTTCGGTCTTACATTCGTTCGACAAACGTTCAACCCTCTCCAAAAATTTGACCATGTTCCTCCAGTGGCTTCCCATCCAATACAACTTCTTGCACCTTTCACAATACCAAAGCTCATACCTCCGTCTCAAATCCTCCTTAATTCCTTCTCTTCTCATAACTTCCAAAGCCTCCTCATCGCTAGGCTTTCGTAACGGTGTGTTACAGACGCTGCATCTTTCCATCTTGAGCTCAAATTTAACACCCAGTTGCATTACCTCTGCCATCTGCTCAGCTACATCGTCAGATCTTATAAGGAATACGGGTCTACCCACTGCCTTCGATCTTTTGAAAAGTTCCTTGTCCTTGGTCAGCAGAATTCGATCCTTATGGTTGTAAACCATATATGTGTCCTCATCACCATCGAATTCCAAATCTGCAATGTATAGGGTATCGTAACCGGCGATCCTAAGCCATATCGCTAACTTCTTGAGCATACGATCGCATATAAACTTAAGATCGCTCAAGCTTAAGCCACCACCTGTGGTCGGCTTGCATTATCATTTCGGCCAACTTCTTGGCTATTTTAGTCTTAAATTCAAGATTTTTCGTGTACTCCATCGCTGAAGGATAAACTTCGGAGTACTCTTTAGCCTGCAGGAGCAACTCCAGCTTATCGGCATCCTTCACTAAATCCTTCAACTCCTCAAGCTTATCGATTTCTTTCACAAGCTCCTTAGGTAGCATCTCAAGCTGTTCCTTCAAAACCCCCTCAAAATCAACCTCAACGTACCTCCTTGAAAGTTTATGCAGATCTAAAGTCCTCGCCTCGTTGAGATCGTGAATCAATCCCAAAAAGCAGGCTTTGCTGGCTACGTTAAAATCTTTGGTTTCTAGATAGGCAAGAATAAATGCGATCAAGGCCGTTCTGAAGCTGTGCTCTGCTACACTTTCTGGATTTTTGATACCTATCTTAAACCAGCCCGAACGAGGGATAAGCTTGAGTATCCCAGCTTCAAATAAAAAGTCCACGATTTCTTGCATGAAGGAGCTTCATCGTTAAGAAATTAACGCTTTCGGCCAATCACATATGCAACTATCATAGCTACAATTCCGTATATAACTTTGAATCCCGGTATCTTTGGTAGCTGTATCGGTAGCCATCCCGACTTCGTTGGCGTGGGTGTTGGCCTTAACGTTGGCCTTGGATCCGACTTCGGAGGATTATCCTTAGCTTTGACTGTTATGATTCTACTCGTGGAATTCGTCAAACCGTCCTCATTTTTAACGGTTAACCTTACAACGTAAATGCCCGGCTTTGAATACATATGCGTGACTGTTGCGTTATCCGTTTTAACGATGCTACCGTCCCCGAAATCCCATATGTATTCGACTATCCCGGTACCTTTAGCCCTGAATGTTACAACCTCCCCGGTCTTGGGATCCTTTGGGTCATAATCGAATTCTGCAATCGGTTTTATCGTTGATTTAAAGAAGCATATCAATCCGTTTGTGCATCCCACTACAACCCTTCCGTTATCTGCAATTCTAACGAATTTAACTGGCTCTCCAATATCGCACATCCATATGATCCTACTACTCCCATCGAATAGGTAGACCTTGCTTCCACTTCCGACAGCTATGAACTTACCGTCGGATGATATATCGACGGATGTCGTGTCCGATTTTGTGTTGAACTTCCATAACAACCTTCCGTATCTGTCAAAAAGGTATACGTATCCGGTGTCACATCCTATGACCAAGTAGCTACCATCCGCCGTTGTTGCCATCGAATTTGAAAGACCGTCAACTCTACATTTCCAGACGATGTACCCGTCTCTGCTAAACATGTACACTTCGTGGATATCACCGCCATTCACCGCTATGTATCTACCATCTGCGGAGATCCTTATCGCATTCGGATAGGATAGTGTACCAATGCTATACTTCCAGACACACCAACCTGTGTTGTATATCCAAGAGAGATCACCATCGCTAGATTTAACTCTCCAGGGTAGATCACTACATCTAGTAAAGAAGTAAACGTTACCTAACATGTCCTCTGCCACCACAAAACTACCGTTATCACAAACGTCCACACTGGCTACGCAGCTCTTAGCCTCATATACCCACAGAATTCTTCCATCTCTATTGAGGTAGTGTATTCTATGATCATAGCTTCCGACAACCAAAAATCCATTTGGAGAAACCGCTATCGACTCTATATATCCTCCAATCTTCTTCTTCCACAGCAGTTTACCTTCTACACTAAAAAGCCATATCTCTCCCTTCGTGTCTCCAACAGCTACGTAATTCCCAGAAACTTCCAAGCAGTTAACTTTAATTTCTTTTTTCCATAAAATTTTGGCATCTCTGAATATGTAGAGAAATTTATCGTTTCCGCAGACGGTAATCTTTCCATCTTCTGAAATGTCAAGAGCTTTAAGCCAAGGTTTTACTTTAAATTTGAAGGTTGGTTCATTTATCATCGTTGCGTTGACTGGAACTATCGTAAGTAAAATGAGCATAAGTAGCAGTTTCCTCATAACGGCAGTCTAAACCCGATTA
>CAYMEG010000100.1:2303-4678 GCA_964389535.1 uncultured archaeon | reverse complement strand
GTGCAGAACAATGTTCCAAACTCCTTTGCAGCCATTGCAAGTGCCAGGAATGCGTTGTAGCTTATGGCCCCGTAGCTCATTCCGGCAAACAGTATCGGTGTTTCTACCACCAAGTTAGGATGTAGTTCGGTTCTAATGTCGATGTCGTCACCGTTGATCTCTATCTCCAACTTATCGGGCTTTCTGCCTAAGAAGGTTCTAAGCTCCATCGGCTCTCTCAGCGGATCTATCGAAGGATTCGTAACTTGAGAGGCGTTCAAAAGTATGTGATCGAAGTAAACCTTGTAAGGGCGATCGCTACCCGTTCCGACCAATAGAACTCCACCCTGCTCCGCCTGCTTCTTTATATCTGAAATTATCTCCTTCGTCCAATAAGCGTTGGGGCGATAGCTTCCCGGGTAGGGTCGAACTATCAAAGCCTTGTTTGGACAATAGACGACACACCTCTGACATCCGACGCACTTGGTGTAATCGATCAGAATGTCGGTCTTATCATCGTTCCATCTGAAAACTTCCCAAGGACACTGCTTGATGCAAACACCACATTTGTCACATCTCTCCTCAATTCTTTCAACTATGAACTCTGGCAGGAGGTGAGACCTCATCCTATCACCTTCTTAAGTGCTCTTTCATTGAGTCTTCCGATTACAGGTTCACCGCCATGGGGTGTCCAAACCCTGTCTGGATTTGGACAGACCGCCCTTATAGCCGACTCCTCCGAAGATAGAAACAGAAGATCTCCCTTTTCTCCAGCTGTGATGGGCCTCAACCTGATCCTATCCGTTAAGCCGAACATCTCGCCATGATGAGCAACTATAACTGTCCATGGGCCGTTTATGAGCAAAGGAGCGTAGACCATCCTCAAAGTCGTATATAGCTTTTTCCTCTTCTCATCCATATGATCGATTATATCCCACATCGGCGGTGCCAATATCTTTGCAACGATCTCAATCGGCAGTCCTTGCCTCCTCATCAGAAAGTCAAATGCATAGGCCATGACTTCCGTATCCGTTTGAAGTGTGCAATAATAGCCAAACATCTCCAAAAATCGCTTGTTCGTGCCGTAAGACGATATCTCACCGTTGTGAACGACCGTCCAATCTAGAATACAGAACGGGTGAGCTCCACCCCACCAACCAGGTGTATTTGTCGGGAATCTGGTATGGGCCGTCCAGATGTATCCCTTATACTTCTCGATCATGAAGTACTCGGCGATATCTTCAGGAAATCCTACACCCTTAAAAACACCCATATTCTTGCCTGATGAAATGACATAAGCATCCTTAATTTTAGTATTGATATACATAACCTTCTTGATCACATAATCATCGTCCGATAGCCTCTTATCATCACCCTTCTTCTGCGGGGAAACAAAATATCTCCAAAACAGGGGCGGATTGACGACATTTGCATCTTCGTTCGTTAGGATCTCCTCATCGTGAACGACATCGAAGTTGGCATCTAGGAATCTATCCACCTCTCTCTTCGCCTCCTCATTCCAATCCTGAATCATCACATGGAGACAGTAGTAATCCTTATATTCGGGATAGAGTCCATAAACAGCAAAGCCAGCACCCAGTCCATTTCCTCTAACCTTCATATTTTTTATAGCTTTGATGACCATCTTTCCATTAAATCTCTCGCCGCTTCTGTTCATCACTCCAAAGAGACCGCACGCCTGAATGTCCTTATCGTCTCTTGGCCTTATCATCGACATTCACCCTTCCTTCCGACACGGAACTTGAATAAAAAGCTTGCTCTAATTCCCTAAATGGTTTTAAACAATTAAATTTAAATAGAATAAAATTATAAAAATATATTTATTGCATTTGCTTTAACTTTTTAATCACTTCGTTAGCCATCTCCATCGTCTTCAAATTCCCACCCAAATCTGGGGTAGTTTTACCTTCAGCTATAACCTCCTCCAAAGCTCTCTCAACCTTTAAGGCCTCATCCACGTAGCCCAAATGCTTCAGCATCATGCAGGCTGAGAGGATCATCGCGGTTGGATTTGCTATCCCCTTTCCGGCTATATCCGGGGCGGAGCCGTGGACTGGTTCAAACAAAGCGTACTTTTCTCCTATGTTTGCCGAAGGGGCTAAACCCAAGCCCCCAACAAGTCCAGCGGCGAGATCGCTCACGATGTCTCCAAACATGTTCGTCGTTAGGATGACATCGAATCTCCAGGGATCCATAACGAGATACATGCAGGCAGCGTCGATGTAGTACTCGTTGTACTCGATGTCTGGATACTCCTTTGCTACCTCTCTGCAAACTCTCCTAAAGAGTCCACACGTCTTCTTCATTACGTTGGCCTTATGCAACACGGTCACCTTCTTCCTTCCCTCTCTCCTTGCCAACTCAAACGCAAACCT
>CAYMEG010000100.1:0-2203 GCA_964389535.1 uncultured archaeon | reverse complement strand
CGTCGAATTCAAATTCGAATCCCTTGTAGAGACATTCAGTGTTCTCCCTAACTATGACGATGTCAACGTCGTCGTACAACGCTTTAACACCCTTAAACGATCTGGCCGGACGGACATTTGCAAACGTTTCCAGCTCGAATCTAAGCCTGACGATCACGTCTGCTGCTGTTTCGCCGACAGCTCCAAACAAAACGGCATCGCTTTCTTTGCAGGCTTGAAGTGTCTCCTCTGGCAGAGGGGTTCCATGCTTTTTTGCGCAGTCATCTCCAGCTTCCATGTACACGTATTCAAATGGAAGATCAAGCTCATTGAGAACGAGCATAGCAGCATCCATTACCTCCTTTCCTATACCATCACCCGGAATCACCACGATCTTTTTCATGATTTTTAATGAAGTCCATACTCTAAACAAATTTTCGGTTCGATCTTGTTAGTCCAATTCTCTAGCCAAGTTAATTCCAAGCTTTAGTGTAAAGCATCTAGCAAAAACTAAAAGCCAAAAGTTCAATCACAGATATGCCATACAAAGACCTCAGAGAATTTATAGAGAGGCTTGAAGCTGAAGGTGAATTGGCAAGGATAAGACATGAAGTCAGTCCGATTTTGGAGATGACCGAGATAGCTGATAGGGCAGTTAAAGGTGGAGGAAAGGCCCTTCTGTTTGAGAATCCAAAGGGTTACGATATCCCAGTTCTGATGAACGCCTTCGGAACAGAAAGAAGGATGAAGATAGCTTTGGAAGTTGAGAGGTTTGAAGAAATCGGTGAAAGATTGATCGAGATGGTAAAATTCAAGCCTGAATCGTTTATCGACGGTTTGAAGGGTTTAGGTATGTTTAAAGATCTGATGAGCTTCATGCCGAAGAAGGTGAAGAAAGGAGCTTGCAAAGAGGTCATAATGGATGAGCCAAACTTGGACAAGTTTCCGATCTTGCAGTGCTGGCCGAAGGATGGTGGTAGATTCATAACTCTGCCGGTTGTGATAACCAAGGATCCAGAAACCGGAGAGCTAAATGCGGGGATGTACAGGATGCAGGTCTTCGACAAGAGAACTACCGGAATGCACTGGCAGATCCATAAGCATGGAGCTTTACATTTGAAGAAGCTCAAAGAAATGGGAAGAGATAAGCTAGAGGTTGCGGTGGCTATAGGTGTAGATCCGGCTGTACTTTACGCATCCACAGCTCCCCTGCCAGAAAACGTCAGCGAGTTCATGTTTGCTGGTTTCATAAGGAGAGAGAGAGTCAAGATGGTCGAATGCGAAACAGTCGATCTTCTAGTTCCAGCGAACGCTGAGATAGTCTTGGAGGGTTACGTTAAGGTAGATGAGCTGAGGATTGAGGGGCCTTTCGGTGATCACACAGGCTATTACACTCCTCCAGAGCCCTACCCGGTTTTCCATATCACTTGCATAACCCATCGTGAAGATCCGATCTATCATGCCACGGTTGTCGGAAAACCTCCGATGGAGGATGCTTGGCTTGGAAAAGCCACTGAGCGAATTTTCCTGCCCTTAATCAGGATGATCCATCCCGAAATCGTGGACATAAATCTACCGGTTGAAGCTTGCTTCCACAATCTCGCGATAGTTTCGATAAGGAAGCGCTACCCTGGGCATGCGAAAAAGGTAATGTTCGCTTTGTGGAGCATGGGAATGCTATCCCTTACCAAGGTCGTGATCGTGGTTGACGATGATGTAAATGTCCACGACATGAGGGAAGTTATCTGGGCCGTGACGACGAGGTTCGATCCATCCAAGGATGTTGTAATCATACCGGACTCTCCGATCGATGCTCTGGATCATTCAACATATAGGCCAAGTTTGGGTGGTAAGTTGGGAATAGACGCAACCAAGAAGTGGAAAGAAGAGGGATATAAGAGAGAATGGCCAGAGGTCGTTGAGATGGACGAAGAGGTCAAGAGAAGGGTTGATGCGATCTGGGATGAGCTCAAGAGAGTGATCTTCTGATCTTTCAAATTAAAAATAATTCTCTTACTTTCGATCGATCTTTAGCTAAAGCGGCTATCATTTTTTTATTTTCAGATTTTTTTAACTGATCTCTCAAACTTTTCTCAGCCGTCCGTTCGTCAACAAACCACAATTTCATCTCCATTTAAACTGTAGTTGGTAGCATTTCGATGCCGAATTTCTTTGCAAGTTCTGGATTCTGCTCCACATCTACAAACTCAAAAACGATTTCAGG
>CAYMEG010000099.1:0-4709 GCA_964389535.1 uncultured archaeon | reverse complement strand
TAAACCCGATTAAATATAAGCGTTGAGTGTAGGTACATATGTACGTACACAGCGGACCCGCCGGGATTTGAACCCGGGTCAAGGGGTCCGAAGCCCCTTAGGATATCCAGGCTACCCCACGGGCCCTAAGTTATTATTCGAAAGATATTTATAAGGTTTTATGGCGGTTTTTAGGGGTCGATCATGACGCTAGATATTCTACTCGATGAGGGCAGTTTTTCAGAAATAGGTCAAAATGGTGGATTCGGAACCATAGATGGCCGACCTGTTTGTGTTTATATCTTTGAAGGTTTATTTGAGGGATGTTCAACTGAGGTGGTAGATCTAGCCTTAAAGACCGGAACTCCACTGATAACGATATTCAATTGCGAAGGAATTAAGATTTCCCACAGCACGTTGGCAGATTTGGCAAACCTGTTTTCAAGGATTTCAATCGCAAGCGGTGTGATTCCAAGGATATCGATAATCTTGGGAAACTGCCATGGCATTTTTTGCTATGCTGAGACAGATTTCGTGCTGGCTACGAAGGATTGCAAACTGAGTGTAGTTATGCCCGATATAATAAAGCTTGTAACTGGAAAGGACGCTGAGGTTGATGGAGTTAAGCATGCAAGAACCGAGAACGTACACTTCATCGTCGAAAGTGATGAAGAGGCGATGATGCTTACAAGAAGACTTCTGAGCTATTTACCTCTAAACAACATGGAGGATCCGCCAATTGCCGAAACGAGCGATGAGCCTTCGAGGCAAACGGAGCAGATAGCGAGTATAATCCCGGATGATCCCTACAAGGTTTACAACGTCAGAGACGTAATCACGGCGGTTGTTGATGACGGGGAATTCTTGGAGATTCAGCCCGATTTCGCTCAGAATGCAGTCGTAGGTTTTGGAAGATTTGATGGGGTTACGGCTGGAATAGTCGCAAACAATCCGATGGTTTACGCTGGTTGCTTAGATTTGAATTCCGTAAGAAAAATTGCGAGGTTCATCAGATTCTGTGATGCGTTCAACATTCCGATAGTCACGTTCGTCGATACTCCCGGCTATCTGCCAGACAATCAGCAAGAACTCTCTGGACTGCCATATTATGCAACTAAGCTCATGCAGGCTTACGCTGAAGCGACGGTTCCATTGATCACGGTAATTTTGAGAAAGGCATATGGTGCTGCTTACGTTGCGATGGGAAGTAAGTTCGTCGGAGCAGACATTGTCTATGCATATCCAAATGCGGAATTTGCGGTAACGGACATAGATACAGATGTCAAGCTTCTGCACGGAGAACTGAGCGAAGAAGAGAGGAAGAAGAAGCTCGAAGAGTACAGGAGATGGGAGGCCAACGCTAATAGGGCTTTAGAGAGAAGGCATATAGATGCCATAATCGATCCGAAGTGGACGAGGAGCAAAATTATTAATGCTCTGAGGATGCTTGAAACTAAGAGGAAGAAGTTACCGCCAAAGAAACATGATACGTAGGTGATTCGATGTCTCCGGAGGAGTTCTTAGCAGCTATAGCTGCAATTCACAGGTATCTAAAGGATAAGAAGGAGATGCCGAACGATGTAGTTAGGGGTGTCAGCTACTGGAAGGCTGCTGCAAGGATCAGGGGGTTGCCATGAAGTACGTTGTGAGTGTACTTGGAAAGAAGTTTGAGATTGAGGTGGAGGAGGTAGATAGGGGTGTTTTTGAAGTTACAGTCAATGGAAAAAAAGCAATAATAAAATTAGAAAAATTAAAATCATAATATCGAAATTTAAATAAATGTATTGTCATCGTCTGATAAAATTGGGTGATGGCTTTGCTGGAGATTATGATCCTTAGTTTCGGTGGGCAGGGAGGTGTTACAGCAGCGAGACTACTTGCGATCGCAGCGTTAAATGAAGGGATGTTTGCACAGGCAATTCCTCAGTTTGGGGCTGAGAGGAGGGGGGCATTGGTTAGATCGTTTTTAAGAATTTCTGATAAACCGATAAGAAGACATTCGTCCGTCAGAAAACCCGATATCGTTTCGATATTCTCCGAAAAGATACTCAGTATTGCTGAGGTTAAAGCTGAAACGATCGTAATAAATTCGAAGCATCCAAAGCTTGAGGGATGTGAGGTGTATTACGTGGATGCCTCATCCATAGCCCTAGATCTGAACTTGGTTTCAGCCGGTTGGCCAATCGTAAACACGGCGATGGCAGGAGCGATGGCTAAGGTTTTGGATTTCTCATTCGATTCCTTAAAGGTAGCCATCGAGGAAACGTTTTCAGGTAAGCTAGCGGAGTTAAACGTTCAAGCGGCTAAGAAGGCTTACGAGGAGGTGAAAAGATGGAATGCATGATGGCGAGGCCATCGAAAGGTTCAGCCGGAAAAACTGGTCTCTGGAGAACGTTTAAGCCAATCTATGATGATACGAAATGCAACGGCTGTCTTCTCTGCTGGCTCTACTGCCCAGAGAATGCAATAGATGTCGTAGATGGTGGGATCTCCATAGATTACGACTACTGCAAGGGTTGTGGGATATGTGCCAAGATATGTGCCAAAAAGGCTATAGAGATGGTTAGGGAGGAGGAAACATGAAGAAGATCCTCACTGGCAACTACGCAGTGGCTGAAGCTGTGAAGATGGCAAGAACAGAATTCATCGCGGCTTATCCCATAACTCCTCAAACTACCATAGTCGAAAGACTTGCGGAGATGGTTGAGAAAGGGGAGCTGGATGCAGAATTCGTCAGAGTCGAGTCTGAGCATTCCGCTTTGGCTGCGGCCTATGGAGCTTCAGCCGGAGGTTTGAGGACATTTACGGCAACTTCAAGCCACGGGTTGCTTTACATGTACGAGATGTGCTGGTGGGTTGCCAACTCTCGTCTTCCCATCGTTATGGCTTTGGTTACGAGAACCATCGGTCCCCCTTGGAACATACATACTGATCACACCGATTTACTAACGCTTAGGGATTCTGGCTGGATCTTGGCGATGTCTGAAAATGCTCAAGAAGCATTCGATCTAACTTTAATTGGATTTAAAGTTGCAGAGCAGATCGATCTGCCCTTTGCAGTTGGGTTGGACGGTTTTCAGGTTAGTCACACTGCCGAGGTTGTGGACATACCTAAGCAAGATGAAGTTGACAGGTTCTTGCCTGAAAGGAAAAGGGATAAACCGTTTGTGATGGAGCCTGGTAATCCAATTGCTGTCGGCGGATTAACGACGAACGAATGCGCGATGGAGATCAGAATGAGTATGATGGAGGATATGGAGAAGGTCGGTGATTTGGTAAGAAATTCCGGTTACGTTAGGGACTACGATCTGGTGGAGAGGTATAGACTTAATGACGCTGAATACGTGGTCATCATGATGGGTGCCTGGTGCGGAGATGCGAAGGATGCGATAGATATCCTCAGGGATGAGGGAATTCAGATTGGTATGTTGAGATTGAGATTCATTCGTCCCTTCCCGGCTGAGGAGATTGCAAAGTTGAATTGCAAGAAGATACTTGTTGTAGAAAGGGATAGCTCGATTGGAAAGGGTGGGATAATAGCCACCGAAGTTAAATCGGTTGCAAATTCTTCAGTTCAGAGTGTGATGGCCGGGCTTGGAGGTGTAGATGTTGGAGTTGAGGATTTCGTTGCCATGTTTAAGAGGTTCGTTGAAGGGGAGTTGAGAGGATGGTGGTTGTGAAGATTAAGGATCTTCCAAAGGAGAAGTACCTTCTGCCGGGAAACACCGCCTGCCAAGGTTGTCCGCATGCCCTCGGCTTGAAGGCTTTGGGAATGGCCTTAGGGGACAGGATCGTTTTGATCGTTCCCGCAGGATGCACAACGATAATCGCCGGAAGTAGGGATAAATCTGCGTTCAAGTTTCCATGCCTACACGTTCCGTTCGCATCCGCTCCGGCGGTAGCGACGGGCTTAGGTTCAGCTTTTAAGAGGTTGGGCAAGGACGGAATTCCGGTGGTTTGGATGGGTGATGGAGGCTCGGATATAGGTTTCGCTACTTTGAGCGGTGCCTGCGTCAGGAAGGACGATATGATCGTTGTAGTCAGCGACAACGAAGCTTACATGAACACCGGAATTCAAACCAGTGGCACAACGTTCTGGAAGGCAAGAACGACGACATCTCCAACTGGAAAGAGGGAAGAGAAGAAGGATCTAGCATTGATAATGCTGATGCATAAAGCCGATTATGTAGCAACTGCGAGCGTCGGATATCTACAGGATTTCATTGCCAAGCTTAAGAGGGCAAGCGAAATTGAGGGATTTAGATTCATACATCTCCATAGTCCATGTCCGCCCGGGTGGGGGTTTGATAGCGGTGAAACAGTTGAGATCGCAAGGATGGCCGTTAAATGCGGAGCTTGGATCCTTTGGGAGTTCGATGGAAGATTCAAGATATCTCCCCAAAGCAAACCATATAGAGATAGGGATAAAAGATTACCCTTGGCAGATTACCTGAGAAGGCAGAGGAGATTCAGACATCTAACCAATGATGACATAGTTGAGATCGAGAAGAGGATTGACGAGCAGTGGAAGGTTATTTTGGCTTTGGAAAATATCTTCAGCTGACCTCAGATCCCGTAGGTTTCATCACGTTTCAGTGGGCAAGGGTATCTTCATCGGTATATTAGATCTAGCCATCTGTGTACTTATTTATTATTGATCTCATTGCTAAGAGATCTATTTGAGATTGGGGTTTCACAATTCCGTTTACAGGATCAACAAATACTATATT
>CAYMEG010000098.1:0-4734 GCA_964389535.1 uncultured archaeon | reverse complement strand
GTTATTATACCAATGGTTGATAAAATAAACCTTTTTAATTAACCTACAGATTGCTTGTTATGGGTAGAGCCTGGAAGTTTGGAGACGATATAGACACGGATGTAATCATTCAGGGTAAGTATTTGGTTATAAACGATCCCGAGGAGCTGGCAAAACATGTTTTTGAAAATATCCGCCCAGAGTTTGCAAAGGATGTTAAGCCCGGAGATTTCGTAGTTGCTGGGGAGAACTTTGGCTGCGGTAGCAGTAGGGAGCATGCCCCGCTTGCCTTAAAAGCCACAGGGATAAAAGCAGTTATAGCAAAATCCTTTGCAAGGATTTTCTTCAGAAATGCGATAAACATAGGTTTGATGGTTTTAGAATGCAACACGGATGGAATAGACGATGGCGACGAACTTGAGGTTGATCTGGATAAGAGCGTTGTTATAAACAAGACTAAGGATGAAGAATATCAGATTAGCCCGATTCCAGAATTTCTAAGGCAGATCATGGATAAAGGTGGGCTTATCCCATTTTGTAAAGAGCTCTACAGGGAGGTGAGAAGATGCTAAGCGTAAACGAGCTTGCTTTAGATGTAGTTGAAGACATGCTAGATTATGAGGAGGAGTTGAACGTAAGGTCAAGAAAGTTCAGCAACGGAGCTACGGTTATAGATTGCGGAGTTAACGTTAAGGGTGGTTACGATGCGGGAATAATGTTCGTTCAAATTTGCATGGGTGGTCTGGCAGGAGTTAACATTCAAGTTGATGAGATCAACGGTATTCCCATTCCATTCGTTTGGGTTTACACTGATCATCCAGCTTTAGCATGCCTGGGTTGTCAAAAGGCGGGATGGAAGATCGAATTGGATAACTTCAAAGCCATAGCGAGCGGCCCCGCAAGAGCTTTGGCTTTGAAGCCGAGGGAGACCTACGAGTTGATAGACTACGAGGATGACACCGATTATGCGGTGATTGTGCTTGAAACAGATACCTTACCAAACGCCGAAGTTATGGAGTACATCGCAAGGGAGTGCGATGTCGATGTTGAGGAGACTTATGCTGTTGTGGCTCCAACTCGTTCGTTGGTTGGAAGCATTCAGATTTCCGCAAGAGTGTTGGAGACAGCCCTATTTAAGATGGTTCAACTTGGCTACGATCCAAAACTTGTGAGAAATGCAATCGGCAGAGCTCCGATAGCGCCGATCATGGGAGATAACGTAAGGGCAATGGGAGCAACTAACGACAGCATAATATATTACGGAAGTGCGATTCTTACAGTCGACAGATATGAGGAAGTTCTCGAGAATCTACCTTCGGAAAAATCGTCAGCCTATGGAAAGCCATTTTACGAGATATTTAAAGAGGCTGGTTATGATTTCTATAGGATAGATCCAAACGTATTTGCTCCAGCTAAAGTTGTAATTAACGATTCTTCAACCGGAAAAACCTATGTTCATGGTAAACTAAACGGTGAAATCTTGCTCAAGTCTTACGGTTTGATATAATATATATCAAAATATTTTTATTTTTTAAAGATAGTAAAATAATATTTATTTATCAATTCTATTTACCAATCAAGTTTTATTCCGGAAAACCGAGTAATACAATTCTATTAGATCCTCCCTAAACTTTAAAGGTTTGTCTATGTAGGCCGGATGTCCGGCATCTTCGTACACTATCAACTTAGCGTTTAGATGATCTGAAAGCTTTTTCATCTCTTCAAATGGAACGATCTTATCATTTTCACCGTAGATGATATATGTTTTGACGTTTAAATTCCTATAACTTCTTATCAAATCATCCTCTAAGCATCTGACTGGGGAGATCAAAAGTAATCCTTTTACAGGATTTCTCAAGCTATATCTAACCGCTATGTATCCTCCAAGACTTGCACCAACCAACAGTGGTTTGTTATTACTAACGATACGTTCAACAACTTTAACGTTTAACTCTACATCGTCCGTTTTAGGTTTACACATACTCTTCAAACCGTATGGCATGTCTATGGCGATGAATGGGATGTTCTTTTCCTCAAGATAGCTCAAGACGTTGATATCACGCCAAATGTCGCTCGTGTATATATAACCATGCAGAAATACTATCGGATTCCTGATATCTTCACTGCGTATGATCCTACATGTGAAGTTACAGACTTCTATCTCCTCTTCAATCATACCTCTTCTTCTTACCCCTCCTCTTTAGAAAAGACGGGAGGTGTATCATATATCTACCTTCCTCACGCAACGCTATGACGATACCTTCTCTATTAAGGATGTTTTCGAGTTTGATTTCGTACATCCCCGGTGCTATGATTTTAACACTTTCGATCTCCTCATCGAATTTATATTCTTCAGTTCTTTCGAAAACTTCAGTCTTTACCTCCGATTTTTCCTCTCTCTTCTCGACACTCTCAGCTAATCTCTCCTTTGGGACGTAGAGGAACCTGTTGTTTCCACATTCACATCCGTTCAAAATCCTATAATCCCCATCCGGATATATCTTCCCACATCTCGTACATTTATGCGGCATAACGATCACGGTTTTACGAGAGCTTTAATCAAATCATCCCGCTTTATAAGTGTCTTGAGCCTGTTTGCCGGGCCTATTACGGTAAGTCTTCCTTCCTTCTTTCCAAACAGCTTGCTCAAAAATCCTCCAGATCTTTGCGGGTAAGTTTCAACCTCTATTCCAACGAAGTTCTCATGATCTATCTCAAGCATCGTAAGCTCGATAAGCTTTGCTTCCTCCTCTGGAGTTAATCCGGATTCAAGTACGACTATCGTCCCAGCCTTAACCTCATCTAAGATCATTCTGAGCTTTTCCATCGACGACATCTTCTGCAACCTCTCCTTCGAAATCAAATTTAGCTGAACACCTTCCATACGATCACCCGAATTTCTCGGCTATACATCTATAGAGTGTATCTATATTCAGACCCTTCAAAGCCGAGATCGGGATTACGGTATGTTGTGGAAAAGCTGCTTTGATCCTAGCTGGCGAGGCATTTGGGAGGTCTATCTTGTTTGCAACTATTATCAACGGCAATTTTCTGGCCTCTATGTTCCCAACTATCGTTATGTTGACCTGCGTGAACGGATCCTCGGTTGCATCCATGACCAGAATCACTCCATCCAAGTCGTCCAACCATTTTATAGCCTCTATAACACCCTCGGTAGCCTCCTTGGCTCTTCTCTTGGCTTCTTCCTCACTTAAACCGTACTTAAGGAAGTCGTGGAAATCTATCTTCGTAGCCAAACCGGGAGTATCGACGATATCGATCGTTACAGATTTTCCATCGACCTCAATCGTTACCCCCTCTCTAAGCCTAGCCCTTCTCGTTTCATGTGGAATCTCACTAACCGGCCCCATTATATCTCCAACCCAATCCCTGAGAATCCTGTTTGCCAACGTCGTCTTACCCGCATTTGGAGGACCGTAAATTCCTATCTTCATTCGATTCTTCTTTCTCAAGAATCTTAAAATTAGACTGAACTTCTTCTTGATCCTTAGTATTAGGCTCATGAGTTCACCTCTAATGTTCTATTCAATGTAGATAATTAAAACTTTTGCTCAAGTCATTTTTATAAAAATAACTCATTCAATTGTTATAGCTTCGTTTGGGCATACTTCAACGCAAGTCCCGCATTCCGTGCATATATCTGCATCAACATGAGCAACATCGTTGAGCTCTATCGCACCGACCGGACACTCATCGACGCACTCTCCACAGCCATCGCATTTATCCTCATCAACCACAGCTGGCATGGTTGTAAATAATCTAGACACGTAATAACGTTTTTGAGATTTATCGATCAATTCCAAAAAGCAAAAATTCAATAAACGACGATATCCTTAGGATGCCAGCGACGATAGTTGTGGGTGGATTTTGGGGAGATGAGGGAAAGGGCAAGATAATCGCACATCTGGCAAGTTCGGATAAGCCAGCGATAATAGCAAGGGGAGGAGTGGGGCCAAATGCCGGACATACAGTTGAGATCGAAGGTAAGAGGTATGGGGTTAGAATGATCCCATCGGGTTTCGTCTACAAGGATGCCAAACTGCTTATAGGTGCTGGAGTTTTGGTTGATCCTAGCGTCTTTCTGAAGGAAGTTGAACTTCTTGGAGTTGCAGACAGAGCAAGAGTTGATTATAGATGTGCGATAATTGAAGAAAAGCACATTCAAGCTGACAGAGGAGATGCTCATCTCAGCAAGAAGATAGGAACTACCGGAACCGGTTGCGGGCCGGCAAACGTAGATAGGGTTAAAAGGATTGCAAAGCAGGCTAAGGATGTTCCCGAGCTTGAACCTTTCCTTACGGACGTTCCTCTTGAGATAAACACCGCTTTGGACAACGATCAGCTTGTGCTGGTTGAAGGATCGCAGGGATTTGGCCTAAGCCTATATTATGGTACGTATCCGTACGTGACATCTAAAGACACCACTGCATCATCGATAGCTGCCGATGTCGGGATAGGACCGACGAGGGTGGATGAGGTTATTGTGGTTTTCAAGGCCTTTCCGACGAGGGTTGGATCTGGACCTTTCCCAACTGAGATGCCACAGGAAGAGGCTGAGAAATTGGGAATCGTCGAATATGGAACGGTTACAGGAAGAAGGAGGAGGATCGGATACTGGGATGGAAAGATGGCAAGGTATGCGGCGATGATCAACGGGGCAACTCAGGCAGCAATAACAGGCATAGACAAACTGGATAAGGAATGTTACGGGGTTACAGAATGGGAGAAGCTTAC
>CAYMEG010000097.1:0-4803 GCA_964389535.1 uncultured archaeon | reverse complement strand
TGCATGAGAGGATAATTCGAGCTATGGCAAGGCAGATGATAGGGCACAGAACCAAGGATTTCTCGGAGATAATGGAATACTGCATCAAGATGCTAAAGATGTGCTTCGGAACCAAACATGAAGTCTTCATAATTTCAGGCTCAGGAACTGCCGGAATGGAGGCTGCTATAGCTTCCTTCTCCAAAGTCAGGCGAATCACGTGCATAGACAACGGGAAGTTCGGAGATAGGTTCGTAAGAATAGCTCAGCGTTACACGGAAGTCGATGCACTAAGATTCGAGTGGGGGGTTTCAGTAGATCTAGATGCTGTTGAGAGATCCCTCGCTGAGGGAAGTGAAGCCGTCGCCTTCGTTCACAATGAAACCTCGACCGGAATTCTTAATCCTGCCAAGGAGATCGCCAAGATTGCAAAGAGGTACGATGCCTTGGTTATAATGGATGGTATTACAAGCGTCGGTGGAGATGAGGTTAGGATGGACGAGTGGGGGATAGACGTTGCGGTGGTCGGTTCTCAGAAGTGTTTGGGAGCTCCTCCAGGTTTGGCTGCCGTCGCTGTCAATGAAAGGGCTTGGGATTACTACAACGAGAGATGCCCGTTCTACCTTGACCTGATGGCTTACAAAAAGAAGTCCAAGGATCTGCAGACACCTTACACTCCAGCCATTCCACTCTTCTTTGCCCTGCACGAAGCTCTGAAAATAATAGAGGAGGAGGGACTTGAAAATAGAATAAGGAGACACAGAACAATGGCTAAAGCTGTCAGGGAGTGGGCCATAAGCTTGGGGTTAGAACTGTTTCCGAAGCTAAATGAGTACAGCAGATATTCGAATACAGTAACAGCCATAAAGATGCCTCGAGGCATTACGGACAAGGAACTCAGAGGGACTCTCAAATCTGAGTACGGTATCCTTATCTCTGGAGGACAGGAGCATCTTAAGGGTAAGATCTTCAGAATAGGGACTATGGGTAACGTAACCAAGAGGGATGTTCTTGCAACCCTCGCAGCATTGGAGGATATCCTTAGGAGGAAGGAGATAATCGGTAAATCTGCACTCGACGTTGCCGCTGATGTACTTGGAGAACTTTGATGCAAAAGTGGAATAATACGGTGCAGCATAGAGATGTAGGGGTGGCGGATATGAAGGTGGGCATAGTTGACACGACGTTTGCGAGGATAGATATGGGAAAGATCGCGATAGACGAGCTTAGAAAGATAAGCTCACTTCCGTACGTAAGGTACACCGTTCCCGGCATAAAGGATCTTCCAGTTGCTGCAAAAAAGCTGATAGAGGAGAAGGGTTGTGAGATAGTGATCGCATTGGGAATGCCGGGACCAAAGCCTATCGACAAGCAATGTGCCCATGAAGCTTCTATGGGTCTTATACTTGCCCAGCTCATGACAAACAAGCACATAATCGAAGTTTTTGTACATGAGGATGAGGCTAAAGATGAGAAGGAGCTGCTGATGATAACCGAAAACAGGGTCAGAGAGCACGTTAGGAATGCCGTGGATCTACTCTTAAATCCGAAGAGATTGCAGAAATTGGCTGGAACAGGGCAGAGGCAAGGATTTCCGGACGTTGGGCCTATTTTGAGGTAAAACTATAGAATCCATCTGCTCAATATTTGAAGTTCATTTTCTAATATCCCTTTCAAATTCGTCGTAAAAATCACCACAATTTTTCGATGAAAATTTGCACATCCTTATTAAGGTTACCAACATATTTGATATCTGCAAGTATTTCATCCGCTTTGCTCGTTATACAAAACTCTCTCCTCCTAAAAACGGTATAACAGATATGCCAGATATCACAAACCGTTACGATGAGCAACGTAACCTACCTGAAGGATCATCTCTTAACAAACTCGCTCTCGTCGAACTTTGAAAGGTCTATGCTATGTGTTTCCTTGACTACGTTCAACACCAGCATCGTGTATGTCCTCTTAACATGCTCCAAGCTTGCTATCCTCTTTATGAACGCATTGAGCTCGCTTCTACTTCTAAACCTCGCAACGGTTATGACGTCGAATTCCCCGGTTACGTCGTAAACAGCTGTGACGTTCGGTTCCTTGGCGAGTAACTCCTCAACCTCAACCAGATGCCCTCCCTCGGCTGTTATCCCTATTATCGCCGTTAGATCGAATCCCAACTTCGAGTAATCTATTATCGGTATGAACTTCTCGAGAACCCCCAACTTTCTAAGCTTGTTTATTCGGTTGTAGACAGTTCCCTCAGCAACTCCCAACTTCTCAGCTATCTCTCTCAGGCTCTTTCTTGCATCCTCCTGCAATTCAACCAGTATCTTTATGTCGAGTGAATCTAATTTTTCGAGCATTAACGCGTTAAGATGTTGTAAGATTTTTAAATTTTCTCATCCAATTTTAAAAAATTTACACTTTTTATAGAGAATTTTATAATTTTATATTATATTAACTCAGATCACCGCACGAACAGAACACCTCGTTAACCATCGATAGCACATCCTCAAATCCGTACCCCTTCAATGCAGATATCTTTACGATTCTGTATCTGACGGTTGTAGACTCTACGAAATCTACCAGTCTTTCCATCAGCTCAGCTAGGACACCTTCTTCCTGTCTTAGCATCTCCCTTATGCTTGAAGGTGTAAACGTTAGATCTACCACATCGGACTTGTTGAATATCGTGATCGTCGGTACACCTATTCTCAAGGATATCACCGCGTTCTGAGCCAAGATCGATACGAAGTTCTCTGGAGTTGAAGCAACCTCGGAATCGACTATGAACAATCCAACGGTCCAATCGGATTCCGCTATTCTCCTTGCGATCTCAGTTCCAGCTTTGAGATAAAGAAACAACTCCATCTGGCCGGGTGTATCGTATAAGACATAATCTCCCTTCAAAATGAGCTTGTCAACGCAATTCAATGCCATATCCATCGATTTGATCAGAGCACCGTTTATTCCCAAGTTAAACTCCCTCATGATCTCCTCAGTTTTGACGAATTCCCTTACATCGGCCGAAGCTTCGTAAATCGGATCTGAAGCGGGATCAAGATTCACAGCCTTTACATCGTACTCGTTCTTGAGGAAGCTTAAGAATGACTTGACGAACGTGCTCTTACCACTTCCAGCCGGTCCGACAACTATCAGATTCATAAAATAGCTCAACATTGCTCTGTTTGTAAATCTTTGCCAAAAAATTAGAGATAAACGTACGTTGCATCGATTATTCCATCCAGCTCGACCATCTTCTTCAGAACCTCATCGCTCGGCGGATCGTCCACTAGCAAGAGCATAAGCTGAATACCGCCCCTTTCTCCATACCTTCCGACTATCATTCCGGCTATGTTTATGTTGTGCTGGCCGAAGAGTGTTCCAACCCTTCCTATTACTCCAGGCTTGTCTTCGTGCAGGGATATTACGTAATGTCCCTTGGGAACGAAATCTACCTTGTACTTGTCTATTTTTAGTATGCGGGGTTCATCGCCGAAGCATGTTCCAGCGATGTACAGCTCCTTACCGTTGCCCACGGTAACCTCAAGCAAGCTTTCGTAGTGCTCAACATCTTCGGTTTTGGCCTCTTCGATCACTATCCCCCTCTCCCTCGCTATGTGCATGGCTGAAACGAGATTTATGCTCTTGCCAAGTATGTGTTCCAGCAAACCCTTGAGCAATGCTCTAGTGACGAATTCCGTATTCCTCTTCGCAACCTTTCCCCTGAATGTTATCCTTACCTTCTTAAACATCCCACCAAGTCTTGCGGAAGCGATCTTACCCATCTTCTCAGCCAACTCGACGTAAGGCATCAGGAACTCGTAATCTGCAGGATCTATGCTCGGCAAATTTACGGCGTTTCTGACTGGCAATCCCCTTGCGAAGTTTATAAGCTCCTCTGCGATGATCATCCCAACGCTTATCTGTGCCTCCTTCGTTGATGCTCCGATGTGAGGGGTTGTTACCACGTTGTCGAGCTTGAGCAGTGGGTTGTCGGGATCTGGAGGTTCCTTCTCGTAAACGTCCAAAGCAGCTCCTGCAACCTTTCCCTTGACTATAGCCTCATAAAGGGCCTTTTCGTTTACAATTCCTCCCCTTGCAGCGTTAATTATGTAAACTCCATCCTTCATCATCTCGAATTCCTTGTAGGAGATCATATTCTCAGTCTCCTTAGTCTTTGGAACGTGGATCGTTATGAAGTCAGAATTTTTGAGGAGTTCCTCCAAGCTCACGAGCTTTGCTCCGACAGTTTTTGCCCTCTCCTCGCTTACGTAGGGATCATAGGCGAGGATGTTCATGTCAAAGGACCTAACCCTCTTCGCAACCTCGTAGCCTATCCTTCCAAGTCCAATTATTCCAATCGTCTTTCCTCTAAGCTCCACACCCATGAACCTCTTTCTATCCCACTTGCCCTCCTTAACGCTCCTGTCAGCTTGGGGTATCTTTCTTGCAACCGCCAAAATAAGACCTATCGTGTGTTCGGCAGCCGAAATAGTGTTTCCACCTGGAGCGTTGACTACCACGATCCCTTTCTCCGTTGCAGCCTCTATGTCGATGTTATCAACTCCAACTCCTGCCCTTCCGATGATCTTAAGCTTTTTAGCAGCTTCTATGACCTCCCTCGTAACCTTGGTTCTACTCCTGACAACGAGCGCATCGTACTCGGGGATGATCTTTATGAGTTCCTCCTGGCTCAAATCTGTCTTTACATCAACCTCCAATCCTGCGTTTCTCATCACAACGATGGCTTCCTCCGAAATCGGATCAGCTACGAGAACCTTCATTAAAATGATGGCGGAGATCATCTGATTATAAATGTTGTGTAAG
>CAYMEG010000096.1:3292-4834 GCA_964389535.1 uncultured archaeon | reverse complement strand
TATCTCAAGGAACTTAAGATCGTTCCAAGTAGAATACTTGCTACAGCTCTGTTTTTTGGCATAAAGAGTGAAACCGAAGAATTCAAGAAGAACACGAGAACTGCAGACTTCTACGCAGCAGCTTACCTCTATCCGTTCGTCGATCATGAGATGATCGAAAAGATGGAGGGTCCGGCAATATCAACCGAAACGCTCGACGTGCTTGGAACTGCGATAAAGAACAGACAGATTTACTCAAGCTTTTTGATAAGCTTTGCCGGTTTCATTACGGATAGAGACGCCTTGCCTCAAGCTGCAGACTTCTTGCTAAGGCTTGAAGGAATATCTACAGTCCTTGTATTTGGTGTTATCAAGGATACAGTCTACCTTTCAGCCAGAAACAAGGACGTCAGAATAAACATTGGAGATGTTCTGAGGAGGGCTTTTGGAGATGTTGGAAGTGCTGGCGGACATGCACATGCGGCTGGAGCTCAGATTCCTTTGGGAATATTCGGAGACGTTTCCGATAGGGATGCCTTGAGCAAGTTGCTGACGGAAGCCATAAAGAAGAGGTTCTTAAGTGCCGTGGGTGTTGAGGTCAAAGAATAACGATTATATATGATAGTTCTTAGTAACGTTGGATGAAGATCAACGGAGTTTTCATCGAGGATACGTTTGCTGAAGCCTTCGATATTAAAATTTCAAGAGTTCTTATTACAGCTTATGACTATGAATGGGCTTTGGCATCTGCGAGAGAGGCTACTGGCTTTGCAACATCGATAATCATGTGTCCAGCTGAGGCTGGTATCGATAGACTTGCAAAGCAAAGCGAGACCCCTGATGGTAGAGTCGGTGTGTTCATAATGATCTGTCACCCAGACGAATCTAAGTTGGAGAAACAGCTTTTGGCAAGAATTGGACAGTGTATTCTCCCAGCTCCGACTACAGCTGTTTTCAACGGATTATCAAATGCAAAGAAGCACTTTAGAATAGGTTATAAGATAAAGTTTTTCGGTGATGGATTTGAGGAGGAGGTTGAAGTTAACGGTAGAAGATGCTGGAAGATTCCAACTATGGAGGGTGATTTTATCATAGAGGACAGCATAGGCTACACCGATGGAATCGCCGGTGGAAACATAATCATAATGGCCGAAACTCAAGCCTCAGCTTTGATGGCAGCAAAAGCCGCAGTAGATGCCATATCCAATGTTGACGGAGTAATTACACCTTTTCCAATAGTAGCCTCCGGGTCTAAGATCGGATCTAACAGATACAAATTCTTGAAGGCTTCTACAAACGAGAGATTCTGCCCAGGTTTAATTGACAGAGTCGATTCGGAACTACCTTCAAATGTTAGGGGTGTTTATGAGATCGTCATCAATGGTATCTGCTTGGATGTAGTAAGAGAAGCTATGAGGGTTGCCATACTTTCAGCGGTTAAGATTCCGGGAGTTGTTAAGATAACTTCGGCAAACTTCGAGGGCAAACTCGGCAAGCACAGGATCTGGCTCAACGAACTTTTTGAATAATATTTATAATATATCCTACAATATAAACTTTGTA
>CAYMEG010000096.1:1684-3192 GCA_964389535.1 uncultured archaeon | reverse complement strand
GGTGTCGGTGGTTTGTCAAGCATCTGGAAGTCTGGATGAAACCTCGAAAAGTGAACAGGGATTCTCTTACTTAAACCGTAAACCCACTCTGCAAATTCCCTGATTTCATCCATTGAATCGTTTTCCCCGGGGATGATCAGATAAGTCAGCTCTAAGAATACACCTTTCTTGTGTAGATATTCAACACATTTAAGAACGTTTTCAAGCTTCGCCTTACAGATCCTCCTGTAGAAGTCCTCGTTAAACGCCTTTACATCCACGTTTGCCGCATCCAAAATTCCTTTGAACTGATCTATCGCTTCAAAACTCATGTATCCATTTGTTACATAAACGACATAGTATCCTTCCTTCTTTACAAGTTTACTCGAATCCAATGCAAACTCGTGCCAAATCGATGGCTCGTTGTAAGTCCAAGCTATACCATCGGCCCGATTTTCTTTTGTGAGTTTAAGTATATCCTCAGGTGTATATTCCCGAACGTATGGATAGTTCAGATCTGCAAAAGATATGGTGTAATTCTGGCAATGTTTACATCTGAAGTTGCAACTTACTCCACCAAATGAGAGAACCATCGAACCGGGTTTGAAGTTGTGAAGTGGTTTCTTTTCAATGGGATCCAAAGCAACCGATGAGACCAAACCGTAGTTGTAGACCTTAAGCACACCATCATCGTTTTTTCTAACTCTACATATTCCCCACTGATTCGGCTTAAGCTTGCATCTGTGCATGCAGGTTTTACATCTAACTACGCTATTTTCCTTCTCATAGAGGTACGATTCGACGATCATATTATAGCATTGTTTTCAATCGATTTAAGCATTCCGTAAAATTCAAAAAATAGTTGTTTAACAAGGTTCGATGAAACTGGGGATTCAGCCAGATGTAACGCATAAGCCAAAGGATGCGTTTGAATTTGCATCTAAGCATGGCTTTTCTCATATCGAAATTCTGATGGATCATCCCCTCTACAGCATGGAGAACTTAAGCTATACGGAACTCTTGGAACTTAAAGAATGCTACGATATAGAGGTTCTTCTGCACGCCCCGGCAACTTCAACCAATTTTATATCGATAAGCAAGACTATGCGTAGGGCAAGCTATGAGGAACTGAGAAGGGTTATTCACTACGCTGAAAGATGCGATGCAAAGGTTGTAACTTTCCATATAGGATGGAATCCCGGCTTTATCACGGCTAGGGGTTTTGTCTTTCCAAGGGAACTTTATTCTAAGCATAACTATAGGGTTTTGACAACCGAAATGCTCAGCTTTTTGAGAGAGGTTGAATGCGAAATTTTGGCTTTGGAGAATACGATTTCGTTGGATGAGAGCCTAAAGAGAGCCATAGAGTTCTTGCTTGAGAAAACTGAGCTTAAGCTTACGTTTGATGTAGGTCACTACAACTGTAGGGAGGGTCATGAGATATTTTTGGATCACTTCGATAGGATCGTAAACATCCATCTTCACGATAACAGGGGAGAATTAGATGAACATCTTGCGTTAGGAGAGGG
>CAYMEG010000096.1:0-1584 GCA_964389535.1 uncultured archaeon | reverse complement strand
AGTTTGGATGAGATTTAAAAAACCTAGATGCTAAGGGATGATAGGATGAAAAGAGGGTTCTTCATAGGCAGATTCCAGCCCTATCACTTGGGGCATCATAACGTTATAAAGCACATAGTTTATGAAGTCGATGAGCTTATAATAGGAATTGGAAGTGCTCAGGAGAGTCATACGCTTGAGAATCCATTCACAGCCGGCGAAAGGGTCCTCATGGTTTCAAGGGCTTTGGATGAGATAGATCCAGAGCTAAAGAAGAGGGTTTACATCATACCGCTTGAAGATATCTATAGAAATAGCCTATGGGTTTCCCACGTATGCTCGATGGTTCCACCGTTCGATGTCGTATTCTCAAACAATCCCCTAGTCATAAGGCTTTTTAAGGAGGCGGGGTTTGAGGTAAGGACTACTGAGATGTACAACCGAAACGAATATCAAGGAACCGAGATAAGGAGAAGGATGCTTAAGGGTGAGAGATGGGAGGATCTGGTGCCAAAGTCCGTTGCCGAAGTCATAAAGCAGATAGGTGGAATCGAAAGGATAAGAGAGATAGCAGGTAAGGATGCTTGAAGTAATAAGCGTTCGATGGATCAAGTTTGTGAATGTAGTTTTAAGGGATGAGAGGGTAGTTAGGATCACGTTCGATGATTATCCGCTTTACGAGAATATCCAATCTGATACGGCTAAATCTCTTAAGTCGGATTTGGAAAGATACCTCAGAGGTGAAAGGATAGATTTCAATGACTACGACGTTAATTTGGCTGATCTTTCGTGCTTCGTTCGAATGGTTTTGGAGGAGGTAAGAAAGATCCCGTACGGCAAAGTTGTAACGTATAAGGAGCTTGCGGATAAACTTAAAACGTCTCCAAGGGCCGTAGGACAGGCCTTAAAGAAAAATCCAATACCGATTATAATACCGTGCCATAGGGTGGTTGCAAAGAAGGATCTGGGAGGATTCAGTGCCGGGATAGATATCAAGAGAGAGCTGCTGAGGCTCGAGCGAACTCGATCAAATTTATAAAAATTTATATTTATCTATGTCGATTCGAAACTATGGGTAAGCTTTTAATAGTTCAAACAAGGATTTCAATAGAAAAAATAGAAAAATTAAAAATAAAAACGGGTAAAGACACGATTAAAGAGGCGTTGAGCGAAGCCGTTTATCACTACCTCTATTGTCCTTTGGCAAGGAAGATAGATGAGGAGATTGAAAGGAGTAGAAGGGGTAGAAAACCGTTATATCTTAAGGAAGCTAAGAACACTCATGCATCTAACAAGGGATGAGGAAAGGTTGCTGGAATCTGACAATCCAACCGTTGCAAAATGCATGGAGATACTGGTAGCCTTAGGTGAGATATTTGGTGCCGAAAGGTTGATACCCATAAAATCAGCTCATATCTCCGGAATTTCATACGGGAACATAGGTGAAGAGGGTTTGGAGTGGTTAAAAGATTTGAAAGCCAAGGTTCGTGTTAGGACAACTCTAAATCCTGCCGGGATGGACTTAGAAAGATGGAGAGAAATGGGACTTGATGAAGATTTCGTTAAAAAGCAGATTGAAGTTATCGAAGCGCTAAAAAATTTGGG
>CAYMEG010000095.1:0-4867 GCA_964389535.1 uncultured archaeon | reverse complement strand
AGTCTTCTCCACTAAACAACAATTGAAGCTAATACTCTCTCGTAACAAGATAATCTGCGATTGCAATCAGAACATCTTTCGCTTCTGAATCCGGTAAAATCTTAAGATGCTCCTTACCTCTTTCAACAAACTCCTTTGCCCTCTTCGATGCGTAATCTATCGCCCCACAATCTCTCAGCTTTTCAACGGCTTCTGCAATCTCCTCCTTCGTTGCCTTACCCTTTCCAAATATCTCGATCTCAACACCCATCTCCATCGCCTTTATTATCACGAGAGTCTTCTTTCCCTCAACCAGATCGCTACCCCAGTCCTTTCCTATCTTCTCTCCACCGATTAGATCCAAAACGTCATCGTGGATCTGAAAGCCTATACCACTCAACAGGCCGAAGTTCCAAAGGGCATCGATTATCTCTTTGCCTTCCCCAAACAGAACCGCCGGCATCGAGCATGAGCAAGCTATGAGCACACCCGTCTTCTTCTCAACCATATCAAGATACTCCTCTTCGCTCACGAAATCCCTCTGTTCAAAGCTTATGTCCAAAAACTGACCTTCGCAAATCTTGATACATACATCCGCAAGCATGTCTACGGCTTTAATCAGATTTTCAGCCTCAACGTCGCATTTCGTAAGGATCTTGAAAGCTTCGGCGAATAGCGTATCTCCAGCAAGTATCGCCGTAGGTTCGCCGAAAAGCTTGTGAACTGTCGGAACGCCCCTTCTCATCTCGTCCCTATCCATTATATCGTCGTGAATCAGAGTGAAGTTGTGGATGGTCTCGATCGCAATTGCAGCTGGCAAGATCTTCCTCCAATCTTTGCCAAGGACTTCGGTCGATATCAAACTTAAAACAGGTCTGAGCCTTTTACCGCCAGCCTTTATCAGATGTCTGCATGCTTTGTATAACCCTTCGGGCTCTTTAATTGGCAACAACTCCTCTATGGCCTTATTGATTATTTCAGCCCTTTTAGCGACCTCCTTTTTGATGTCCATTATCCCACCTCTCTGCTGTTACAAAACCTCACGACATCGTAACCTCTCAGCTCGAGCCAATCCCTAAACTTTCCAGTTACGAATATCGTGGTCGTCCTAAGTTCATATACACTTCTACATCCGGTTAAAAACATTGCAGTTTTTAGTCCTCTGACGTAGTATTCGATCAGGTTCTTCACACCTTCAACACCCTCCTCGACAACAGCCTTCAAAAACGGTAATGCCGAGCTTCCAAGCTTTGCACCTAAAGCCAAGGCCTTTGCCAAATCCAAACCGCTTCTCAAACCTCCCGTAGCTATGACTGGCAGAACATCGTAGCACTCCGCAATGCAGAATGCTGTAGGAATTCCCCAGTCCCAGAAGTCCAGGCCGACATCCCTCGCGATACCGTTCGCCCTATAAACCTCAACACCACTCCAGCTTGTTCCCCCCTTCCCACCGACGTCTATCGCATCGACTCCAGCCAACTTGAGCTTTATTGCGATATCTCTCGATATTCCGGCTCCGGTTTCTTTGACTATCACAGGAACCTTGATCGACGAACAAACCTCCTCTATAGCTTTAAGACCACCCTTGGCGTTCAAATCGCCTTCCGGCTGTATAACTTCTTGCAGGAAGTTCAGATGAATTGCAACGGCATCTGCATCTATCATCTCGATGGCCTTCTCAACAAACTCGACGCCATGCTTTAGGACTTGCGGCAATCCGACATTTGCGTATATGAACGCATTTGGGGCGTACTCCCTAACTACGGTGAAGCTATCCGCAACGCTCTCGTCCTCTATCGCAGCCCTCTGACTTCCAACACCCATTCCGATGCCCATCTCCTCAACCGCCATGGCCAGTTTCTTGTTTATCTCCTTGGTTTCCGGATGTCCTCCGGTCATAGAAGCTATCAGAAGAGGGGCAGAAAGTTTCTTTCCGAAGAATTCAATCTCTGTATCGATCTCGCTGAAGTCTATCTCCGGCAAAGCCTTATGGATCAGCATGACGTCTTCGAAGCCCGTGTACTCAGATTCGACCTCCTCCTCCAAGCATATCCTTATGTGTTCGAGCTTCCTGTCCGAGGTCTTCAAGCTATCAACCCCTCACCAGCGTTCCAACTCTCTCACCCTTCAAAAACCTATCTATATCCCTCGCATGAAAGACGAAAGCCTTCAATCCGTATTTAAGTATGAGCTCGATCTTTCCCCTCATCCCGCCCGTAACGTCCGACTTTCTCGAATCTACATCTTCAAGAAACTCGGTGCTCGATAGCTCATCGGCAACTGCTCCCTTCACCATTACCCCCTCGACGTCTGTCGCAAAACCGATCCTATCGGCTTTGAACATCTTCGCAAGTTCAACTACGATCTTATCTCCTGAAAGAATCTCAAACCTCCTTTCGGTCATGTTGTAAACCATATCACCGTGTAAAACTGGAATGAAGCCTTCATCCATCATAGCCCTAATATACTCGGCATCGAACACGAGTCTTCCGTCAACAACTTTAAAGGACGATAGGGGATGGATAGGAATCGGATTTAGCCCAAATTTTTGCAGAGCGGAGCATACGAGATAGTTTAAGGCTACACAGGATAGATGTGTAACCCCAACACCATATACATCCTTAACATCCTTAAGACTGTACCTCACAACATGGGGATGACCGAACGAGCCTACACCGTGCACCAATATCAGTTTATCTCTCAGGTTTTCCGCTATATCTCTGGCGATCCTTTCTATCTCTCCAAATTTTGCCTTATTCACAGCACCAACGCTTTTATCGGTTATAACCGATCCGCCTATCTTCAGAATCAGCATCGTTTAAAACTGGAAAGGGTTATAATAAACGTTTTTCCACTTCAGCCATGGACTGGCGATGTTTAAAGGGAGATGGTAAAAGATTCTTCGAACTGCTGAAAGATGAGGTGATATTCCTTTTTGTGATCGGAAATACGAAAACTGCGGAAATCCCCGGAATCACAGTTGCCGGGGCAAATCCGGATTTGATAAGGTTCACACCTCCGGCGGATGTTGAACTCCTCCACTATGGAGAGTGCAAGGTCATTCCATTCCCCCCCGCAACTCCAGACGGCAAACCTACTCCGGCGATAATTACATATACTGCATTGAGACTCACGAACGTACCCTTCTTTGCAGTTGATAGCGGTTTGATGGTTAAGCCCAATGTACCATTCGTAAGTATAGATGCTCCGGTTGGAGAGAACATCGAAGTTAAGCCTGCCATGAACCTTGATGATGTCGAAAAAGCCTTTAAAAACGCTGTGGAACTTGGGAGGCAGATCTCAAAGCTTGCAGACGTTTTGATGATCGGGGAGAGCATACCAGCCGGAACTACGACGGCCTTGGCCATTCTGAGAGCTTTGGGAATAAAGACCATGGTCTCCTCAAGTATGCCGAAGAATCCCATCGAGATAAAGGAGCAAGTAGTTGCCAAAGCTTTGAAGAGGATCGAAGGTAACGAGGATCCGTTGGAGTTGATAGCGAAGGTCGGAGATCCGGTTATGATCGGAGTGTGCGGTATCGCTATTGGCTCGAATAAGCCGGTGATATTGGCCGGAGGGACTCAGATGGTTGCCATGTCCCATCTGATAGGGAGGATGAAGGACGATGTCGATATAGCGATAGCTACGACCGTCTACGTTGCGAACGACAGCAACGCTTTAAGCCATGCACCCTGTCCAGTCATAGTAGTAGATCCAGGCTTGGCTGATTCGACGAAGCCTGGGTTGAGGGCTTATGCGGAGGGGTTCGTTAAGGAGGGGGTTGGAGCGGGAGGAGCGACTTTACTAGCCTATGTAAGGGGATTCAGTAAAGAAGAGTTTTTGAAAGAGATAGACAGAAGTTATGAAACCGTAATCGAAAGCAAGCTCTGAGGCTTCTCGAACAGCTCTATGAACTTCTTTGCTATCTTATCGCTTCTGTTTTCTTCTACGAACTTCTCGGCGGCTTTGATAACCTTCATCCTGAACTCATCATCCTCGATGATCCTTATCAGCTTCGCCTTTAGATCCTCGACGTTTTCGTACACGACGGCGGGCTTGATTCCGTCATATTCCGGTAGAGTTTCGAAGTGTCTGGTGTTCGGAACTACCGTGGGAACCAAAGCACCCAAGCACTGGCAGAGTGTCGAAGAAACAACAACGTTTTTAGTTTGTCCCTTCGGAATGAGATGGATGTCGGATGTATGCAGATGCCTGAACACCTCCTCGTTGCTGAGCATCTTCCTCTCCTGCTTGAGCCACGGCTTGTTGAAAGGCAGTAAGCCGTCAGACCTGATAACCCTGTATGTCAGGTCGTACCTCTTTGAAAGCCAGTTCAAAGCCCTTATGAAGTCCACATACTCCCCGGCTGGCTGTCTTCCAAAGCTGAAGAATACCAATCCATCCTCAGCGAACTTCCCGTTACCCTTAACGATCGGATGGCATGGGTAGGGGATTATGCAGATATGATCCTTGCAATCGTTCAGCATCTCGTTTATGAACCTCTCATCGAAGACCACGATCGCATCGAAGATCCTCATATCGGAATACTTGATGTGATCCCTGCAACCTTCATGAATGACCACAAACACCCTCGTTCCCCTCTCCTTAAGCTTCTTTACAAGCTTTTCTACGTCGCCGTATGGCAAGCTTGCGTAAGATTCTACTATGAAGAAATCGAAGTTCTCCGAGAGTACCTTCTCCATCTCTATCTTCCCGTTACTCATCGTCTGGGGATCGAGTTCATCGTAGCACCTTATGACGAAGTTCTCCTCTTTGCTCCTTATTATTCTGTGATGCCACCACCTGTTTGCGGAGTTAACGTGAGGCGCGAAGATCTTAACGTAGTGACCCATTTTTATAAATTCATTTGCAATCAATTCAGCGTGCA
>CAYMEG010000094.1:1638-4972 GCA_964389535.1 uncultured archaeon | reverse complement strand
TACTAACCGGAGCCTTGATGTTCGAATTCTTGGGCTGGAAGAAGGGAGCCGAATTAATAAAGAAGGCAGTTGAAATGACGATAAAGAGTAAGATAGTTACCTATGACATCCACAGGCATGTAGGTGGAACTTTGGTTGGAACGGGAGAATTCGCCAAGGCAGTCGTTGAAAATCTTAAATCTTTATAATTTATCACAATTTGGTTGTGACGCATCGTTGTGTACATTCAAATAGTTCATCAACATCGTTGCGTCACTACCCGCAATTTTTAAATTGTAAATATCAGAACCGTATGCCCCTCTTCACAGCCAGTCGGACAGCCCCTAAATCATCATCTTTCAGGCTATCGGGGGATCCTCATCCTGGCTCTGGTGAGAGATGTTTCATCATTCACTTGAATCTACCATCAAGCTCTTATTAAATATTTTGTCCAATTGAAGGGATTTTTTCTTTCCAATGGGCTACATCTCCTTACATGTACTTGTGAAGCTTTACTTCCTTTGATTCTTTTAAAGCAAATGTATATTGGTCAATGTATTTCAAGGGCAAATTTTAAAACTTCCAACGTTACATTTCCAATTATGGTTAATGGCGACTTTAGCGATGATGAATTCGATCATAACAAAGAGTTCTTGACCGTCAGGACTTCACGAAACACGATTGAGAGTTTTGATAGAAGTAAGATCGTCAAATCACTGATTAAAGAGACTGGAATCCCAAAGGAGGTTGCTGGAGAGATAGCTTTGGAGGTTGAAGAGACGATTAAGAAGCTCAGGCTTAAGTTCATATCCGCACCTCTCATCAGAGAGATCGTTAACGTGAAATTACTCGAAAGGAGGCTCGAAGATGCAAGAAGAGATTATACGAGGTTGGGTTTGCCAGTTTACGATGCAACCCAGATAATTGAGAAGGGTATCAGAGAGAACGCAAACTTGCAGCATAACCCTGAAACTATTCATAAGCTCGTGGCAGATTGGGTGATGAAGGAATACGCCCTGCTTAAAGCTCTCCCATTGCACTTGGCTGATGCACACATGCGTGGTGAGATCCACATTCACGATCTTGAGTATTTTGTCACCCGTCCGTACTGCTTCCAGCACGATCTGAGATGGTTCTTAAAGAACGGTTTGAAGGTTGACGGAACCGGAGAAAATACCGCCGTTGCTGGCCCGGCTAAGAACGCTGAAGTAGCTATATTACATGCTGCCAAGGCTTTGGCTGCAGCTCAAACCAACTTCGCTGGTGGGCAAGGTCTGGACTTCTTCAACGTTTGGCTTGCACCTTACATGGCCGGTAAAACTTACAAGGAGATAAAGCAACTAGCTCAGATGTTCATATATGAGCTTTCTCAGATGTACGTAGCCAGAGGAGGCCAGGTCGTATTCAGTGACATCGATATCGAATACGGGGTTCCAAAGATCTGTCAAGATCTGCCGGCAGTTCTACCGGGTGGAATTGTTAGAGATTCTATCACTTACGGTGATTTTGAAGAGGAAGCGATAATGTTTGCGAGAGCTCTGACGGAAGTGTATTTAGAAGGTGACTATGTCGGAAAGCCGTTCTTCTTCCCCAAGCCGAACTACAAGCTCAGAAAGGAGTGCTTCAAGAAGGAGGGCTTTGACGAGTTCATGGTTCTAGTGCACAAGGTCGTAGCGAAATACGGAACTCCATACTTCTTAAATCTGCTGGCCGGATATCTGCCGGACAACGTATTTGCACAGTGCTGTAGGCTTGTTCTCTCTCCAGATAACCAGGACTGGGAGGATTTCAAGAACGGGTGCATGAGAACCGGTAGCCTGCAAGTTGTAACGATAAACCTCCCAAGGATCGCTTACGAAGCGAACGGCAACGATGAGAGGTTGTTTGAGATATTGGAGGAGAGGATGAAGCTTGCAAGGGAGGTAATAGAGATCAAGCGTGAAATAATCATTAAGAGAATGAAGCAAGGTTCTTTGCCGTTCCTAACGCAGGATGTGAACGGGGAGCCGTATTATAGGGTTGATAAGGTCGTTAGATCGATAGGTTTCGTTGGGTTGAATGAGATGCTTAAAGCTCATACTGGTGAGGAGTTGCACGAGAGCAAGGATGCTTGGAGATTCGGATTGGAGGTTATAAAGTTCATGCTTGACATAGCTATGGAATGGAGTGTTGAAACTGGGCAGAGATGGGTCATAACTCAAACTCCAGCCGAATCCGCTGCACACAGATTGGCTTTGCTTGATTTAAAGGAGTTCAACGGAAAAGCTGTCGTACAGGGAGATGTTAAGACCGGGGCAGTTTACTACACCAACAGCTCACATGTGAGAGTTAGTGCAGATATTCCATTATTTGAAAGGTTGAAGATCGAAGGAGCGTTCCATCCACTCTGCAACGGAGGTATGATGGCCCACGTATGGATCGGAGAAAGCTCTCCAAATCCAGAACTACTCTGGGAGCTCACCAAGAAGATAGCAACAAAGACCCTCATTGGTTACTGGGCGTACACGAAGGACATGACTTTCTGCAGGAGTTGCAAGAGGTTGAGTGGAGGAATCAAAAAGAACTGTCCGTTCTGCGGAAGCAAGGACATCGAATGGTACTCGAGGGTAACGGGATACTACCAGAGGGTCAGCGGTTGGAACGATGGAAAGGTGAAAGAGCTGTTCGATAGAAGGAGGGTTAACTTGGGTTAATTCTCGATATTTTTTATAAAATTTTTATGAAAATATCTTTCCATCTTTGCTCGCTTTGGATAAATGTATCTACAGCTCCCGTTTCAACTCTTCGTTCAGTTTTGAATAAGATATCATGAACGGAATTATCAAGAAGAAAATTGGAAATAGCAACAGATAGAACCACCAGACAAGTCTTCCAATCCTCATGCATTCAAATGATCCAATCTCAAGTAGAAGTAAACCCAATCCGAGTCCAAGCGAGAATTTCAACAGAAGTTCAAAGTATCTGTTTACTGCTATAGCTCTTTTCCTTTCATCAAGCCTGCTCAGATCGATCGGAACGTTAAGATATCTCCACATCCTAAATCTAAACTTAAACATGATCAAAAATGTAAGCTGAGCAATGGAAAACAAAAATGGCATGATCAAAATAGTATCCTTGCTTCCATATCTGTTCGGCTTTCCACTGAAACCGAAGTGGGTTGGAATTATTTCAGGTAAAATCGAGTAGTACCATACCGCAACTAAGAACATCATAGCGATTACAAGAACATTTCCCATGATCAGCGATCTACCCTTTTTGTTCAATTCGTCAGATAGATTCAACATCACCATGTTTTCAAACTTGACTAATTTTACTCTTCCGAACACTTGGTAAACATTTTTAATCCAAATGCTCA
>CAYMEG010000094.1:0-1538 GCA_964389535.1 uncultured archaeon | reverse complement strand
TTGACTAATTTTACTCTTCCGAACACTTGGTAAACATTTTTAATCCAAATGCTCAGAGCAAAAACATGAAACTCATAGTATTCACGAAGAAAGATTGTCCACAGTGCCCAAACGCCAAAGCTATAGCTAAGGAGGTTGCAGAAGAGCTTGGGCTTGAATATGAAGAAATAGACATAGAAAAAGATCTGATCACAGCCTTACAGTACAACGTAGCTTCAACGCCATCCATAGCTTTCGGTGAGGAGGTACTGTTCAGAGGTGAAGTTCCCACGAAGGAGCAGCTTAAAGAGGAGATATTAAGGCTGATGAGGTGATGACATGCTGCTTGGTGGTATTTTGGATTTATCTACGATCGACTTTCCCGGAAAACTTTGCTCAGTTGTTTTTTTTGCTGGTTGTCCGTTTAGATGTCCCTACTGCCAGAACCATGAACTGTTGAAGGGTGGGAGAAAAGCCGAGGTTGATGATATAGTTGCAGAAATAAGGAGAAACTTTCTAATCGATGGAGTTTGCTTTACCGGTGGAGAGCCTCTGATGCAGAATTTAGATGAGCTCAAAGAGTTGATAAAGAAGCTAAAGAATCTTGGATTGGCAGTGAAGATCGATACGAATGGCTATTATCCGGATAAGCTATCTGAACTGTTACAGCTAATAGATTACGTAGCGATGGATTTCAAAACAATTCCGGAGAGATATCCAGAGCTTACTGGGAAGAAGGATTCGGCTGAGAAGGTTTTAGAAAGTTTAAGGATTTTGACAGAATCTGGAATAGAATTCGAAATTCGAACGACAGTTGTTCCAACGATCGTCGATGAGGCTGAGATAGTTGAAATTGCAAAAATCCTAGCCGATTTTGGTGTAAAAAGGTACGTTTTACAGCAGTTTAGAAATGAAAACGTTTTGGATGAAAGGTTCAAGCAAATTGAGCCATATCCAAAGGATTATTTAATCAAGCTCGGAAAGGTTGCAAAGATGTTCGTTCCAAAGGTTATAGTCAGATGCGAGGGGGAGGAGGAGGTTTAAATGGTAAAGGTTAGGCTTTTGAGGTATACGCCCGATGGGATAAAGCTTGTAGCCGAGGGATGTAGGGTCAGTGGAATTCCAGAGGGCTTGAGCGATGAGGAGATCGTTAGGATGGTCGTCGAAAACGACTACACGAGTGCGATAGAGCACATATACTTTACGTTCGATATATCTGAAATAAGCATAGCTTTAAGCAGAGAGCTTTTGGAGCATAGAATAGCAAGCCATACTGCAAGATCTACAAGGTACAACATCGAAAAGGATTTCGGTTACGTAATCCCTCCACCGATTAGAGATGACGATGAGCTCGTTAAGATCTTTAAGGAGGCTATGGAATCCGCAAGACAGAATTACATCAAGATATACGAGAAGATGCTCGAAAAAGGTTACAGTAAATCTGAGGCTTTAGAGGTTGCAAGATACGTATTGCCGATGGCCACGCATACGCATTACATATGGACTATAAACGCAAGGAGCTTGATCAACTTTTTGGGCTTGAGACTCTGTAAAAGAGC
>CAYMEG010000093.1:0-4973 GCA_964389535.1 uncultured archaeon | reverse complement strand
CTATCTAACGTAAGCACTATCACACCGAGCAGATCGAATGAATTCAGATAATCCATCAAGCTTTCAAATTCGAACCTGCCAGAAACGTCGAGCAATCGCCCATGCATGACATCAACGCTGACAAACGCTGGGGTTTCAATTTCTCCAAGCTGAGTTACATCAAACGTCTCCGTTCCCAAAACTGGAGTGAAATTTAAACTTTCGATCTCCTCTGCCTTTTTAAACCCACAATCTGCAATTAAATGTTCAACCCTACCTGCTAGCATTTCGATGGTTTCTAAATTATTCCCCCTACCTGTAATTCTGTTGAGATCGGCAACGTAAAGGTACCTTGGCATCACAACTTCCACAACTCTCATCGGATCATCCCTATCAACGATCTTACTGAATTTGCTGATTGGGTAATATCTCTCCCTTTCACCCCTCAAAGCTCTGACAACCCTGCCATCCAAGATGTCCACCACGAAGTATATTCGCATGTTGGCAGATAGTGGAACGATTTTATAACGGTTGTCAGATCTAAGCCTATGAAGGTTGGAATAATAGGTGCGAGCGGTTATACCGGTTCGGAGCTTCTAAGACTTCTTGCAATGCATCCGAAGGCTGAGGTTGTCGCTGCTACCTCGAGACAGTTGGCGGGAGAACCGATTTGGAAGCTTCACAAATTCTTAAAGGGATTCTACGATTTAAAGTTTGTAGAACCAAACTTAAAGAATTTGGAGGATTGTGATGTAGTATTTACTGCCGTTCCTCATGGAGAGGCTATGAAGTACGTTCCTCAACTCTTAGAGGTTGGTATAAAGGTTGTGGATCTCTCAGCAGACTACAGGCTGGATAAGGATACTTATGAGAAAGTTTACGGGAAGAAGCATGAAGATTACAGAGAGGCCGTTTACGGCTTAACCGAACTTCATAGGGATGAGATATCAAAGGCTGATTTGGTTGCGAATCCCGGTTGCTATCCAACCGGAGCGATTTTAGCCGTAGCTCCAATCGCTGAGAAGGCTGAAAGGATAATCTTCGATGCTAAGAGTGGTATAACTGGGGCGGGAGCTAAGCCGAGGGAGTTCACACATTATCCAAATCTGCATGAGGCAGTGATCCCGTATAAGGTTACGAATCACAGACACTACTGGGAGATGGTTCAGGAACTCAGCAGATTCAATCCTGAGATAAAGATATCTTTCACACCTCAGGTTTTTCCCGGTTCAAGAGGTATCCTCACGAATGCTCACGTTTTCATGGATGAGATTCCGAGCAGGGACGAACTCTACGAAATATACGAGCGATTCTATGAAGACTGCTATTTCATAAGGTTGCAGGATGAGATAAGGTTGAGCTGGGTTAGAGGTAGCAACTTCTGTGATATAGCCATATTCGTAGGCGATGATAGGGTGGTAGTTGCCTCAGCTATCGACAACCTTGTTAAAGGTGCAAGTGGACAGGCCATTCAGAATATGAACGTTATGTTTGGATTGGATGAGAAAACGGGCTTGGACTTTCCACCGCTGTTCCCCTAATTTATGATTTTCAAGAAAGTTCATCTAAGAGCTTTCTGAAGTTCTCTTCAACCTTCCTTTTTACATCGTCGTAAAGGCTGTTCCCATGCGAGTCGATCGCAACTATGCATGGCCCGAATCTCTCAACCTCAAGTACCCAAATAGCTTCGGGCAATCCCAAGTCAAGCCAGTGAACATCCCTAACCCTTCTTATGGCACTCGCAGCCAAAGCTCCGGCACCGCCGGTATAGGCCAAGTATACTCCCTTACCCTTTAATTCCTCAGCAATATTCATCCCACCCTTCCCAACGATTGCTATCGAATCTACGAACTTCAAAAGCTCTTTTGTGCTTTCATTCATCCTTGCGGAAGTTGTGGGACCGGCTGAAATGATCTTCCATCCATCACCGACCCTTCGAACGAGAGGTCCGCAATGATAAATTACAGAGTTATTGAAGCTTACTGGTAAGTTTTTCCCTTCCTTTAGCAATTCCAAAGCCCTCAAATGTGCTTTGTCCCTCGCTGTAAACATCTCTCCAGTAATGTAAACTACGTCCCCCACCTTAAGCTTTCGGACGACTTCAGCCGAAATTGGAGCTTTTATCTCCATGAAATCACCTCAAAATTGCGGAAGCTCTCCTATTAGCCCAGCATTGGATGTTCACAGCCACGGGCAGGGATGCCGTATGACAGTGTCCAAACTCAACGAACACGGCCAGAGCAGTGATTTTACCCCCCAAACCCATTGCACCGATGCCCAACCTGTTTATGGCGTTGAGAATTTCGAGTTCAAATTCGTTCATCTCTGTTACGTTCCTCAGCAGAGCTTTCTTCGCAAGCTTTGCACAGCCATCAAAGGTAGAGCCGATCCCAACACCTACGAATATGGGTGGGCAGGGTTTACCTCCAGCATCCTTCACAACCTCAACAACAAAACGCTTTATCTTGTTGACATCACTCGGCAAGAGCATCTTCAAAGCAGAGCAGTTCTCACTTCCGGCACCTTTCGGCATAACGGTAATCTTAAGCTTATCGCCTTCAACGATATCCACGTTTATCTGAGGCATGTGCAATCCGGTGTTGTTACCGGGATTCTCCCTTGTTAGCGGATGAACTGCGTTAGGGCGTAGAGGTACTTCGCTGGTGGCTCTAACAACTCCCTCTTTGATCGCCGATTTTAAATCAAAATCTAAACAAAGTTCCCTACCAAGCTCGACGAACACTATAGGTAAGCCCGTATCCTGGCAGATTGGAACTCCTTTTTCCTTTGCTATTTCGATGTTCCTTAGAATTGCTTCGATGTTCATCCTTGCAATTTCGTTATCCTCCTCCTCATACGCTTTTCTTAAGGCCTGAATGACATCATCATCGAGCTCGATCTCGGCCTTTCGGAACAACTCCACAACGGTCTCAACGACCTCATCGTAAGTTGGCATGTTCACATTTACGCTTCAAGATTTTTCAACCCTTCTAATCAGGCTTCAGATTCATCATACTGTAAAGTGTTAAAACTTCCACATCATACCTTTCTTCAACCTCTCTCCTAACATCTTCGATCTTATCTCTCGAATCGGCATGAACCATGAAGTATACCGGATAGCACCAACCTTCTGGCACTTCCCTCTCAACGAGATGAGTTATCTGAGGAAACTCCTTCACGAGCTTCAAAGCCAGCTTTTCAGCTCTTTCCGGCTCGATCTTAACCATGTTCATACCGTTCTCCTTAAATCCGATCTTGCTCTCCCTTAAAACCCCGCTGAAATCTCTGATTACGCCTTTATCGATGAGCTCCGCAATCAGATCCACAAGCTCCGACTCTTTGTACCCATATTTCGATGCTATATCTTTGAAAGGTCTCTCGGATATTGGCAGTTTTCTCTCAAGTTCGAAGAGCATCCTTGCATCGATTCCGAGTTCATCAACCTTCGGAACTTCATCCTTTTCCAACCCCTTCCCACTCCATGAGATTCCCTTAAACAGATCGTACTTAACATCCATCTTGTAAACCCTCTTACTTGGCAAAAAAAGATAATCTTTGACCCCGCATCTCTTGGCAAGTTCTTCTACCTTCCTAAGCATTTCTTCCTTGCTTTCGCCTTTAAACGTGAACCAGATCTTATACCTTTCGTGGTTCCTGAGGAAGTTGTGCTTTAGGCTATCGATCGATTCGTTTATAATCTCAGCAATTCTCAAAGCTTCGTCCTCACTACATGTGAATGCAACCAAAGCTGCTTTTCCAATTCTTTTAAAAGCTCTGTAGTTTAGGTTTGTCCCAATCCTTTTGATCACTCCCCTCTGCTTAAACTCTTTAAGTTTTTCAAAGATTTCATTCGCCTTCAGACCTAAATTCTCAGCCAAATCAACGAAAGGTTGCTCGGTTAAAGGTAGATTATACTGAACCTCCATCAAAATTATTTTTTCAACCTCATCGAACATGTAACCACCTAAAATTGAATCTTAACCAAGCTTTCATCGATTTTCCTCTTTCCAGAAACGTATTCATCAACGAGCTTCTCGGCCAAAATCCTAGCCTTATCAACATTCCCCTCCCTAACTAGCTTTCTAAATTCTGGATCGGCACTTATGACGAAGTACAACTTCATCCTTAGCTGAACGGGGACATTGTGAGATTTCATGAACTTTTTAAGATGTTCCATGGCTTTCAAGAAGAATATAGTTTCCTCATCTTCCTCAAGCAGTTTTCTAAAGGCTTCCTTAACCTTTCTTGCGACGATCCCACTTTTTCCTTCCGTAGTTACAGCAAACCTAATGCCTTCAACCTCATCCTCAAATGGAACTACCACCTCAGTCCTTTCAGCATCGTTAGCAAGGTTAACCAAAGTCTTGTGCTTCTTTGCAATCCTCCAAACGATATCGTTTATCTTAAGGTTTGGAATCGCCACAACGACCAAATCACTTTTGGGAATTAGATCTTCAAGCAATTTTTCGTTAAAAGCATCACCTACAATTAACTCTACCTTCCCCTCCTTCTCGAGCTTCTTCAACTCATCACTAAACTCTAAACTTAAAACTTTGACGTTAGATCCAGCTTCGATAAACTTTTTAGCTCTAACCGTTCCAACTCCTCCCCCACCTATAACAAGAACGTTCTTCCCTTCGAATTCGATGTAAAGTGGAATTCTCATTTTAAAAGATAGCGTTAAAATGATTTAAAATACTATCGTGATTATGGATGCTATAGTCGAAGTTTCGAGACGAAGGGAATTTAAATATCCAGAGGAGATTATAAAAACATTAAATATAGGAAACTGTAAGTGCGATTTTAAGCTTGAGGATGTGCTAAAACAGCCGGCCTTACCACCCCTCTCATATACGAACGATTGTCTAAGGTTCGTAACGTTACTCAAACATCGTAGTGGTATTTATGTTACGAAGGAATGTGCAAAGGCGTATAGAAAGGTGATTAGAAGGTGTTTAAAAGAAAGAGAAGATTTCTGGTGGGGTTTGCAGGAG
>CAYMEG010000092.1:0-5013 GCA_964389535.1 uncultured archaeon | reverse complement strand
AGCCCTTCAATGTCTACGTTCGTGTAAAGCAGTGAAACTTCACGATCTTCGTACATCCTCGCAATATCAAGTGGAGTGAGATTCGTTGACTTCTTCCAACCTTCGACGACGACCTTATCCTTCCTGGCATCTACGGCAACCATAACCCTCTTCGGATACTCCTCTGAAAGCTTCTTTACTTCTTTGACGTTCCTTACAGCTATCGTTCCCAGTATTATCCTATCTACTCCGAACTCAAGCAACCTCCTTGCAGTTTCGATGCTTCTTATTCCTCCTCCAACCTGCATCTCAGCTTTGATCCTTTTTCTGATTTCAAGAATTATTTCCTCATGCCTAAGCCTTCCCTTAAATGCCCCATCCAGATCTATCACATGCAGAACCTTTGCACCCCTTTCAACCCACATCTCAGCGATCTCGACCGGATTCTCAAGCTGAATAGTAACAGCATCCTCCCTCCCCTGTATAAGCCTTACTACCTTTCCATCCTTCAAATCGACCGCCGGAATAACTCTAAACATGGACTACATACCTCCTCTTTTTCTCATCCCATTCGGCATCTTTAATGATTTCCTCAATCCTCTCATCTTCCATCACGAGGTAACCTAATTCCGAGCAGACCTCGTAAAAATCCTTCTTATCGATGTTTAGCCAGTCAAACTTCTTAAACTCGGATTTTCTGACTACTCTGAACGGTACACCGTTTACATCTATCCTAATCGTGAGCTTTGGAATTTCCTTTCTGAGCCTCCATCTCGCCACAAGAGGACTTTGAACCTTTCTTATTGCAGTCTCAACATCCTCGCCGCCTAAGACTACTCTGAGGACTATCTCCGCTATCGTATTTATCCTATCTGGGACACCTATCACGTCACCTCTCAGCAGTATCCTCATCGATCTAAACTCTATCCCCTCTTCCTTAAGCATCTCTCCAAGCTTTGAAGTCCAACCGGTCTTATTTCCAACCTTATCTACTATTCCTCCGATTACGTAGCACTCGGCCCTCTGTCCCTCGAAGATCTCATCACCGAACGGATCGAGCAGTATGACGTCCTCAATCCCCCTCTCCCTTATGAATTCTGCAGTGGTGGGATAATAAATTCCAACTCCACAGTTCAAGGCCGTAACGATAAGTTTTTCATCCCACATGAACCTCCTTATAACTCCAAGCGTCTGGGTTATCTGAAATACTATCTTTCGCTTTTCCTTCTCGATGTGTCTATCGAAGAACGAGCAGTCGATAACTATGTATGGAAAGAATTCCTTTTTAGCCTCTTCGATAAGCTCTTCTCTGCCGAGAATTGCATCATCACACCTTCCAACGAAAGCATCAGCATCTCTATCGATCCTTCTACCCTCCAAGTCGAAAGCTACACCTCTGTGACCCCTGCAAACTTTTGCCTTTCCGTTGGCTATGTAAACTGCCATCATCTGAATGACATCATCGCTATCGAGTATCCTATCGATGTTTGTTGAGATTGTACCAATACCCTTCTTCCTCAGCAGTCGAATTAGAACGTCCCTAAGTTTCACGGATAAAGATCGCTAAAATTTAAATATAATTATTTCTTAGGCAAAGTAACAATGACAAGAGTTATCGCCATCGCCTCAGGCAAAGGTGGAACTGGAAAAACTGTTATCACTGCCAATCTAGGTGTTGCCTTGGTTGAATTGGGTAAAGACGTTATCCTTATTGATATCGATCTGGCTATGGCTAATTTAGAGTTGGTTTTGGGTATGGAGGATATGCCCACAACACTGCAGGATGTCTTGGCTGGCGAAGCTAAGGTTGACGATGCGATCTATACGGGGCCCGGCGGTGTCAAGGTTATCCCGGCTGGCTTGAGTTTCGATAGGCTTAAGTCTGCGGATCCAGATTTGATTAAAGATGTCATCGCCCAGCTGATGGATAGAACAGAGTTCATATTGATCGATTGTCCATCTGGTTTGAGTAGGATATCCCTTGTTGGGTTGGAGTCTGCTGAGGAGTTGCTTTTGGTTGTGAATCCCGATATTTCATCGGTTACCGACGCTTTAAAGACTAAGATAATTGCAGAAAAGCTGAGGACACATCTTACGGGGATAGTTGTGAACAGATGGACTAAAAGCGGTTTTGAAATGGATAGGAAGGAGATCGAAAAGATCTTGGGTGGGGAAGTTTTGGCCGTCGTCCCCGAGGATCCAGAGGTTAAGAAGTCCGTATCCTTTGGCCAGCCAGTAGTTCTAAGGTCGCCGGACTGTTCAGCATCTAAAGCGATAAAAGAGTTGGCTGCTAAAATTGCTGGAATTGAAGCTAAGGTTGAAGAAAAGAGGAGAGGTTTTCTCAAGTTCTTTAAAAAGTAATTAAACTTGATAAGCATCACCGACGTCAAATTTATGGGGTGAAAGGTTTGAAAGATGAAACGAAGTGGGCTATAGCTCTCATCCTCAGCGTATCGATAGTGATCGTATTGACATTCTACTTCTTTCTACCACTTCTGGATGGTATCGTTATGGGGATAGTCTTCTCCTACGTTGCAAAGCCTATCAAGAAGAAACTTGAGAGGAAGATCGGTAGGATTCTATCCTCAGCCATTGCAACCCTCATAATTGTGATACCGATATTCTTCCTGATGTTCTATGGAATATTTCAGGGTATCAATCAGGTGATATACATAATCACACATCAGAGCGAGCTTGAGGCGAATATAGCTAAGATACTGAGAGACGCCGGTGTTGGTGAGGAATACGTTGAAAGGATCTTAGAATACATACCCAGCTTGATAGCCCTCGTAAAGAGTAAGTTCGAGCTCTCAGCATTTGACGTTACCAAGAGGTTTTTGATGTTTCTGATCAATTTCGTAATTTCTGCGATAGTCTGTTACTACGCCTTGGTTGATGGAGAGCGATTTATCAAAAACACCCTAAGGCTTTTGCCGAAAGATAGGAGGGATGAATTCGGGAAGTTCATCAAGGAGATCGATGAAACGTTTTTGGGGTTGTGGTTCGGGAACTTCGTAGTTGCCATGTTGATAGGATTCTCCAGCATACCATTTTTCATGTACTTTAAAATCCCTCTCACACCCCTACTTTCAGGATTGATGTTTTTGGCTGCGTTGATTCCGATATTCGCGGAATGGATGATAATTTTGCCAGTTTCATTTTACTTGGCGGTAACCAAGAGCGTTACGACTGCCATCTGGTTTTTGGTTATAGGAGTCGTTTTCTTGTATTTCATACCTGAGATCATAATTCGACCCTACTTCGTCGGTTATACTTCGAGGATTCATCCCCTCGTTTTAATGCTAGCATTCATTGGAGGAGCTGTAGTTGGAGGTATCGCCGGGTTCTTCATAGCTCCGATGATAGCCGGTTTGATAACTGCGATATACAACTACTACCTCCGCCAGAGATAGAACCTTTCACCTTTATAGTTTATCAGCTTGCCGTCCGTTGCGAACTCGTTTCCAAACGGTCGAATCAGACAATCTGCATCAACGGCTTTGGCTACGGATACTATATAGGAATACAGCTCGAGAGGTGGTCTGAGAGAATATATCAAGCTGGCACCCCTGTATATTCTTAAATCTGGATTCATGATGTCGTCAACAAAGAATTCTACTCCGTCAGGTACTTCAATTTCTTTAAAGTCGGTTGCCACAACCTTAAAGCCTTTTTGAACGAGCATTCTAGCAACACAATGGTAACGACCTATTCCAACTTCAACTACCTTCCCGCTGTACCTTTTGGCTATGAACTCCGCAATAACTTCGCAAAGCATATTAAATGTTCGAGGGTAAATACATTTTGTGTTATCGGTGGTGATTAGAGATTACGACGTAAAAGACTTTAGAGATATAGTTGAAATAGATGCGGAAGCGTTCGGAAATAGAAATCCCGTTTATGATACTTACGTTTATGTGACGTTTGGAAGCGATCTCATAGTTGCGGATACGGGTGGAAAGGTCGTTGGCTACATAGCGCTCATGGACTTGGGAAAGGATGCCAAGATAATATCGTTTGCGGTTAAGAAGGAGTTTAGAAGGAAAGGTATTGGAACAAAGTTGCTAAAAACGGCAATAGAGAGATGCAAGCAGAGAGGAAAGGAAAGGATACTGTTGGAAGTTAGGGTTTCGAACACCGTTGCTCAAAGGTTGTATAAAAAAAATGGATTTAAGATCATCGATGTGATCCCGAACTACTACAACGATGGGGAAGATGCCTACTTAATGGCCTTAGACCTCAACGTACAATAGACTCAAGCAACTCTTGAATCTTTGGGTTCTTCAAAATCTCCTCCGGCGGGCTTTCCTTAAATATCTCGGATATACCTTTACACAACAACATTATGGCCTTTTTATGATCTGCTTTGCTTTTGTGTATGTGAACTGGTTGCACACCGAGTTCGTCATACTGCTTGAAGTGTCCATTTGCAATACCAGCATCTTCGAAGAATCTCTTTACGTGAAACAGCGCCAAATGCAAAAGCACGATCTCTTCCTTGTGCATGTCTATCACCCGGTATGCGATCAAACTGTCAACAAAGCACTAAAAAAATTTATTGCTCGAAAAATTTGATTACATACAGTGTCATACAAACACATTATAATAATCAATTTAAGATTACCATAATCATGATAAGGATAAGATAAATATAAGCTTTTCTGTTCCCATTCCACAACCCTTATATATCACTTGCCCCCTCATTTGAAATAGGCCAGGGTGGCAGAGGGGCTATGCGGGGGACTGCAGATCCCCTGACCCCGGTTCGAATCCGGGCCCTGGCTTAAAGGAAAAGGTGTAAAGACAGTCCTAAATTTTCTTTATCATTTCCTTCACTTTTCGATAGGATAAAATTGTTATGGTTTTTATTCGTTGGCAAAATTAAAATTTTGGTAGAATTACTTATGTACTTAATGTCGCCCTAAAGAAATCCAATACCTGTTTTGCAACGTTTCTGAACGATATTACTAGCTCTTCCTTGCTTATATTATAAGCTGCCTGAAGTATAGCATCAGCAGCAATAGCATCTTCCTT
>CAYMEG010000091.1:0-5103 GCA_964389535.1 uncultured archaeon | reverse complement strand
TGTAGAATTCAACACCCTTTTCGGTGTGATAAACTTCGGGATGCCACTGAACACCGTATATCGGCTTCTTCCTATGTCTCATCGCTTCGATCTGACAGATGTCGGATTCGGCCAATCTCTTGAACTCTTCAGGTAACCTCTTCACCTCGTCCATATGACTCGCCCAAACCTTAAGCTCCCTCGGCAAACCTTCGAAGATCTCATCGTCCTCTACTATCCTAACCTTAATCTCAGCGTATCCTCCCGCTCTTCCCCTTCCGACTTCTCCGCCAAAGACCTTTGCAATTAGCTGATGTCCCAAACAGATTCCCAAAATCGGTATATCAAGTTCTTTGACGTACAGTTCACAGTTGCCGGTTCTGTCCAAAGACGGGCCACCACCCAAAACAAGACCATCCACATCCTTCAGCTCTTCAACCGGAGTTGTATTTTCAATAAGCTTGGTCTCAACTCCCAGATCTCTGAGCGTTCTGTGGATGAGATGGTTGTACTGGCCATAGTTGTAGACCACGTAGATCTTAACCATCGGAGGATAGTTCGTAATGTAAGATATCAAAGTTTCGATAATTGTAATTGGCGGCTTGCCGACGGGCGTTCATCGGTTGGCGAACGCCCACTCCCGCCGTAACGGCATAATCGTTTTAGCTTGAAACTTTATAAACATTGCTCTAAAAGCTACAAATTAAAAATTTATATGTAAATTTAGTTTATGGAACATTGGTGAAATATCCCGTAAGGGAACGACAAGTTTAACGGATGATCTCCTGTATACCTCAAAATTCTCGCATCTTAACAGAGTTATCCCAACTCAATCTTAACCACTCAGGGAAAACAGTTATATTTGTTACGGTAGTTCTGTTTAGAAATGGACATACTCAGCATAGTTAAGGAGGGTGAAAGAGAGAATATCGAATTTAAGGAATATCTCACTTCCTATCACCTAAAGGAGAGTAGGTTTCAAGAGCTTGCATGTCAGATGAACCACAGAATAATCATGGGTAGAGGAAGGGCACTGTACGTAATAGGAGTTTCAGATTCTGGCGAGCTTAAGGGAATCGATGAGAAAAGATTTGACGAAACTATTCAAATTCTAAAGAAGCTTGCCAACGAAATAGGTGCCGAAATAAAATCTATAGAGAAGTACAACGTCGGTTCTGGCTACGTTGGCTTGGTTGAGATCGTAAAGAGTAAGGCAAAGGAGCATATAATGATAGGAACCGCTGGACACGTTGATCACGGCAAGTCAACGCTTGTGGGATGCTTAATTACTGGAAAGCCCGACGATGGAGATGGAGCTACTCGGATATATCTGGATGTTTTAAAGCATGAGATTGAGAGGGGACTCAGCGCTGATTTAAGCTTTGCTGTGTTTGGATTTAAGGATGGGAAATCGATCAAGCTTAAGAATCCCCTAAGTAAGAGTGAGAGAGCTTGGGTCGTTGAAAACGCTGATAAGCTTATCTCATTCGTCGATACGGTTGGACATGAACCTTGGCTTAGAACTACGATCAGAGGTTTGTTGGGACAGAAGATAGATTACGGACTTTTGGTAGTCGCTGCAAACGATGGAGTCATGAGGACTACCAAGGAACATCTCGGCATCTTGCTTGCTATGGATCTACCGGTTATAATAGTAATCACGAAAATCGACATGGTTCCGGCTGCGAGGGTTGAAGATGTAATGGGACAGATATCCAAGTTGCTAAAGACGGTTGGCAGAATTCCATTTGTTGTTAAGTGTCTTGAAGATGTCAAGAAGGCCTCAAAGCTCATAGGCAGGGGATTGGTGGTTCCCATACTCAAGACATCTGCAATAACGCTCGAAGGTTACGATTTACTCGAGAATCTCCTCTACAGACTTCCGAAGAGGGGTGCCAAGGGTAACGATTTCCTGATGTATATCGATCGCATATACAGAATAACTGGAGTTGGAACCGTTGTGAGCGGTAGCGTAAAGTCTGGAGAGATCACGGAGGGTGAAGAGGTTTACATAGGGCCATTTCAGGATGGTACCTTCAGACGGGTTAGAGTTCAAAGCATGGAGATGCACTATTACAGGGTTAGCAAGGCTGAGGCTGGAGACATCGTAGGAATTGCTTTGAAAGGTGTGAGGTACGATGAATTGAGGAGAGGCATGGTTTTGACGAAGAAGGAACCTCAGGCCGTCTGGGAGTTCGAGGCTGATGTCTATGTTTTCAGCCATCCGACCAGAATTAAAAGGGGATACGAGCCGGTCATTCATATTGAAACGATTTCCGAAGCTGTGGTGTTTGAAGATATGGATAGAGATTACATGAAAGCCGGAGATAGGGGAAGAGTTCGAATTCGATTCAAGTATCATCCACAGTTCGTCTATGAGGGTCAGAAGTTCATATTCAGAGAGGGAAGGAGTAAGGGGATGGGCGAAATCGTCAGGGTTTTCGTTTAACGTATATCGACAATGTTATATAATATTGTCTCAACATTAGTTCGATGGATACGAGAGAGATTATACTAAGCCTTTTGATGATGGTTTCTGCAGTTCTGCTAACCTATCGATGGCTATCATTGGTTCGTAGCGATGTAGACCTTGCAGTCGTTTTCTTCGCATTCTTATTAACATTTTCACTCGGAACCCTACTTCTCAGCATGATGTTTAGGATGAGAAAGACGGTTGAGGAGCTTGAGAGCACGAAGAGGATGATCGCCGCAAACGCCGACGATTTGGAAAAGAGGTTTGAAGAGAAATTGTTCGTCTATATAAAAGAACTGGAGGAGAGACTTGATGAGATACAAAAAAGAATGTACAGATGAGTTCAAGCTTGCGATATCCCGTATCTACCTCCCGACAATTTTTCTCTCATGCTTCTCCTTGGGATATATTGTGGGCTATTACATCTGGCGCAGTATGATCTATTCTGCGATGTTCGGTTTGGCTTTGGCTGTAATCGTCTTAGCCTTAGTCAAACCGAAGATAGAAAGTCTGTTGATGAGATGATCTGAACCTTAAACACGTTTTGCATGTGTTTCATCGCGTATTCGTAGTCGTAATCGCTCAGAGCGGTCGTGCAATCCTTAAGCACGGCAACCTCATAGCCTCTAAGCACGGCATCTCCAACGGTATGAAGAACACAGATGTTCGTAACAACTCCGGCAACGAACAACTTCTTAACTCCAAGCTCTCTGAGCGTTAGATCCAAGTCGGTTCCGAAGAACGCTGAGTACCTTCTCTTCTTAACGTAGTAATCTGTTGGCTGAGGGTTCAGTTCATTTACAATCTCGGCACCTTCACTTCCAGCAACGCAGTGCTTTGGCCAGATTTCAAACTCAGCGTCATCCTCTCTATGCCAATCTTGAGTGAATATGACCGGAATTTTCTTGGATCTCGCATGCTCCACAACCCTCTTTAACGGTTCAAAAATGGACTTAACATGTTCTCCTATGAATAAAGCCCCATTCGGATAGCAGAAATCCTTTTGCATATCCACAACGATCAACGCCCTCATACTTCAATGTTAGAGTAAGGATATTTATTCCTATCGAACACATGTTCGATAACCAGAATCGGCTCACACTTAAAGTGTTCAGCCTAAAATTCCGACACCCCTAATCCTAACTAGATTTCCATCGAATTTAACGACATCTCCCAAAAACGAATTTATGACGTAAGCATTGCTCTTTTGATGCAGAGTTATTTCAGATGTTGTGTATGTAGTCTCTCCTTTAGCAACCGCTGCAAATGGCATTATCTGATCGGCCAGATGCCTATCAAAAACAGCATCAGATTTTAACTCCGTGAGGATGTTATTCGCACACTCCTCTCCGACTTTCTCTGCCCTCTTCCCTTTCTCTCCCAATGCGCTTCCTCCCTTGTAGCCACACCAGAGAGTTATCCCACTTCCAGTTGAAACACCTTTGCTGACCTCAATGTCTATATCGGCTCTATAGCCTTCCAATTCGAGGATCTTTCTAGCTGACTTCGCCTGTCTTTCGGCTACATCTCTTGGCAGATTCTGGCAGTGACTACTCCCCTTAATGACATCGCAGTCTTTACGCTTAAATTCGACGCCTTTAAGTTTCGAAGGATCGGTGCATACCTTGACCTTTCCTCCCCCCTTCGGATAGTACCCTCTTGTAATCAGCTCCAAGTTAACTTCAGCACCTAGTTCGGCTAAGGCTTTAAGTGTGATGTTCTTAACGTAATCAACCGGAGGTGACCACTTGACGTCGGTTCCACCTCTGATCTCAACAACGCTTTCCTTTTCAGATGCCAAGAGTGGAAGCAGAATCGTTTGTAGTATCAACGTTACGCTTCCGGCCGTTCCAATGTCGATCTTAAAATTTCCTCCTCTAAGGCTCCTAGGTCTAAATACAACTCTCGTTGAACCCAGTTTCAATCCCTCAACCTCTGCATTGGTGATTAGCTTAGCCGCCTCAATCCCCTTCAGATGTTGCATTGCCAAGCCTGGCTTAGGTCTGTTTGCTCTTATATTGTAAATTTCAACCTCCTTTCCAGTAATGCATGCAAGAGAGATAGCAGTTCTTAAAATCTGCCCTCCTCCTTCGCCGTAGCTACCGTCTATCTTTATCATTGTTCGTTCTGATGGTGAGCGGCTATTAACCTTTATCAAATTAATATTTTAATAAAATTAATTAATAATTTAAATATTTTAATTATCGATTATATATAAAGATATAAAAAAGTTTAATTAATGTTGTTCGTCAAACAGAGAATCAATCCAATCGTTGATAGCTTTTTTAATGTCTTTGAGGGTTATTTTTCCTGAAATGTAAAGCTGGAATAGAATTGAAATTGCTGAACAATTTTCCCCGCTCAAACAGCTTTTGCAACGGGTGCTATTTAAACACCACTTGCAAACTTCTAATTTTAACTCTTCAAGTTTTTTGATCCAACTCATTATAGTATTATTATTAGCATTACCATCATTTTTAATCTTTTGTGCTCGAAGGTTCCTATTAAATTTACACTAAAAAATAAAAAACTTAAAAAATTATTCTAACACCGGTTTCATCTATTTCAAGTCCGAATTTACCTTTTTTATAGGATGTCCTAGTGGTTTTAGCGACCCATAAGTAAACGCTACCTTCTTTTTCATCTCTTTC
>CAYMEG010000090.1:0-5222 GCA_964389535.1 uncultured archaeon | reverse complement strand
GCCTTGGCGATATTAGCAATCGAAACGGCCAATATCACCGCTGCAAAATCGGAAATACCAAACGCAAGCAGAACTATGTAACAGACCAAAGAATCTATGATCCAAATTGCAAATGTCGTTAGAGTTGTTACTGCAAATCCCATCCTCATAGCTTTTCCGGCATCTCTCATGATCTTGCCGATTACGTTTTCCATCCTTGCTAAAGCTGCTATCATGGCCAGTGCCAATAGCAGTAGCATAACAGCGTAAATCGGCGTAGTTACCAATTTAAAACTGCTCATAGCGATTATCGCAGTAAAGGCCAGCAGAATGACGACCAGTAAATCGAAAACCCTTTCAACAGTTAATCCGCTTAGCGAAGTTGTGACGGGAACGTCCTTAAGTTTAAAGACGTAAACCCTCGCCAGATCTCCGACCCTCGCGGGGATGATCACGTTGGTCATCTGACTTATGGCCACACCTTCAATGCAAAATCCTAAAGGAAGCGAGAAGCCTAGCTTTGAAAGGATGTACTCGTATCTGTATCCACGAATTATAAACGAGGCCGAATATATCAGTGATGCCAGTATCACCAAATTTAAGTCAGCTTTACTCAAGATTGAGATGTCAAAGCCACTCCATAAAGCCAATCCGATTAGGATAATGGCCGATAGCAAGATCGAAAAGATGAAGAATTTTTTCGATCTCTTAGACTCCATCCACATTCTAAGAATTTGAGTAAACATGTACAAAACATCTTTCGTAAATCTTACCTTGCTCTCCCCGCTCTGCCTCCATCTGACCGGGATTTCCTTAACCTTAAAACCTCTTCTCTGCGCCAATACTAGCACCTCGGTATCCCAAAACCAATGGTTGTCCTTCACATCGTCGAGTATACTCAAAACGGCAGATCTTCTGAAAGCCTTAAATCCACACTGGTGATCTCTTAGCTTCGATCCAAGCATAAGCCTAACCAAAAAATTGTACACCCTTGAAGCAAGATCTCGCTTAAAGGGTCTGTCGGTTTGACTTTCCTTCATCAGCCTTGAGCCCGTTGCAAAGTCGTATCCTTCCTTGGCTATAGCGTCTATGAGTTCCTTAAGATGTCTCATGTCTGTTGAGAGATCTACATCCAGATAGACGAGCACATCACCTTCAGCCTGCTTAAATGCGTTGGATAAAGCCCTACCCCTTCCAAGCCTTTTGTCGGAATGGAGATGTCTAACCTTTGGATCTTTTTTAGCCAATTCAGCTGCAATCTTGTCTGTTCCATCGGTTGAGCCATCTTCTGCAATTATTATCTCGTAATCGTAACCAGTTTTTTCCATCCAAAATTTGACCTCTTCTACAGCCCTTCCTATCCTCTTGGCCTCGTTGAAAGCTGGAAGTACTACCGTCACCTTCACCTTCGTTAAAGCATCAGATTTGCTATTTAACATTTTGTTTTTCATTTTAACAAGTGTCAATTATACATGTAAGGTAAAGCTTGCGAACGAACTCGAAAAAGTATTTAAATAGCCTAGCTTCTGCCAGCGTTCAATGAACGTTAAGATAGTGTTCAATTTCTTGGGTAGGATCTTGATCGGCTTTTCAGCGATATTCATCCTTCCAATCGTCGTTGCCCTATGTTTTAACGAACCGATCGTGCCGTTCATATACCCTGCCCTCATTTCACTGGCATTTGGCTTGATCCTCTTCTCAATCAAGCCTGAACATGAACTTTTGAGGTATAAAGAGAGCTTTGCAATCGTCAGCTTAAGCTGGCTCTTAATATCCTTAATTGGGGCTGTTCCATATCTAACGATGGGAACCAAATTTGTGGACGCGTTTTTTGAATCGATATCTGGATTCACAACCACTGGTGCTACGATCTTCGATAGGCCTGAGGGTTTACCGATGTCCATTCTGTTCTGGAGGGCTTTGACCCAATGGCTTGGTGGAATAGGTATAATCATGCTGTTCGTAGTTATCTTTCCGATGATGGCTAAAGGCGTTTTGTTTCAGGCGGAATACCCAGGAATAACACTCAGCAAGCTTAAGCCAAGGATAAGAGATACTGCAATGATCTTGTATGGAATATACGTTCTATTCACATTTTCGGAGATAATTTTACTGTGCATCTTGGGGGTTCCGTTGTTCGACGCTATAACTCACGCCTTCACTACGTTATCAACTGGTGGTTTCTCGACACACTCTGAGAGTATAGCGTTTTTTAAAAATCCGGGTGTGGAGTTTGTGATTGCGATCTTCGCAACAATCGGCGGAACGAACTTCACGATCCACTACTACCTGCTGAAAGGTAAATTTAGAGTTGCCAGAGATCCAGAGTTTTTGACGTACCTATCCATAATCTTTATTGCTACAGTGATCATAACGTTGTACAACCTAAAGAACTTCGATCCATTCGATTCTTTCAGATTTTCGTTCTTCCAAGTTGTGTCGATAATGACCACTACCGGTTACACAACTTACGACTTCGATACGTGGTGCGACGGTGTAAAGATAATTCTGCTGATCTTGATGTTTATAGGAGGTTGTTCAGGCTCCACTGGAGGAGGGATAAAGGTTGTAAGGATCTACATCCTACTAAAGTACGCCATCGTTCAGATATTCAAATCGGCCGAACCAAAGACGGTTAGAGCCGTTAGATACGGTACGGATATCATGAAGAGGGAGGTTGTCGAAAGCGTTGTTGCATTCTTCATACTCTACATCATGATCTTTACGATCTCAGCTCTCATCCTTGCGCTATCTGGCTACGATGTCCTTACATCGATTTCAGCCGTCGCAGCTTGCTTGGGCAATGTTGGCCCCGGAATGGGACTGGCTGGAGCCAGCGAGACTTATTCATTCTTTCCAGATTACATCAAAGTTCTTTTGGCTTTGAACATGTGGATCGGAAGACTTGAGATATACACGGTACTTGCCCTTTTCATACCATCGTTCTGGCGTGAGAGGTGGTAGCAAAAGTTTAACATATCATTTCGCTGAATTCCATAAAAATGAAGATTGCAGTTTCTGGAAAGGGAGGGGTTGGAAAAACGACACTTACGGCTATGCTTGCCTACCTATTCGCCAAGGATGGATATCGAGTCACAGCTATCGATTGCGATTCATCTGTAAACCTCCCGTTCGTTTTGGGAATTAAGGAAAGGATCACACCGCTTTCAGAACTTAAGGACATAATTAGGCAGAGGGTCGTGGCTCCGATGGGGATGATCAAGCTGAATCCTAAGGTTGATGACATATTTGAGAAGTATTCCGTTCGAAACAAGTACGGAATCAGAGTTCTAGTTTTGGGTACCATCGAGAAAGGGGGAGAAGGTTGTTTTTGCCCAGAAAATGCTTTTCTTAGGGCGATCCTAAGACATGCCATCTTTAAAGAGGATGACGTCCTTTTGCTCGATATGGAGGCGGGAATTGAGCATCTTGGGAGGGGAACGGCCAGAGGTGTCGATCTACTCATTGCAGTAGCCGAGCCAAGCTTAAGATCTGTAGAGACGCTGAAGAGAATAGACAAGCTTGCCAGAGACATAGGGATAGAGAGACTTGCAGTTGTGGTTAACAAGTATTCCGAAGCTTATCGCAACATCCTCGATCTAATAGATCATCCGATACTTGGTGTAGTTCCGTTCGATGAATGCTTTATAAAGGCAGATTTGGAGGGAATACCACCGTTTGAACTCAAATGCCAGATCGAAGCATTTGAGAATATCAAGAACAGAATAGTTGAAATTTTAAAGGAATGAAATCATTCATCAAGCCACCAGTCATCCACAGCTATAAAAGTCTCCATCTCCTTCCAAACATCCTCCTCTCTCCTCTTCTTGTCAAATCTTTTAATGTTCATAATCATAATTATGTTATGTAAGGAAACTTAAAAGTTTCGTGCTAATATATAGCATATATATTGCCTTGCAATAGCTCTGCAAAGTTGAGTAGGAAAAGTGTTAAATTTGAGTTAGGATAACCCTAACATTGGCAGCCATGAAATACCGTTGCCTTCCTCAAAAGCTTGGAGATGTAGTTAAGGTTCGTCCTTATCGGGAGTCCGATTGGAAGAAACTTAGAGAGATGTACTTGGAAAGCGATAGGATCTGCATGGGTGTTCCGAGTGACTATGTTGACGTATGGCTAAGATGCATGATGGACGGTTTTTCGATAGTCGCCGAGCTTGCTGGAAAAATAGTTGGACATGCTGTTTTAAGTCCAATAAACGACAGAGAAGTTTCTCTCTGTATATACGTTCGAAAGGGTTACAGATCTAAGGGAATAGGAACAGCTATGGTTAGATTCTTGATTGAGCACTGCAAGACTATGGGATACGAGGGTATAAGAATAGTCACCGAGAAGGACAACATCAGAGCGATAAACTTCTTCAAAAAATTGGGGTTTAGGTTTGTTAGAGCTGGGTATGGGTACGAAATGTTCTTACCACTCAGATCTGATGAGCCTTGAGATCCACCTCCTTGACATCTCCTTTCGGCTCAACCTCTTTGAATATCTGTCCTTCGAATCTATAAACTTCCGTTCCCTCCATAAGCCAGCAGTCTGGAGGTAATCCTGCTTTCATGCAGGTCTGGCTTAGGAACTCTTCAGAATCGAATCCGTATTCTACCGCAACCTGTGGGAGCAGTAACCCTGAGTAAAATCCTCTCTTAACCATCAGTCCGTGTTTTCCGATTTCTACGTGCTTCGGTAATTCGGTAGGCTTAACGTCGATTTTCTCTGGAGGGGTTAGAATCGTAACTTCTACAACGATCTCGTCCATCTCTTCCAAGCTTACGGGTGAAAATCTGGGATCTTCCGTCGCAGCTGCGATTGCAGATTCTATTATGGCTTCATCCAACCTCTTTATGGGGTATGGGAAACCTATGCAACCCCTCAGCTCTCCATGCTTCGTTAGCGTTGTGAAAACTCCTCTCTTTTGCTCAAATACACCGGAGAGTCTATCTTGAATCACCTTCCCTTCAGAAAGGTAAGTTTCAATCGCCTTTCTTGCAAGCTTGACGGCGATCTTTCCTTCTTCGAGCGTCAGTAGCATATCTATAATCTTACATAAAGCCTACAAAACTTTATCTATCGATGACGTACCATACCTATGCTTAGGGCTCTGGTGTTTACGAGTGAGAGGTGCCCGTATTGCATCTACTTTAAAGGGATAGTTAAAAAGCTTAAGCGTAAGTTTCCTGAAATCGTTTTTGAGTTTGTAGATGTGGAGCAGAATCCAGAACTTGCAAAGA
>CAYMEG010000089.1:0-5241 GCA_964389535.1 uncultured archaeon | reverse complement strand
GATCTGATATTCATACTAACCGATGAGCCGGATGAGATGAGGGATGAACTTCTGGCAAGGCATGTGCTCGATGTTCATGAGCTTGGAGAGAGACTTGAACTGTCCAAAGTCAACCCGATCAATCCGAGCATAGTTGAAGCTAAGGCTGAGAAGATCAAGCCAGCGATCGAACCTGAACTGCTGAGAAAGTACATAGCCTACGCCAAAAAGACTGTGTTTCCAGTTCTAACTAGGGAAGCTAAGGATAAGATCGTTGAATTCTACAAATCTCTCAGAGCTATGGCAAGGAGCGATGAGCATGAGTCAATTCCAATCACAGCAAGACAGCTCGAAGCTCTTATAAGGTTGGCAGAAGCTTCCGCAAGGATAAGGCTGAGCAATGAAGTAACTGTCGAGGATGCTGAGAGGGCTATAAGGATATTTAAGAAGAGCTTGGAGCAGATAGCGATAGATCCAGAAACCGGCAAGATCGACATCGATTACGCATTTACGGGCACATCCGCAACTCAGAGGGATAGAATAGCGATAATCAAGAGGATAATCGAGGAGCTTGAGAAGGAGCATGAAAGAGGAGCTCCAGAGGAGGAGATACTCAGACGTGCTGAGGAGAGAGGAATTAGCAGGGAGAAGGGTGAGGAGATTCTTTCAAAGCTTAGGCAGAAGGGTGAGATCTACTCGCCAAGGTACGGATACTACAGAGTCGTTAAGTACGATTGACAAAAGTATATTAAATCTGAGGTGTGCATGAAAAATCCGATGCAAAGAGATAAGTTGATTCTGGCGATCGTAATAATAGTTGCATTGGTTACAAGACTTTTCATGCTTACCGCAAGACCCATGGATCACGATGAAAGTATCCATGCCTATCTGAGCTACGTTCTGCTCAGAGACCATGCATACAGATACGATCCTGCCTTTCACGGGCCTTTTCTATACTTTGCTACAGCTGGCCTGTTTGGAATATTTGGCGATTCGGAATTCGTTGCAAGACTGACACCGGTGATCTTTAGTCTGATCGCTGTAACTGTTGCATTCAAATTTAAGCGATGGATTGGAGGGAGTGCCTACATCTTTACGTTCATCATGCTGTTTTCTCCGTCGATACTCTACTACTCAAGATACGCAAGAAACGATATGATTCTCGTTGGTTCATTCTTGGCAATTGTATACTGCTACTTCAGGTATCTGGAAAGTAAGAAGGAGAGATTCGTCTATTTATCTGTTCTTTTCTTTACGATAATGATCTGCTCCAAAGAGAACGCATACATATATCTGTTCATCTTTGCGAGCTTTCTGGTCTTGCACGGACTGTTTTCTGAGGGATTTGAATATTTGAAAGCTAAGATCCTCAAATGGGATAAGAGAAAGATCAGAATTGTTTTGATATCATCTGCGATATTTCTGACGATGTTTACATCTCTTTATTCGGCTGGATTTTCAGATTGGGCCGGTTTGGAGAGGGCCACCGTTGGTGCGTTGAAACACTGGTTCATGATGCATGCGAGTAGGGATCATTGGAAGCCGATCTATTACTACTCTCTGCTTTTACTTTGGTACGAGTTCATGCCTCTAACTTTGGCTATAATTTCAATTCCTGAGTTTATAGATCGTTTAGAAGTAAAAAAACTCACAAAATTCGAACTTTTTACTTTATATTGGCTCCTAATGACTCTAATTGCCTATCACGTTTTATCCCACAAGGTTCCATGGCTTCTGGTTCATATAGCAACTCCGATGGCTTTGTTTGGATGTCTGTACATGGATGATCTCGATAGGAAGATCATATTTCGAAATATCAGAGTGTTCAGAATCTTGTTGGCTGGATTGATGGTTGCAACGCTCCACACATCATTCTACGTTACGTACGTCGATTACAACGATGCTGTGAATCAGATGCTCATATACATTCAAGTCCAACCCTCAACAATCGAATTGGCTGAAAGGATAATCTATCTCCATGAGCATGACCATTTGATCGTTGTCTATGAGCCTATGAACGATTACTGGCCATTACCCTGGTATCTAAGGCACTACCCGATACCCTTTATGAGCCACGGAAACTTCAGAGCATTTGAGTATGTTGTGACTTCGGAGAGGATGATCGGAGTTGTTAAAGGGGAGGTTTTAGGCAGATACGAGATCAGACCTTTCTACTACATGATACTAGTCAAGATGCATTAAGATGTATCTATTTTCAAAATCGAGCTGATCTAAGGCGATGAGTTTTGAAATCTTTTCCAATCTGCTTTTATCTTCAGCAGAAAGCTTGCTGAAGAAATCCATTACGGCCTTACCGAATTCTGTCTTTACCCCTCTTTTCAAAACAAACTTATAGCTGTTATAAGCTGAAATGAAGATGCTGAGGACATTTAAAATCAGCTTACAACGGTAGATCTTTTGTTTGTGATCATCCAAATTTTCATAGAGCTTAATTCCTATCGAAATCGCCTTTGAACAGTTTACATTGCAGGGGTAGAAGTTCGATGTGAAGAATGCGAAGTATTCTTGGGGGATCTCCCTTGGTGGATTTAAGAAGTATTTGAGTAGATTGCCAAAGATGTTGAATTCCAAACACTCCAAAATCGTTACGGTTTCTGGAGGGGGTGATTCGTTGAAGTAGCTCTTTCTCTTAAGCTCGATGAATCTGGATATGCAGCATTGAGGATAGTTCAAAATTTCTCCTTCAATTTTACTGATCTTGAGCCTATCTTCGATCGATCGCTTTTTTATCGCTTTAACCTCAAGAGCTTTAATCTTATCAAGTTTCTTTTCGATGGATTTCTTTTTGCTTGATCTGCAGACGTAAACGATCAGATCAGGTGTAACCTCAAATGTCAAAACCCTGCTCAGAACGGACGGAACCACTATAACATCCAGTCCATCTTCTATCAGCTTGGCATAATCGTCATGCTTTCTTATTTCGTATTCAGCAGATCTCTTCGCAAAACTTGGATCTTCCAAAACGAGTGATCTAAATTTGGCAATTCCCTTAAAGGGATGGGTCGGCATCACACAATCCGTAAGGTTAACTTTGATCCTTTCGATTTCGATATGGAAAGCTGGGTTACCGTTCACTTTTAAAGTTCAAAATCAAAAGGTTTAAAACTTTTTTAGATAACTCTGAACCATGAACTTAATCTTATTGGGTGCTCCCGGAGCGGGAAAGGGAACACAAGCAAAGAAGATCGTTGAAAAGTATGGAATCCCGCACATCGCAACTGGGGACATTCTGAGAGAGGCCGTTGCTAAGGGGACTGAACTTGGAAAGAAGGCCAAGGAGTATATGGATAGAGGAGAACTTGTACCGGATGAGATCGTGATCGGAATAGTTAAGGAGAGGTTACAGCAGCCGGATTGTGAGAAAGGTTTCCTTTTAGACGGTTTTCCGAGAACTCTGAAGCAGGCGGAAGCGTTGGATGATATGCTCAAGGAACTGGGTAAGAAGATCGATGCGGTGATCTACATCGATGTGCCTGAAGAGGAGGTCGTCAAGAGGATCGTAAACAGAAGGACATGCAGGAACTGCGGTGCAGTTTACCATCTCATATACGCACCACCGAAAGAGCCGAACAAGTGCGACAAGTGTGGGGGCGAACTGTATCAGAGAGACGACGATAAGGAGGAAACCGTTAGACAGAGGTTCAAGGTCTACATGGAGAATACAGCTCCTCTGATTGAGTACTACGAAAAGAAGGGGATACTTTATAAGGTCGACGGAACTAAGAACATCGATGAGGTTTTCCAGCAGATAGATGAAGTGTTGCAGAAGATCGCTAGCTGATATCTTTTAAAACTTCATCCAAGGCCCTTAGGAATTCTTCGTTTTCATCTTTCTTCCCAACAGAAACCCTAACACTGAACGGACTACAACCTATAAACCTCGAGCAGTCCCTGACTATAACACCTCTTTTCATCAACTCCTCAGCCAATTCCGAAGATTTGATCGGAGATTCAAAGAACAAGAAGTTGGCTTCGGAAGGGTAAACCTTTACCCTACTTTTTAGCTCGTTGTACAATCTCTTTCTTTCTCTTTTTATCTTTTCAACGCACGATCTCATGTAATCAAGATTTTCAAGGGAAACCTTTGCGGCCAACACCGCTATGGATGAAACTGGAAACGGTGTGGATACCTTCATGTAAGCTTTCTTTAGCTCTGGGCTCATCACTGCATAGCCTATCCTAAGATTTGCCAGACCAAAGGCTTTCGAGAATGTTCTTGCAACGACTACGTTCTCGTATTCGGACAGATCGATTAAGCTTCTGCTTGCAAATTCCACATACGCCTCATCTATGAATATCAAGGCATCGCAACCCTCTACTATGCTTTTAACGGCCTCAAGTTTTTCCAAATTTCCTGTCGGGTTGTTAGGCGAGCATACGATTATAATCTTGGTTCTGTCCGTAACAGAGTTAACTATCGCTTCTTCGTCAATTTTGAAGTTGCTTCTCCTTCTAATCCTTATCTCCCTTGCGTTGAATATCGATGCTAAAGTGTGATAGTAGGGAAAGGATGGAATCGAAATTATAACCTCATCTCCAGGATCTATGAAGATCTTGAAGATGTTTTCAAGAATACCATCTATTCCAGCTCCGATCACGATTCTTTCCTTCTCAACGCCCAAATATTCAGATACCCTTTCGATCAGCTCTTCTATCTCGTTGGGGCTTGGATAAACGTGAAACCTATCGAAATTCCTTAGAATTTCCAGTACCTTGGGGTTAGCTCCATAGGGGTTCTCATTCGATGCAAGCTTAACGACCCTCTTCAATCCGTACTTCTTTTTAACCTCATTTACGCTTTTTCCTGGAATGTATTCTGGAATTCTTCTCAGATTTTCTCTTATCTTATCCATTACCTTTCGATCCTTACCTCCAACCTCTTCCAATTCTCATCAACTCCCTTAAGTGTCGAGACCAGAGCTGAGATAACGTTACCAAACACCGACTGAACGTAGCGATTTAGTGGAATTGCCTTTCCATCAACGATCAACTCAACTTGCATAGAGGTACAACAATTTTGTGTTTTTAAATTTAACCACCACGCGTTGATGCCGAGACATGTCCACTTAACATAAGGATTACCTCAAGTGATTGTAATAGAGCATGAACAGCTTACGGAAGGGGGTTCTAGTTTTTGATAGGGTTTGAACAGCTAATAGAGCAAAAGAAGATTTTTAATTCTCTGCTTTAGGGAAGAGAAGACTGACTTGACCTTACTTCTCATTCCGAAAGGACTGATGT
>CAYMEG010000088.1:1191-5414 GCA_964389535.1 uncultured archaeon | reverse complement strand
AGTTTGTTCTCCGTAAGCGTACCTGTTTTATCTGAGCATAGAACGTCAACTCCAGCCAACTCCTCTATGGCGACAAGCTTTCTAACTATCGCCTCCTTTTTTGCAAGATTCAAGGCTCCTACAGCCATCGTGATAGACATAACCGCTAGAAGAGCAGCCGGAATCGTAGCAACCGTCAAGACAAGCGAAAACCTCAAGATTTCGATTAAACTTTCTTTTCTTTCCATGGAGACGAGGATAACCAAGAATATAACCACGATTGCTAAAACTATTAGATAGTCGCCGATCTTAACGATAACCTTCTGAAATCTGCCTCTTACCTCTATATCTTCAACAAGCTTTGCAGTTTTTCCGAAGAATGTTCTTTCGCCGGTCGCTTTAACCAGACCTACAACTTCACCTCTCTTGCATATCGAGCCGGAGTATATGGGATCACCTTTCTCCTTCTCAACTGGTAGTGACTCTCCAGTTAACGCAGACTCGTCAAACTCTCCTTCTCCTTTGATGATCTCCACATCGGCCGGAACTATGTCTCCTATTCTAACCTTGACGATATCACCGGAAACCATAAATCTTGCCGGGATAACTTTCCATGTCTCTTAAAACCGTTGCTTTTAAGACTAAACGCCTTTTCAAAACCCTCTATGGCATTTTCAGCCCTGTTTTCCTGCCAAAATCCAACGAGACCGTTTACTATAAGCAAAACGAGTATTATATAAAAGTCAGACCAGCGATGAACCAGAGCAGATAACATCAAAGCGATCTCGATCATCCAAGGAATTGGGCTCCAGAAGTATGAGAGAAATTTGACGATAGGATTTACCTTCTTTTCAATTATCTTGTTGTATCCAAACTTCTTAAGTCTTCGTTTTACCTCTTCCTCGCTCAAACCGCTTATGTCCATAATCTTTCAGTTTGTAAGTAATCTTTTAAATACGTTGGTGTGTATCGAAATCCATGGTGACTGGAATAGTCTACCATCCGAGATACCTCGAACATGAACAGACCCCAACACATCCTGAAAGGAGAGAAAGATTGGCCTACACCATGGATCAGCTTATGGAGGAGGGAATATTTGAAAATCCGAAAATAAAGCTTCTTGAGCCATTTCCGGCTAGTATGGAGGATGTTTTGGCCGTTCACACTGAGGATTACATCGAATTTCTCCGGAGATACAGCAAGATCGGTGGAGTCATCGATTGGGATACGAACATACCGATAGGAGTCTTTGAGAGGGCACTTTTGGCCGCGGGTGGTGCCATAAGAGCGGCTAAGACTGTTGTTGAATGTGAGGTGGAAAACGCATTTGCAATGGTTCGTCCGCCTGGACATCATGCGAAACCTTACATCGGAGCTGGTTTCTGCTATTTGAACAACATGGCTATAATGGTTAAATGGTTGCTCAGGCAGGGATTTAAGAGAATTCTCATCCTCGACTGGGATGCTCACCATGGAGATGGAACTCAGGAGATCTTCTATGAGGATGATAGGGTTCTCTTCATCTCAACCCATCAGATGCCTCTCTATCCTGGAACGGGCTATCCGGATGAGGTTGGGAAAGGAAAGGGGGAAGGTTATACGATAAACATTCCACTGCCACCGGGCACGTCTGATGAGGAATATCTGATGGTCTTTGACGAAATAATAGAGCCTGTCGCTAGAGAATTTCAGCCCGAGTTCATTACAATCTCTGCCGGGCAGGACAACCACTTTACGGATCCTATCACAGGCTTAGCCTTGACCGCTAGGGGGTACGCTGAGATGATGAGAAGGGCCGTTGAGCTTTCTAGGGAACTCTGTGAAGGTAGACTTGTAGCGGTTTTGGAGGGGGGTTACAGCGTTGAGGCTGCGCTTCCATACACAAACCTGGGCATAATCGCGGCCATGGCAGGATTGGATTTGAGTTATATCAGAGAGCCCAAAAATTATCTAGAGGAGTTGAAATGGAGGAGGATGAACGTTAGGGATAAGGTTAGGAAGAACATCGAGATCGTGAAAAGCATACACTCACAGTACTGGGATTGTTTCAGATCCTGATCAACCTTTAATCCTCGATTTTCCCGGTGGTAAAAACTTCATAATTTCATCTGGCGTTGCTATACTCCTTACAAGATGTCTTTCCTCCTCTTTAGCCATCTTAGCAAGCCTAGAGGCGATCTCAACGGACAGTTCATTTGGTGATCTATCTCCAATCTCTATTTCTACGTAATAGTCGCAGTACTTCCTTACAGCGGAAATGGGTCCTCCAAAAACCCTTAAATTTTTTAAATCGACACCGATTCCGCAGGAGAGTTCCACCGTAATGTAATTTCTTTTACCAAATATGTAGAACGATCCCTTTGGTAGATATTCCCCAGCCTTGGCAGATCTTTTAACCTGCTCTGGTGTGACATAGTAAACTTCCCCACTGAACCTTCCCTCTTTCCAGAGCGATGAATATATTGCTGCAAATTGCGCAGTTTCGACTATGCTTGTTTCGGGAGCTTCTTGCCCTCTCTTAAGGATCACCGCAGGAGCACCTGGGCTTTGTGTGTGAAAGAATAGATCTTTATCCTCCATGTACTTGGAAACTATTTCCTCATTCATCCGGGCGTTTCTTCCTCCTATTGCTAGGAATCCATCGGAAGTTATAAACCATCTAAATCTTTCAAACCATTCTCTCCTTCGAACGATTCTAACGCTTGTTACAAACTTCTTAGCTTTAAGCTCCTCAACCTTTTTCATCTCTTCCTTGGTTTTCTCTATTGCTTTTAATAGCCCTTTAAGCTTCTCCCTAGCCTTCTTAGCCTTTTTATAGTATTCATCGGCTATCTCGTGAATACTCTTGCTTAAATCTAGTTCTACGGTGAGGCCATCGAGTTGAATTGTAACGCTTTCTGGTTTGACATCTTTTACGATCTCGATCTTAGCTCTTCTCCTTATCTCTTCAAACGGTAGTTTCTCCTTAGCCTGCTTGAATGCATTCAAAATCTTATCGACTACCGTGTATTTCTCATAGATTAGATCGCCGATTCGTCTATACTTTTCCATCTCCTTCTTAAGCCTCTCTTTCGTTTGAAGCTGCATTTCAAGTCTCTTTTTAAGCTTTTTAAGTTCTTCACTTTCCTCATTTTCAGCCCTTTCGGCGGATTCAATTATCAGCTTTGAGTAAAATTCATCCAAGGCGTCGTTAAAGCTGTTGAAGTGTATCTTTTCGTAGTTTTCGTAAATCTTAAGTTCAATCGGAAGGACATCGACATACTTACCGTCTTTAGCTACGATATGCGGTTTGTACTTTTCCCTTATAACGGGCTCAAATACGCTTTTAATCGCTTTTACGATTAGACTTATCTCATCATCGCTGAGCTCGTTACACTTCTTTTTCTTGTCGATTTCGGCCCTTAGGCATGTTTCCTCTGCAAAAAGTCCACCTAACCCGCATTTCGTGGCTAAAACCTTGACAATCTCCTTGTCTTCGTTCCTGCATATCTCAGATAAAACTTGCTCATTTAAATCGAATGGTGTAAGTCTTGGTTCTGGGAAGTTGTAATTCTCTCTTGGCTTTATATATTCGTGCTTGAGAGGCATTATAACTTTAAAATTTTCATCTGTAAGAATTATGTTTCCTTTAGCAAACAATTCAGCGATGAGGAACCTTCTACCATCTTTCCTTTCGATCTCAAGCTTAACAACCCTATCAAAATCGTGTTGTTCTATCGCCTTGATCTTACCATCTTCCAAGTGTTTTCTTAAAAGCATAGCAAAGCTGGAAGGAATCTTCGGGCTTTCCTTCGGGAATTTAGTTAGATGAATTCTTCTTCCGGCCTCTATTATCAGATCCTTTCTTCCATTAGCGTAGAGCTTGATTCTGATTTCATCTGGAGGATGGTGATAAATCTTCTCGATCTTTCCGTCTACTATCTTATCTTTTAGCTCCTTCATGCAGACCTTGATATCGACCGATGACATCGATTTCATACTTTCCGATTTAGCTTAGGGGTTTATGAAATTTTGACTCAGCACCCTTATATACATCATGATGTTACCTTCACCTGAATGACCACCGTCACTCAGCAGGCAGCGACTATGGAAGAAAGATTTAGAAAGGCCTGCATCGAGATAGCTGAAACCATCCTCAGACTGAATCTAAAGTCCAAGGAAGAAATTGCGAAGATAAAGAAGAAGGTTAGTAGAAAGTACCATCTGCCAAAACTTCCGAGTGATGCCGATATTCTCAAATCGTT
>CAYMEG010000088.1:0-1091 GCA_964389535.1 uncultured archaeon | reverse complement strand
GATAAGGTTGAGATAATCGTCATGGGTGGTACATTCCCAGCGAGACCTAAGAACTACAAGGAGTGGTTCATGCTTGGAATATTCAACGCACTGAACGTTTTTGGCAGGAGGAAGGTTAAGATCGAGAGCGATTTGGAGAAGGCCAAGAGGAAGAACGAAAGAGCGAAGGCGAGATGTATAGGAATAACTTTCGAGACCCGTCCAGATTACGCTAAAGAGGAACACATAATTGAGATGCTTAGATTTGGGGGAACCAAAGTAGAATTGGGAGTTCAGAGCATCTATGACGATGTTCTTGAAAAGATAAAGAGGGGACACAGTGTTAAAGATACCATCAAGGCGACTCAACTGTTGAGGGATTCAGCCTTTAAGGTCGGCTACCATGTGATGCCCGGATTGCCCGGTTCTGACTTTAAGAGGGATCTTAAGATGTTCAAGGAGATATTTGAAAATGAGAACTTCAAACCCGATTATTTAAAGATATATCCCACCTTGGTAGTTGAAGGAACCGAGCTTTACGAATGGTACAAGCAAGGAAAATACAGGCCTTATACGACCGAAGAGGTAATCGAACTCATTGCTCAAGCCAAGAGGTATCTGCCAGAATGGGTTAGAGTGCAGAGGATTCAAAGAGACATTCCAGTTGGAAAGGCCATGGGACTCGATAAGGGTAACATAAGACAGCTCGTTCACGAAAGACTTAAGGAGTTGGGTTACGAGTGCAGATGCATCAGATGTAGAGAGGTTGGGCATAAGCTTAGACGTTTGGGGGTTAAGGTTACGGATGACATCGTTAGAAAGGCGGAACTCGTCGTTCGGAGGTATAAGGCATCGAAAGGTGTTGAATACTTCATATCATATGAGCTGCCAGATTATGATGCTCTGATCGGTTTTATTAGACTTAGATTTCCGTACAAGCCATTCATAAATGTGCTCGAAGACTGCGCACTGATAAGGGAGCTTCATGTTTATGGTAGGGCAGTTCCGTTGGGGGAGAGAGATGCTGAAGCATTCCAGCATAGAGGTTTCGGTGAGAGACTATTGAGAGAGGCTGAGGAGATAGCAAAGGAGAAATTTGATAGAATTGCCGT
>CAYMEG010000087.1:0-5499 GCA_964389535.1 uncultured archaeon | reverse complement strand
GATATCTATCTCGTTGCCTCTCTCTATTTGATCTGCAAGATTTCTTAGAAATTTCATAAGCTCATCTTTTGTTAGGTATGTTTCAAACTCGAACTCACCGAACTCGATCATCCTCTTATCTCTATACACGGGAAGCTCAACCATACTACCGTCTTGGAAACGATAACATATAAATTTTCTTAGGATTTTATACTTAATGATACTCGATGCGATGGGTTCGAAGGCTATAGATACTTAAAATGCTATCAAAGAAGGGTGCGTTAGCGAAAGCTTGAGAGGACGGGGTTAATAGAAAGTAGGATCGTTAGAAGAAGGAAGGTATATAGGCAAAGAGATAAGAATTGAGATTTCACCTCCCCCAAAGAGAAGATTCATAGTGGCTGTTAGCTCAAAAAGAGAATGTCAAGCTTAGGCTTTTTCAGAATTTCTTTCTCTTCAGCAATCTCGTAAAGCTTTTCGATCGCTTTAACGACCTTTGGTGGCATTTCGTAAGTGTACTCATTCACATACATCAGTGCAAACTTTTTGACGAGATCTCTGTTTAACCCTCTTGAATATTTCATAGCATATTGTAAAGCTTCATCTACATTCTGTAAAGCAAACTTTATGCTTTCTCTCATGACTCGCAAGAACTCTTTCTGGTCTTCTTCTGGAATCCTTCTATTTATCACGTTTACACCTAAAGGCAGAGGTAGCTTAGTCTGCTCGAACCACCACTCCCATAGATCCAGAACCTTCGTTAAACCGTGCATCTCATACGTTATCTGACCTTCGTGAATTAAAAGTCCGGCATCTACGTTGCCGGACTTTACCGCATCGATTATCTTATCGAACCTCATCTCCACAGCCTTAAAGTCTCCGATTGCTAGCTTTAACAGAAGGTTGGCGGTCGTATACCTGCCCGGAACAGCAATCTTAGCATTCTTAAGCTTTACATTCCTCTTTGCAACGACTATCGGGCCGTAGCCATCACCGACGCTTGCTCCAGCCGATAAAATGCGATATCTATCGTCCAAATACGCGTAAGCGTGAACGGACAAAGCTATGACGTCCAATGATCCTTCGAAAGCCATCTTGTTTAGGGTTTCGATGTCCTCGATCAGATGATCGATCTTAAGCCTCGTTGGAATCTTACCAGCGATCATCGCATAGAACATGAATGCGTCATCCGCATCCGGCGTATGTGCGACGAGCATAGTTCCAGTTCGATATCGATGATAAAACGGTTACCCTTAAAAGTAGTTTTAATCAAATGCCTCCATGGAGATCGAAATAGCTGGAAGGAAGTTTAAAGCCGATATAAGGTGGGCTGAAGACCTCAAGCCGGTTTTAGCCTTTCCCGAAGAGTTAAAGGAGAACTTCCCAGCCTATTACATGTTTAGGGATATATACTACAGTAAGGGCGATAGGGAGAAGATTCTAGAGCATAAACTCAGGTTCGATCTAACCGTAATTCCACCGAACAAGATAGGTAAGGAGTTCATAAAGACCTTCGGCCACTACCATCCGATTGCTGAGAACAACCTAAGCTATACCGAGATATACGAAGTTTTGAGCGGTGAGGCATACTATCTACTTCAGAAGGTTGAAGATGGTAGGATAGTGGACGTCATCGTTGTAGAGGCAAAGGCCGGAGATAAGGTGATAATTCCACCAAACTACGGACATGTAACGATAAATCCATCGAACAAGGAGCTTAAGATGACAAACTGGGTCTGCAGAGACTTTAAATCTAATTATGAACCGTATGAAAGGTTGAGAGGGGCATGTTACTACTATCTCGAAGATGACGGTTGGGTTAAAAATGAGAGGTATGGAGATGTACCTGAGATAAGGTTTGTAAAGCCTAGGATTCCCAAGGAGTTGGGATTGAAGAGGAGCGATGAAATGTACAAGCTTGTTAGAGATCTAAGCAAACTGGAATTCTTAATTAGACCTTCAAAATATTTAGATCTCTTCGAAAGAGTCTTTGAAGAGATATAAAATATTTTATAAAATCTAACGTTTTGATAAGTTTTATCAAAATTCGGTCAGAGGTCTTTTAGGTGATAGGGAGTCAAACTAGAGCTTGGATTCTGAAGAGCTTAAATAAAAGGAGATATACGATTTCAGAGCTTTCGAGATTGCTTAAACTTTCCAAACCAACGATTTTATACCATCTTAAGATCCTCGAACGTTCGGGCTACGTCCGAAAACTTAAAAACGGTAGGAAGTGGACGTATTACGAACTTACGGATTTGGGAAGATCTTTGGCTAAAATCTTGGCACCGATAGCGGTAATTATGGCAATAATAGCTGTAATTACAAGAGTTGAAAAAATGAGAGTAAAGCCAGAGTTTACAGTTGAGAAAGGTGTTGTTCCATCTGTTCAAAGAACTCCCGTTCCAGCACCCACATTACCTCCAAAACCGACGGGAGGATTTCCATGGATTGAACTAATTGGAATTTTGGTAGCTATAGCGGTAGTTTCAGCTCTGATACTCATTCATAGAAAAAGGAAAAGATAGATTATTCGTCCAACCCAAATCTTTTGGCGTTCTCATCCGCAATTCTTTGCAACTCTTCAATTATCTCCCTACCCTTAGGATGCTTGAACAGATGTCTAAATCTCCTCTGAAGCTTAAGATATTCCTCAACGGGCTTTCTTTGCTTTATCTTCCTAACCCTTACAAGCTCTCCGTTCTCGTATTCGACTATTGGATAGAGAGCAGTTTCAACCGCAAGCTTTGCCACCTTGATGGTTTCGTTGCTGTTTATACCCCATCCCGTAACGCATGGGCAGTGGATCTGGATGTACTTTGATCCTTCAAATTCCACAGCCCTCTTAACCTTTCTCCTTATATCAGTCGGATACGCAACGCTCGCAGTTGCCACGTACGGTATTCCATGAGCCAGGGCAAAGGATACCATGTCCTTCTTCTTTCCTATCTTGCCCGGAAGGAACCTTCCGGCTGGGGTTGTGGTTGTATTCGAGCCTGGCGGCGTTAATCCGCTCTGTTGGTTTCCGGTGTTCTGATAAGCTTCGTTGTCGAGGCAGATGTAGAGTACATCGTGATTTCTGTCGAACATTCCTGAGAGACATCCTATTCCTATATCCGCCGTAGCACCATCTCCGGCAAATACAACAACGTGCCCCTCATCCTTTCTCCCCAAAGCCTTCAAGGCAGCTTCAATCCCAGCCGCAACGGCAGCTGCGTTCTCGAATAGAGAATGTATGTACGGAACACCCCAAGCGCTTCTGTCATATTGGGAGCTTATGATCTCCAGACATCCGGTCGGATTTACGACGAAACATTTGCCTTCTAAGGCGTATAGGACGTTCTTAACTGCAATTGGCAAAGCACAGCCGGGGCAAGCCCCATGCCCGCTTGAGAAGAAGTACTTCAAACTACCACCTCCTCAAACTCCTTAACACCTTCGAAGTGGAACCCCTCCTCCACCTTACCCTCGATGACGTCGTTGATGCACTTGGCTATGAGATCCCTCGGTATATCCCTACCACCAAGTCCAACAGCGAACGAGTACACTTTCGCGTTGCAATGTCCGTATAAAGCGGATTTGAGATCTATAGCCACTGGGCCCTCATATCCGAATGAAACCGCCCTTTCGAATACTACGATCTTCTCGACATCCTTCATAACCTTCCTCAGCTCCTCGGTTGGAAACGGCCTAAACGATCTTATCTTAACGAATCCAACCTTCTTCCCTTCCTTCCTCAGTTCTTCCACGACCTCTCTCACCAATCCAACGACAGAACCCATCGCAACGACTGCGATTTCGGCATCATCCATGAAGTTTGAAGCAATCATCCCACCCCAGTCTCTGCCGGTCAATTCAGCCCACTCCTTGAAAACATCTTCCATGACCTTCTTTGCTCTCATCATGGCTCTCTGCATCACCACCCTAAACTCCATGTAACAGTGCGGCGGAGCGTAGCAGCCAAACGTTAGGGGATCCTTTGTCGTCAGCTTGATCGGCGGATCGTAGGGAGGAAGGAAACTATCCACGGTCTCTTGATCAAGTAGATCGACCGGCTCATACGCATGTGTAAGCTTGTAACCGTCCATGCAGACCATGAACGGGAGCATGACATCCCTGTTCTCCGCGATCTTGTAAGCTTGGGGAATCATATCGTGAGCCTCTTGGTTGTTCTCAACGTATACCTGGAGTACCCCAGCATCTCTCATGGCCATGCTATCCTGATGGTCGTTCCATATGCTGAGGGGGGCACTCAAGGCTCTGTTCGCTATGACCATGACTATCGGCAAACGCATGCCTGCTGCGTTCCAAAGTACTTCGCTCATCAAGATCAGACCTTGGGAGCACGTAGCTGTGAATGTCCTTGCCCCTGTTGCGGACGCTCCAACCAAGATCGAAGCAGCTCCGAATTCGGACTCCGCTGTTATGTACTGACAATTTTCAAGCTCTCCGTTTGCGTACATCGCTGCCAAGTTCTCAACTATTTCAGTTTGAGGTGTAATCGGATATGCACAGATCACAGCCGGCTTGCAGAGCTTTACGGCATAAGCTACAGCGTAAAAACCTCTAACAACCTTTCTGACCATTTTAGACCACCTTATAAGTTTCCTTCAACTCCATCGTGATCGCCTTGGTAGGACAAACTTCGGCACATATCCCACAACCCTTGCAGTAATCGTAGTTCACCCTAGCCTTTTTGATCTCCTTGATCTTATCGTTTACCTTCTCTTCGCCAACCTTGACGAGCTCTATGCATAGATCCGGGCAGTACATCTCGCATATCCCACAACCGTTGCACAGTTCTTTATCGATCTTCGGCCAATGAGTTCCCCAGTCACCGGTTTTCATCTTCAATGCCGAATACGGCTTGGAAACAGCTCCAAGTGTTACCTTCATACCCTCCCCTCCACCTCTCTATAGGCCATCTCAACCAACTCGGCATTCTTCTTGGCTATCTCCTCACCCTTCTCCTCAAACCACTCAAAAATCGTCTCCTTGAGAGTTTGAAGCTTTATCAACTTCGTAACTCCAGCAAAGGCTCCTACCATTGCCGTGTTTGTGATCGGTCTTCCCAAGATGTCTATAGCCATCTTCGTTGCATTTAACGTGATTATCTTCACAGAATTCAGACTGCTGAAGTGCTCCTTTCTCAATTCCTCAGCAGATTTGGGATAGTTTGCAATTATCATTCCATTCTGCTTTATCCCAGCCTCAACCTTGACCGGTCCTATCACGGTGGGATCCAGAACTACAACGTAATCAGGATGGTATATCTCATCCCTCTCAACGATGGGCTTGTCTGAAATTCTTAGATACGATACCACAGGAGTCCCTCTCTTTTCTGCTCCGAACATTGGAAATGAGAGAGTCCAATAGCCCTCCTTAAAGGCTGCAACCGCTAAGATATCTGCAGCCGTTACAACCCCCTGTCCACCTCTCCCGTGAAATCTCACTTCGATTAGAATAGTCATCACCCCGAATTTGTCATGTTAAATACTGCTTAATAAATGTTGTTATTAT